>JALHNS010000047.1 GCA_022843445.1 Gemmata sp.
TCGGCCCGCCGCTCCCGCCGATCGGGCGGCCGCCCATCGGCCCCATCGGCCCGAGGCCGATCGGCCCCATCGGCCCGGTGCCGAGTTCGGAGCCCCCGGTCGCGGGCGCGCCGGCGCCGTCGAGTACCACGCGCAAGATGATGTACCCGGCCAACCCGGGAGACGCCGCGACGGTGAGCAGTACCGCGCCGGCGATCAGAACGCGCCTCATAGAACCTCCGCGGGTGTGGGCCGTGTGCCCGTGTGCGTTACGGGGCCTTTGGCGGGAACGCGACGCTCGTCGCGCTCGCGCCACTGATCAGTTCGGTTTTGCGCTTCGGGCTGTTGCGCGCGTCGCGCAGGCGGGCCCGCAGCGCTTCGATTTTCACCGGCCGCGCGACGTCCACTTTGTCCATCGGGGCGAGCACGCTCGCCGCCACGTCTTTCGTGTACTCGTCCACCAGCGCCGGGGCCAGTTTCAGGTCGGCGGCGCTCGGCTTGGTGGGGTCGAAGTCCGGGTCGAACAGTTTGCGGTACGTCACCAGCGCTTCGGCGAGCCGGGCCGCGTAGTTGGACCACGGGAGCGTGCGGTCGTCGGCGCGGGCGGCCCGGGGGGCGGCGAACGCGACCAGTGCCGACGTGACCGCCTCGAGCGCGACCTCGACGTTGTAGCCCTTCACGAACTCGGCCCGGCCGTTCGGCAGCACCTGCACCGGGGCCATGTTCAAGATGCCCAGCGCCGCGTCCGCGGCCTCGCCCGGCGACGGCGGGAACACCAGCGCCGGGTCGGCGAGGGCGACACGGCACAGCGTGTGCGCCGGGTAAATGGGGGTTCGGCCGTCCGGCCCCGCGACGACCGCGAACCGGCACTGCCCAAGGGCCTTGACCGCTTGGCGGCGCATGTACGCGACCACGAGGAACTGGTCGGCGGGCGTCTTCTCGTCCAACTTGTTCCCCGGCAGGCCGGGCACCAGCAGTTCCGGCTTCGCGATGTTGTCTTGCAGGGCCGCGACCAGCGCGCCGACGGCTTTCGGGTCGGCCGCGTGCCGGCGGGTGCGGAGTTCGGTGGGGTCGTAGGCCGACAGCAGCGCACCGGCGGCTTGCAGCATGTAGGTCTTAATTTCGGGCCGCACGTTCGCGTTGGTGAGCGCGGCCGTGACCGTGGCGAAGTGCGCCGCGGCCCCGGTGCGGCACACTTGCGCGTAGGCCCGCGCCGTGGTGATGCGCACGACCGCCTCGGTCGCGGTTTCGATCTGCTCCTTGAACGCGGAGTCGAGCGCCGCGCCCATTTCGCGAATGTAATCGGCTTGTTTGCCGCTCACGTTGCGCGCGTCCGGCGCGGGGTACACGAGGTAGCGGTCCATTTCGCGCAGGATGTCGCCGTCGACGGTGGGCACCGCCAGCCCGCTCGGGGACTTCACGTCCTTGAATTCGGTGGGGGCCTTGTGGACGAGCGGGTGCGCGAGCAGTTCGGCGTAGTACTTGGCGAACGAGGCGAACGCCTTTTGGCCGTTGGCGAGTTCCTCTTTGGGGATGCCCCCTCCGGGGTAGTCGCGGAGGTTGTTGACGACGCGGAAGGCCTCGGTGTTCTTTCGCGGCAGCTCTTGCGCGCGCGCCGAGGTGCCGGCGAGCGCGAACCCGACGAGGGCGAGGAGCGTCAGTGAGGCAAGGCGTGCGAGCGGCATCGGTGGAACCCCGCGTCTCTGAAATGGAGTGGCGCGACAGCGCCAGTAACGGCCGACCGGTGCGATTCGTTTGCGCTTCTGGTTGTAAAGCTAACCAACGGGCGCGCCGGTTGCAAGGGACCGGCGGCCGCGGGGCGCGCGAAAGTGCGGGCCGGTGCGTCACGACCGCGCCTTGCGTCAATGTGGCGTTGCCGTTCGGGGGTGCGGGGGTTACAAAGCAGGAGTTGGGAGTTCGGGCCGTAGCGCAGCTTGGCTAGCGCGCTTGCTTGGGGTGCAAGAGGTCGTGGGTTCAAATCCCGCCGGCCCGACCTCACAGCCCCGGGAGCGACAGGAGTTGCTCCCGGGGCTTTTTCGTTGACACGTCCGCACGCACGCACCGACACTTCGCACAGCGGCGCGTCGTGACACCCTGTCTCCCAGTAAGCGCCGTGCAGAAGGGCGCAACCCGGCAGTGCCCCCGGTGCGCGTGTGCGCTTGCGTTTCCCGCCGCCGAGGTGCCGAGCACGGACCGCTGCGAGAGCGACCATGAAGCCGACGAATCACCATCAGGTGTTTCCCAAGAAGCTGTTCGCGGCGATTCGGCATCAGAAGCCGCAGATCGAGGTGTCTCGCGCGGTCGTGGAAGCGGCGGCGGCGGACCCGGCCGATGTGTACGCGCTCCTCTCGACCCGGCCCGGCGGCCTCACGCCAGAGGAAGCCGCCGCGCGGCTGGCGGAACACGGCCCCAACGTGTTGGCGAAAGACCGCCGGGCCGGCCCCGGCAAGCTCCTGCGAAACGCGGTGGTCAACCCGCTGGTGCTTCTGTTGCTCGTGCTCGCGGTCGTGTCGTTCGCCACCGGCGACGCCCGGGCCGGCGGCGTCATGTCGCTGATGGTGCTCCTCGGCGCGGGGCTGAAGTTGGTACAGGAGGCCCGGGCCGACAGCGCCGCGGCGAAACTCAAAGCCATGATCTCCGTGAAGGCGACGGTGCTGCGCGACGGCGCGGCGCGCGAGCTCCCGGTCGCGCAGCTCGTGCCGGGCGATGTGGTGCGACTCTCCGCCGGGGACATGATCCCCGGCGACGTGCGATTGGTCGAGGCGAAAGATGTGTTCGTCGCGCAAGGGGCGCTGACCGGCGAGAGCTTCCCGGTCGAGAAGTTCGCGGCGGAGAAGCGTGCCGGGGCGACGGCCCCGCTCGAACTGACCAGCGTCGCGTTCCTCGGAACGAGCGTCGAGAGCGGTTCGGCCGCGGCGGTCGTCGTCGCCACGGGAGCGGCAACGTACTTGGGCGGCATGGCCGAGTCGCTCGCCCAGCAGACCACGCGCACGGCGTTCGACAAGGGCATCGCCCGGTTCACGTGGCTCATGGTGTGGTTTATCTTGGTCATGGTGCCACTGGTGTTCCTCATCAACGGCCTGACCAAAGGCCTGTGGGGCGACGCGTTCTTCTTCGCGGTCGCGGTGGCCGTCGGCCTGACGCCCGAAATGCTGCCGATGATCGTGGCCGTGTGCCTCTCTAAGGGCGCACTGGCGATGAGCCGCAAGAAGGTCATCATGAAGCGGCTCAACGCCATCCAGAATCTGGGGGCGATGGACGTATTGTGTACCGACAAAACCGGTACGCTCACGATGGACCGCGTCATCTTGGAAAAGCACTGCGACGTGGTGCTGAAAGAAGACGACGGCGTGCTCGCGCTGGCGTACCTGAACAGCCACTTCCAGACCGGTTTGAAGAACGTGCTCGACCGCGCGATTCTCGCGCACACCGAGACGCACGCCCACGCCGCCGTGCCCGAGTACGCGAAGGTGGACGAGATCCCGTTCGACTTCCAGCGCCGCATCATGACCGTGGTCGTGCGCACGCCGGGGGGCACGGATCGCCTCATCAGTAAGGGGGCACCCGAGGAGATCTTCGCCCGCTGCACGGAGTACGAACTCGAAGGCGAGCGGTTCCCGATGAACCCGGCCCTCATCGAGGACCTCAAGGAGGAGTACCAACAGTTGAGTGCCGACGGCTTCCGCGTACTCGCCATCGCGAGCAAGGAGGTGCCGCCGCGCGGTGCCGTCGCGGGAGGCGCCACGCCCTACTCGAAGGCCGACGAGTGCGCCCTCGTCCTCAACGGCTACGTGGCCTTCCTCGACCCGCCGAAGGACACCGCCCGGGCGGCCATCAAAGCGCTCGAAGGGCACGACGTGCGCGTGAAGGTCGTGACCGGCGACAACGAACTGGTCGCCCGGAAGGTGTGCGCGGAAGTCGGGCTGTCCACCGAGCGCGTGCTGCTGGGCGCGGACGTGGAGAAACTGACCGACGAGCAACTCGCGGAGGCGGTGGAGGAAACCACGCTGTTCGCCCGCGTCTCCCCCGCGCACAAGCAGCGCGTCATCGCCGCGCTGCAATCCCGGGGGCACACCGTCGGGTTCATGGGCGACGGCATCAACGACGCGCCCGCCCTGCGCACCGCCGATGTCGGCATCAGCGTGGACACCGCTGTAGACATCGCCAAGGAATCGGCGGACATGATCCTGTTGGAGAAGTCGCTGCTGGTGCTAGAAGAGGGCGTGGTGGAGGGGCGCAAGGTCTTCGTCAACATCCTGAAGTACGTGCGCATGGGCGCGAGCAGCAATTTCGGGAACATGTTCAGCGTGCTGGGGGCCAGCGCGTTCGTCCCGTTCCTGCCGCTCGCCCCGATTCAGATTCTCATCAACAACATGCTCTACGACGTGAGCCAGACGGCCATTCCGACCGACAACGTGGACCCCGAACAGATCGAAAAGCCGCGACCGTGGAACATCCGCGAGCTGACGCGCTACATCGTGTTCATCGGCCCGTGCTCGTCACTGTTCGATTACACAACGTTCTTCATGATGCTATACCTCTTCGGCTGCTGGGACATCTCCACGCCCGAAGCCGCGGCGCGCAGCGCGAGCCTGTTTCAGACCGGCTGGTTCGTGGAGAGTCTGCTCACGCAAACGCTCATCATCCACGTGATCCGAACCAACCGAATCCCGTTCCTCCAGAGTATCGCGTCGTGGCCGCTCGTGGTCGCGTCCGGTTTGATCGTGGCCGTCGGCATCGCGCTGCCGTTCACGCCGGTGGGCGGCTACCTCGGGTTCACCCCCCTGCCGGCCCTATACTGGCCCCTGTTGGCCGCCACTCTGACGTGCTACGTCATGCTGACGCAGCTCGTGAAGATGTGGCTCCTTCGGAGGAAGTGGATTTGACCGGGCCGCCGCGGTGGCCCTCAAGACGCCCCACGCACCCTCCCGCGACAGCACCAAATCCCCGGCCCGCGGTCACCCCAGCGCGATGGTGTGGTTGCTCAGTTGCTCGCTGCCGGTGTCGGTGACGAGGTAGTTGTGCTCGATGCGCAGGCCGCCGACGCCGTCTACGTACAGGCCCGGTTCGAGCGTCACCACGTCGCCGCTCACCAGCGTTTCGGTGGAGTGACGCACGATGTACGGCGGTTCCGGGTGCGAGATGCCCAAGCCGTGCCCGCCGTGCGTCGTGAAGTAGTCCGCCATGCCACCGGCGGCGAAGACGGCCCGCATCGCGTCGTACACCTGTTGGCACGTCACCCCGGCTTTCAGTTCCTTCGCGCCCGCGGCAATCGCGCCCAAGCTCAGGTTCATCAGGCGCTGCTGGTCGGCGGTCGGTTTGCCGCCGACGCAGAGCGTGTTCGTGAAGTCGCTGCGGTAGCCCTGCACGATCACCGAGTAATCGAGGATGAAGAACTCGCCCGCTTCGAGGACGTGCGGGGTCGGCGGGCCGCCGCGCTTCTTGGAGCCGGGCGAAACGGTGAAGTCGCCGTACACCGTCGTGAACTGGCCGAGCGCCGCGTACACCGCGTTCGCTACGCCCGCGTACGCCTCCAGCTCCGTCATCCCCGGCTTGATGTTCGCCCTGCCCCACGCGTGCCCGGCGTCGCAGGCGCGCATCGCGCGTTTCAGCAGCGCGACTTCGTCCGCGTCCTTGCGGCGGCGCATGTCGCCGATGATCGAATACACTTGCGGCGACAGCGGATCGCAGATGCAATCGTGAACGCGCCCGCCGTTCTCCTGCACCGCGGTGCGCAGCAGGATGCGCCGCCCGGCGGTTTCGGGTTCCTGCCCGGTGTACCACGGCAGCGGCTTTTTCTCGTCGACGAACGCTGCCCCGACGCCGGGCAGTTTGTTGTCGTGGTAGAGCGCGGATTTGCCGTCCGGCTGAATCACCAGTACGCCGCCGAAGTCCGCGGAGTTGCTGATGCCGTCCACGTACAGGTTGGCGAAGTAGCGCAGGTGCAGCGGGTCCGCGAGCACCACGGCGTGTGCGGGCTTGAGGCGATCGAGGAACCGTTGGCGGCGCGCGCGGCACCCGTCGGCGGTCAGCATGTCAGTCGCTCCCGGTCGGCAGTTGAGGAAGTTTGAGGAGAAGGGCTACGAGGTTCGCGGCGAGTAGCAGTATTTTCGCGGGCGGGTCGTCGGCGAACCGCGGCGCGGGGCGCACCACGCGCCCGCCGGTGCCGAATTCGTCGCCTTCGGTCGTGCGGAACGTCCACCCCGCGCCGGTCGGCGTCGCGTCCGCGAACACGTCGTCGGAACGGTCGGCGACGAGCAGTTGGCCGTGGTGCGCGGATACCGCGCCGAGGCGCGCGCCGTTCGCGTCGCACACGTCGTACCAGCGGGCGAACGGCCCCCACCCGCGGCGCGCGGTGAACACGAGCGCGCCATCGGGTTCCTCGCGCACTTCGAGCGCGACCGGTGCGAACCGGCCGAACAGCCACTTCAGCGGCGCGAGCACGGTCGCGGTGCCCGCCGGCGCGCCGGTGGTGGCATCGCGGATGGTGCCGTCGGTGCCGAGCGCGAGCGCTTCGCATTCGAGCACGGCACACTCTCCGCGTGGCGCGAGTTGCGGCGCGGGCCGCGCCGCGGTTCAAGTTATAAACCACCGCAGAGCCGAGAGCCACCGAATTGGAAACCGCCGTGCCGACCGAACTGCTCGACAAGAAGGAAGCGCGCATCCGCCGCATGTTCGGGCAGATCGCGCCGTGGTACGACTTCTTGAACCACCTACTGTCGCTGAACATCGACAAGCGGTGGCGCGACCGCACGGCGCGGCTCGTTCCGCCCGGCCCGGCGAGCGCCGGCCCGATGCTCGACTTGTGTACCGGAACCGGCGACCTCGCCCTCACCTACGACCGCGCCGCGAACGGCGCGCTCAGTATCGTGGGCGCGGACTTCGCACACGAAATGCTCGTGCGCGCCGCGCTGAAGTCCGACAAAGCCGGGGCCGCGGCCCGCGTGCAGTTCGTGGAGTGCGACGCGCAGGCGCTGCCGTTCGCGGACAACACGTTCCAACTGGTCACGATCTCGTTCGGGTTGCGCAACGTGACCGATATGGACAAGGGCCTCAGGGAGATGGTGCGCGTGACCAAGCCCGGCGGGCGCGTCGCGGTGCTGGAGTTCAGCAAGCCGCGCAACCGCGTACTGGGCCGGTTGTACCTGTGGTACTTCCGCTACCTGCTGCCGCTCGTGGGGCAACTGCTGTCGCGCAGCAAGGAGAGCGCGTACCGGTACCTGCCCGCGAGCGTGTTGCAGTTCCCGGATTACGAAGCGCTCGCGGACCGCATGCGCGCCGCGGGCCTGACCGATGTGACGTTCGAGCCGTTCACGTTCGGCATCGCGACGCTGTACGTGGGGGTGAAGGAGCGAGCGAGCGGCGCGACGTAAGTCCGCCGGTAGAGCTATTCAACTCAGGTGCGCAACGCTCACCGAAGCTGTGTTGCTTCACCGGCGGACTTACGTCGCGCCGCTCGCTTCCGCGGCGCGTCACTCGCGCTTGAACAGCTTGTTCACGTCCACGACTTCGCCGTCGTTCGCGGTGATGACGAGGCGCATCGTTTTCTCGTCGAAGCCCTTCTTCACCCACCGCACGCTGCCGTCCGCGAACCCGAGGTTGAAGTTGCCGTCGAGGTCGCCGCCGAGCTTCGGCAGGGGCTTCTTCGGGTCGTACACGAGGTCCGCGGGCTTCGTCCAGATCACCGCTTCGCCGGCTTCCACCACCAGCGCCGTGTTGCTCGTGCCGTCGGTGATGCCGACGATGCTCAGCTTGCCCTTCCCGCCGAACAGCGCACCGCCCCCGGTGAAGCCCTGATAAAACGTGTGCCCGGCCTTCGCCTTCGTGTGAACCGGGGCGAACATCTTCGGCATCTTCTCGATGAGTTTCTTGTTGTCGGCGCTGTCCCACGGTTCGTCCAACTTGAACGAGCGGTACAACGTCTCCTCTTCGATGTACGGCAGGAGTTGCACGCGCCAGCTCAGAAGCGGTTTGCCGTCTTTGTCCTTCACGTCTTGCGGCAAGAAGCCGTTGGCGCTCTCAAAGTTGTGGAACGCGAGCCCGATCTGCTTCACGTTGTTCTGCCCGGTGACGACCGCTTTCCACGACGGCGGTTCGTCGTTGGCGGCGGCCGGCACCGCGACCAGCGCCGCGAGAGCCAGTGCAATCAGGGACGCGCGCATCGTTCGCTCCTGTGGGTCACTTCTTGTTGAGGTTGTCCCAATCGGTGATTTCGCCGCCGGCGGGTGTGATCAAGCCGCGGAACGTCTTTTCGTCGAACCCGCGGCGCACCCAGAAGGTGCCGCCGTCGCACCGGCCGACGTTGAAGTTGCCATCAAACATGCCGCCGAGCTTCGGGAGCGGCTTCTTCGCGTCGTAGGCGATGTCCGCGGGCTTCGTCCAGATCACCGGGTCGCCGGCTTCCACCACGAGCACCGTGTTGTAAGTACCGTCGGTGATGCTGCCGGGGAACTTGGGGTTCTTCCCCGATCCGAAGAGTGCGTCCGGCCCGGTGAAGGTCTGGTAGAACGTCTCGCCCGCCTTCGCCTTCACGCGAATCGGCGCGTACACCTTCGGGAGTTTCTCGATCAGTTTCTTGTTGTTCTCGCTGTCCCACGGTTCGTCGAGTTTGAACGCGCCGTGCAGGTCGTCCTCTTCGATGAACCGCAGGATTTGCACGCGCCAACTCAAGAGCGGTTTACCACCTTTGTCCACGATGTCGGTCGCCATCGCGTTGTTGACATCGTGATACGCGTGATGCGCGAGGCCGATCTGCTTCAGGTTGTTCCGCGAAGCAACCACTTCTTTCCACGACGGCGGCTCGTCGGCCGCGCCGGCCGGCAGCGCGAGCAGAGCGCCGAGCGCCGCAACGAACAGTGCGCGCATAAGGGACCCTCCAGATCGGTCGAACCGCCGGCGTGAGCCGGCGGGTTGTTTCCCTCCCGCACCCGCCGGCTCACGCCGGCGGTTCGACAAGGTACCTCACTCGCGCGTCTTCAGCTTCTTCAGATCGATCTCTTCGCCACCGGCGGGCGTGATCGCGCCGCGCAGCACCTTCTCGTCGAACCCCTTCTTCACCCACATCACGCTACCGTCGGCGAGGCCGATGTTGAAATTGCCCTCGAACATGCCGCCGAGCTTCGGGAGCGGCTTCTTCGCGTCGTAGGCGATGTCCGCGGGCTTGGTCCAGATCACCGGGTCGCCGGCTTCGATCGCCATGATGGTGTTGCTCGTGCCATCCGGGATCCCGGCGATCGAGACCTTTTTACCGGGGCCGAACAGCGCGTCTTTGCCGGTGAAGCACTGGTAGAACGTCTCGCCCTCTTTCGCCTTCACGCGGATCGGCGCGTACACCTTCGGGATCATCGCGATCAGCTTCTTGTTGTCGGCGCTGTCCCACGCCTCGTCGAGTTTGAACTGCCGGTACAGATTGTCCTGTTCGATAAACGGCAGCAGTTGCACGCGCCAACTCAAGAGCGGCTTGCCGTCCTTATTGACGACGTCTTGCGCCATGAAGCCGTTCACGTCGTGGTAGCTGTGGTGGGCGATGCCGATCTGCTTCAGGTTGTTCAGCGAGGTGAGGATCTCTTTGTTCGAGGGCGGTTCGTCCGACGCGCCGGCCGGGACGAACCCGAGGGCCAGCACCGCGACCGCCGGGACGTGGAACGCGAACGCGCGCATGAGTCGCTCCCGTGAGATGTGACCGCGGGCGGCGCGCCCGCGGTACGGAGCAGACTACCACACCGCGCGCCGCTCGGCTACTTCGCGTGCTTCTCCAAGAACGCCCGCGTCAGCTTCGCGATCTCGTCGCCGTGCGTTTCCAGCGCGAAGTGCCCGGCGTCCAGCAGGTGGTACTCGAGGTTCTTCAGGTCGCGCTTGTACGGCTCCGCGCCGGCCGCGGGGAAGATTTGGTCGTTCTTCCCCCACGCGATCAGCACCGGCGGCTGGTGCTTGCGGAAGTACTCCTGCCACTTCGGGTACTCCTTCGGATTGCTCCCGTAGCTCAGGAACAGGTCGAGCTGAATCTCGTCGTTGCCCTTGCGGTCGAGCAAGAACTGGTCGTGCGCCGGGCCGTCGGGCGACACCAACCCCGGCTCCTTCACCCCGTGCGTGTACTGCCACTTGGTCGCGTCGTACTTCAGGAACGGCCGCAGGGCGTCCCGCTTCTCCTTGCTGGTCGGTTCCTTCCAGTACGCCTTGATGGGCTTCCAGAAGTCGTTGTCCAAGCCCTCGTCGTAGGCGTTACCGTTTTGCACCACGATGGCGGTCACGCGCTCCGGGTGCTTCACCGCGAGCCGGTAGCCGACCGGTGCGCCGTAGTCCTGCACGTAGAGCGCGTACTTCTTCAGCCCCACGGTTTCGGTGAACTTCTCGATCACATTCGCCAAGTTGTCGAAGGTGTACTCGAACTTGTCGCGCGGCGGCGTGCTGCTGTGGCCGTAGCCCGGGTAATCCGGGGCGATCACGCGGTACTTGTCCGCGAGCGCCGGAATCAGGGTGCGAAACATCTGCGAGCTGGTGGGGAAGCCGTGGAGCAGCAGCACCATGGGGGCGTCTTTCGGGCCGGCCTCACGGTAGAAGATGTCGAGGTCGTTCACCTTCGCGGTGCGGTGGTACACCTTCGGCGCGTCGGCGGCGGAAGCCACTGGCGCAACAGCGAGCGCCGCGAGGAGCGTGAAGCGGAACATGATCGAACTCCGGTTGGATTTGAAGAGAAACGGTTACGCGACACCGTCAATGCCCGGGTGGTCGGCCGGGCGCGGGCCGGGCGCGGGCCAGTGGAACTTCCGGTCTTCGGCGCGAATCGGCACGTCGTTGATGCTGGCCTCGCGGCGGCGCATCAGCCCACGGTCGTCGAACTCCCACAGCTCGTTGCCGTAGCTGCGGAACCAGTTCCCCGCGGCGTCGTGCCACTCGTACTGGAACCGCACCGCGATGCGGTTGCCGTCGAACGCCCACAGCTCTTTCACGAGCCGGTAGTCGAGTTCCTTCTCCCACTTCCGCGCGAGGAACGCCCGCACCTGTTCGCGGCCAACGGGGAACTCGCCGCGGTTGCGCCACACGGTGTCTTCCGTGTACGCGAGTTTCACGCGGTCCGGGTTGCGGGAGTTCCAAGCGTCCTCCGCGGCGCGCACCTTCGCGCGGGCGGTTTCGAGCGTGAACGGCGGCACGAGCGGAGTGGACATCACAGAACCTCGGTTGGGGCGAACGGGCGCGCCGGCCGCGGGTGCGACCGGCGAAGTGCTAAGCGGAATCAGCGGGACAGCGGTTGGGCCTTCGGGAAGTCGATCTCGGTCTCGGCCACGTTGTTCACGTAGTTGGTGAACGTGTTCAGCGCGACGTGCCCCACGATCTCCGCGATCTCGCCGTCGCCGAACCCGGCGGCGCGAACGGCGTCCACGTCCGCGTCGGTCACTTGGCCGCGGGCGTCGATCACGCGGCGGGCGAACGCGAGCGCCGCACCGGTCTTCGCGTCGTCCGAGTGGCCCTCGCGGGCCGCGAGCACTTGCCCTTCCGTCAGCCCCAGCTTCTTGCCGAACAGCGAGTGCGCGGAGAGACAGTAGTCGCAGCCGTTCGCCTCGCCGACGACCAGCGCGAGCTGCTCGCGAAGCTTGGGCGGCAGCGTGCCGTGCGCGAGCGCCCCGGACAGGCCGAGGTACCCTTCGAGCACCGCGGGCGCGGCGGCCATCACCTTCATGAGGTTCGGGACGAGGCCCAGTTTGGCCTTCACCGCGGCCAACAGTTCGCTCGCGCGGCCGGTCGCTTCGTTCGGTTCGATCGCGTGAATGCGGGACATGGTTCGCTCCGTGTTCGCGTGGTTCGCCGGGGAACTGCCCCCGACGCGAACATATACAGACAAGTCTGTATAGTGCTTACAGAAAAAAATCACTTCGCGCGGCCGAGCACCTTGCGCGCGGCGGCGAGCGCCGTGTCCGCCACTTCCGGCGGCCCGCCGCACGCGACCGACACGATCGCCCCGTTGATGATCAGCACCAGCGCTTCGGTGAGGTCTTCGGCGTCGCGCACCTTCGCCTTGCGGAGCACGTCCGTGACCAGTTCCGCGAACAGGCGCTCGTGTTCGGCGATGGCCGCGCGCGCGGGGTGGGCCGGGTCCGGCAGTTCGGACGCGGCGTTGATGAACGCGCACCCGCGGTACTCCGGCGACGCGAACCACTCCTTGAGCGCCGCGAACAGCCCGGTGATCCAGTCGCCGCTTTGCGCGGCCCGGCGCGCGGCGGTGGTGGCGAGCCACTCGCGGGTGCGCGCCCCGCGGTGCCGCAGGTATTCGGCGATCAGTTCGTCTTTGGATTTGAAGTGCGAGTACAGCGTCATCTTCGCGACGCCGGCCTCGGCGATGACGGTGTCGATGCCGGAGGCGCGCAGCCCGTCGCGGTAGAACAGGCGGTCGGCGGCGGCGAGCAAGCGGTCGCGTGCGGTCACGGGAGTCACCTCGCGGGGCGGGAGCTAGCAAGGGATGCCGGCCCGCGCCGCGCATTTACACGCGGCCCTTGAAGAACACCGCCCCGAGCGGGGGCAGGTTGATGCTCACCGAATACTTCTGGCCGTGCAGCGGGGCGAACTCGGCGTGCACGCTGCCGCCGTTGCCCACGTTGCTGCCGCCGTAGACGCCCGCGTCGGTGTTCAGCACCTCGGCCCACACGCCCGGCCCGGGCACGCCGATCCGGTAGTTCGGGCGCGGCACCGGCGTGAAGTTCAGCGCCACCACGACCACCTCGTCGCCGGTGCCGCGGCGCACGAAGCTGATGACGCTGTTCGCGGCGTCGGTGCAGTCGATCCAGTCGAACCCGCCGGGCTGGTTGTCCTTTTCGTGCATGGCCGGCTCGCTCGCGTACAGCTTGTTCAGGTCGCGCACGAGGTTCTGCACGCCCACGTGGTGCGGCCCCATCTTCGTGAGGTGCCAGTCGATGCTCTGGTCGTGCCGCCACTCTTGGCGCTGCGCGATCTCACAGCCCATGAACAGCAGTTTCTTCCCGGTCATGCCCCACTGGTACGCGAACAGCAGGCGCAGCCCGGCAAACTTCTGCCATTCGTCGCCGGCCATCTTGTCCCACAGCGGGCCTTTGCCCTGCACCACCTCGTCGTGCGACAGCGGCAGCACGAAGTTCTCGTTGTAGGCGTACAGCATGCGGAACGTGAGGTCGTTCTGGTGGTGCCGCCGGTGGATCGGGTCTTTCATGAAGTACTTGAGCGTGTCGTGCATCCAGCCCATGTCCCACTTGAAGCCGAAGCCGAGGCCGCCGACGTACGTGGGCCGCGACACCAGCGCCCACGCCGTGCTCTCCTCCGCGTGCGTCTGCACGCCGGGGTGGTGCCGGTACACCTCTTCGTTCAGCCGGCGCAGGAACGCGATCGCGTCGATGTTCTCCTTCCCGCCGTAGCGGTTCGGCACCCACTCGCCCTGCTTGCGCGAGTAGTCGAGGTACAGCATGCTCGCCACCGCATCCACGCGCAGGCCGTCGATGTGGTACTTGTCCAGCCAGAAGAGCGCGCTCGAGAGCAGGAAGCTGCGCACCTCGTGCCGCCCGTAGTTGAAGACGAAGCTGCCCCAATCCGGGTGGAAGCCCTGCTTCGCGTCCTCGTGCTCGAACAGCCCGGTGCCGTCGAACCGCGCGAGCGCCCAATCGTCGGTGGCGAAGTGGCTCGGCACCCAGTCCAGAATCACGCCGATGCCGTGCTGGTGCAGGGTGTCGATCAGGAACATCAGGTCTTGCGGGGTGCCGTAGCGGCTGGTGGCCGCGAAGTAGCCCGTGACCTGATAGCCCCACGACGCGAAGAACGGGTGCTCGGTGATCGGCAGGAACTCCACGTGCGTGAAGCCCATGTCTTTGCAGTACCCCGCGAGCTTCGGCGCGAGTTCGCGGTAGTTCAGCGAGTGGTACGGCGGGTCCGCTTGGCGCATCCACGAGCCGAGGTGAACTTCGTACACGCTCACCGGCTTGTCGTGCGTGCCGGTGTTGGTGCGGTTCGCCATCCACTCCGAATCGTTCCACTGGTAGCCCAGATCCCACGTGACCGCGGCGCTCTTGGGCGCGATCTCGCAGGTGAACGCGAACGGGTCGGTCTTCTCTTTGGCGAAGCCGCCGGGCGCGGCGATGTGGTACTTGTAGCAGGTGCCCGAACCGACGTTCGGTACGAACCCGCCCCACACGCCCGACGACCCGATGCGCGCGAGCGGGTGCGCCCCGCGGTCCCAGTTGTTGAAGTCGCCGACCACGCTCACGTAGTCCGCGTTCGGTGCCCACACCGCGAAGTGGTACCCGTTCACGCCGTTCACGCACGCCGGGTGCGACCCGAGTTTGTCGTACAGCCGGAGGTGGCTGCCCTCGTTGAACAGGTACATGTCTTGCGGGCCGAACCAGCCGTACTCGCCCGGCGCGTCGTTGGGCGGCGCGGGCGGCGGAGACGCGGGCACCGGATCGGACCCGAACGGCAGAAATTTCGGCGCATCGCTCATAACGGCCCGGCAGCGTGGGGAAGAGAGAGGTACACACACAACTACCGGATTCGCCCCCGAACCGCCAGCACCGAATGCGGAAGACAGAGGACAGAGCGCAGAGAACTGAAGGCAGAAATGAACCACAGAGGCACAGAGAACACAGAGAGAAAACCAACACAGAGAATACAACAGGCTGTGGTGTTCGGAACTCAACTCTGTTGCGTTCTCTGTGTTTGTCTTTCCTCTGTGCTCTCTGTGCCTCCGTGGTTCATTTCTGCCTTCTGTTCTCTGTCCTCTGTCCTCTGCTTCACACCGCCACCGGCGCGCCGTGAACCATCTGCTCCCAAGCGCTTTCCAGCACCGCGAGCGCGTTCGCCGGTAGTGGTAGGTCCGAGTAGGCGTTGCGCGTGAACAGCAGCGCCAGCGGCGCGAACTCTTCGCCCAGCCGCGCCGCGAATTCGATGGGCGTTTCGGTGGGGTCGCGGCCGGCGTCGCGGTCCCACGCCCACGCGTCGAGCGCCTCGAACGTGTACGCGATCAGCTCGCCCGCGTCGCGCGTCTCGGCGCTCCCGTCCGCGAACGGGTTCGAGTATTCGCTAAACGGCGGCGGGCGCTGCGGCCCTTGCAACTTCGCTTCTTCGGTCCCGGCGCGCGCGGTGCGCTCCTTCTTGCCGAACAGATTCGCCCACCACCCGCGGATGGCGTCCAACAAGCGCTGCGCCCACCCCGTGAACGGCGCGAGGTACTTCAGCACGCCGAAGAACAGCCCGAAGATGACGAGCACCGCGATGACGGCGAACACGATCCACTTCACAACACCCGCGATCTTCTCCAGCGCGCCGCCGAGTTGCGGCGACTGCGAGCCGCCCGCGTCGCGCGACCCGCCGTCGTCGTCGCTCTCCTTGTCGTCGGCTTCGGAATCGTTGCCGCCCTGTTTCCCGCCGTCTTCGTCTTTCTTGGCTTCGCTCTCACCGTCTTTCCCTTTGCCGCCGCCCTTGGTGTTGCCGCCGGACTGGTCGCTCTTGCCGCCCTTCCCGCCCTTGCCGCCTTGCCCGTTCCCGCTGCCGCCCTTCTCGCCCTTCGAGCCGCCACCGGGTTGCCCGCCCTTGCCACTCGCGCTGCCGTCGCCGGCTTTGCTCTCGTTGCCGGCACGACCTTCGCCCTTGCCCGCCGCGCCGCCGGTCTGCGCGTAGCGCGACGCGTCGCGGTCCTTCTTGCCGGCCCGCTGAATACCGAACCACGGCACCTCAGAGTGCGGGCGCGGGAGGAACGCCCCGACCACGAGGAACACGAACACGATGAGCGCGCCGAGGCCGAGCCAGCTCGCGGTCATCGCCACCGGTACTTTCGCTTTGCGCTGCCGCAGGTAGCGCCGCACGCCCAGCAAACTCGTGGTGACGAGGAGCATGAGCGCGCTCCCGATGTACACGGTCATCTGCAAAAAGCTCGCTTGCCGGCGCTCCGCGTCTTCGGGGGAAATCAGCGATTGCCCGAGCGCGAACAGCGGCAGCGCCGCGAGGGCGAAGTACAGCACCCACACGCCCGGCGTGTGCCCGGCTTTGCGCTCCTTCTCTTTGTGGGCCTTGTACCGCTCGATCCACGACCACAACTTGGAATCGTGCTCGCCCTTCTTGGCCTTCGCCTTCTTCTTTTTCTTGCTTTTCTTCTGTCCTCTGTCCTCTGTCCTCTGTCCTCTGTCCTCTGTCCTCTGACTTATGCCCTCGGTCCCCTCGCCCGCGTCAGCGTCGAGGCCCGCGGCGTTCAGAAGCCCGCGCCCGCTCGATTCCTGCCGCTCGTCGATGTGCGTGCAGTCCCATGTGAGCTTGTGCGCGCTCCACCACACGAGCAGCATGAGGCCGAGGTTCACGAGCCAGCCCCACGACTTCAACCAGCCGGTGGGGTACTCGACGTATGCCAAGAGCGCGAGGTAGGTCGCGCCGCCGAGCGCGAGACCGTAGACCGCGGCGCGCCCCGTGCCTTGCTGAATGGAGACGCGGGCGACGAGCACCGCCGCCGACACGAAGAAGAACAGCGTGTACAGGAGCCGGCCGGAATACTTCCCCGCGTACAGCACTTCCACAAGGAAGAACACGAGACTGCCGACCATCAGCATGATGAGCACGGGCGACAGCGCCGTGACGGCGTAATCGGTGACGCTCGGCGCGTCGCGCTCGCTAGCCATGAAACTCCTCAGCGCGAACGCGCCAACCAAGACCGTACAGCGGAGCCCCCGAAGGGGGCGCTTCTTGAATAACGCCGAGCGCGACGAGCGGTTTCGCTTGAACGCGCGCCCCCAATGCCCGATGATACCATTCTGCCGGTTCATCCGCTCCCGAGTACCACTCATGCGTTTCGCGCTGCCACTTCTGCTCCTCGCCGCCCCACTCGCGCGCGGCGCGGAGCCGGTCGATACCGATTACTTCGAGCGCAAGGTGCGGCCGATTCTCGTTACGAACTGCACCAGTTGTCACGACGCGAAGAAGCAGAAGGGCGGCCTGCGCCTCGACACCAAGGCCGGCTTCGTGAAGGGCGGCGACACCGGACCCGCGACCGCCAAGCACATCGCCGGAGCCGTGAAGTACGACGGCGACCTGAAGATGCCACCGAAGGGCAAACTGAGCGATGCCGACATCGCGATTCTCACCGAGTGGGTGAAGGGCGGCGCGCCGTGGCCCAACGACGGCGACACTGCGAAAGGCCCGAAAGACGGCTTCGACCTGCAGGCGCGCGCCAAAGCGCACTGGTCGTTCCAGCCGATCGCGCGCCCCGCGGTTCCGAAGGCGGCGCAAGGGGCGGGCACCGAGATCGACCGGTTCCTGCTGGCGAAACTGAGCAACGCCGGGCTGTCGTTCGCGCCGCCCGCCGAGAAGCGCGCGCTGCTGCGCCGCGCGTACTACGACCTCATCGGCCTGCCCCCGAAGCCGGAAGAGATCGACGCGTTCGAGAAGGACACGAGCGCGAACGCCTTCGAGAAGGTGGTGGACAAACTGCTCGCGAGCCAGCACTACGGCGAGCGCTGGGGCCGCCACTGGCTCGATCTGGTGCGGTACGCCGAAACGCACGGCCACGAGTTCGACTTCGAGATTGCGGACGCGTGGCGGTACCGCGACTACGTGATCCGCGCGTTCAACGCGGACGTACCGTTCGACCGGTTCCTCACGGAACACATCGCCGGCGACCTGATGCCCAATCCGCGGCGCGACCCGCGCACCGGGGTGAACGAATCGCTGCTCGCCACGGGTTTCTGGTGGCTCGGCGAAGCGAAGCACTCGCCGGTCGATTCGCGCGCCGAGTACGCGGACCGCACCGACAACCAGATCGACGTGTTCGGGAAAGCGGTGTTCGGCCTCACGATCTCCTGCGCGCGGTGCCACGATCACAAGTTCGATGCGATTGCCACGAAGGACTACTACGCGCTGTTCGGCGTGCTCGCCAGCTCGCGCTACACGCGGGCCGACGTGAGCGACCCGGCCGCGGCGCAGAAGGTGCTGAACGAGTTGAAGGACGCGCGCGCGAAGGCGAACGGTCGGCGTGAGCCGGCCGGTGCGCCGCCGGAAAGCGAAGCTACGAACAAGTGGCGCGCCACCGCGACCGCGTTCGAGCGGTTTGAAGACGGCTGGCGCGGGCGCTGGGACGCCGAGGGGCTTGCCCTGCGCCCCGAAGCCGGCCCCGGCTTCCCGCATTCGGGCCGCGAAGCGAACAAGCTAATCGGCGCGCTGCGCTCGCCGACGTTCACCATCGACAAGCGGTACCTCGCGGCGCGCGTGGCCGGGCGCGGTGCGAAGGCGCGCGTGGTGCTGAACGGCCTACAACTGATCCAAGACCCGATCTACGGCGGGCTGAAGCGCGACATCAATCACGGCGAGGACCTGCGCTGGCTCGTGTTCGATCTGAAGATGTGGAAGGGCCAACCGGCGTACCTCGAACTGCTCGACGAGGGGAACGGCTACTTCGCGGTGAGCGAAGCGCACTTCGCGGACGCCCCCCCGCCGGGCGACGCCGGTCCGAAGGTGCCGCTGCCGGATTCGACCGACGCGAAGGTGAAGGAACTGGAAGCGAAGTTGCCGGACCCGATCCGCGCGCCCGCGTCGCGCGACGGCACCGGCATCAACGAGCGCGTGTTCGTGCGCGGGAACCACAAGACGCTCGGCATCGAAGCCCCGCGCGGCACGCTCGAAGCCTTCGGGCAGAAGCCGTTCGACGGCACCGGCAGCGGCCGAACGGAGCTCGCGCGCACGGTGATTGATCCGAAGAACCCGCTGGTCGCGCGCGTCATCGTGAACCGGCTGTGGAAGCACCACTTCGGCGAAGGCATCGTTCGCAGCCCGGACGATTTCGGCGTGCAGGGCCAACCGCCCTCGCACCCGGAGTTGCTCGATTGGCTCGCGACGGAACTCGTCGCGCGGCAGTGGTCGCTGAAGGAGATGCACAAGCTGATGCTGTTTTCGAGCGCGTACCAGCAGAGCAGCCGCGCGACGCCGGAGCAAACCGCGCGCGCCGAGACCGCGGACCCGCAGAACAAGCTGCTGCACCGTCAGAACGTGCGCAGATTGGAGGCAGAAGCGATCCGCGACGCGCTCCTCGCGGTCAGCGGTCGGCTCGACGCGAAGATGGAAGGGCCGGGCATTCTGCCGCACCTGACCGAGCACCAAGTGGGTCGCGGCAAGCCGGGCACGAACGGCCCGCTCGACGGCAACGGCCGCCGCAGCGTGTACCTCGCGGTGCGCCGCAACTTCCTGAACCCGATGTTCACCGCGTTCGACTACCCCACGCCGTTCACCGCGATCGGCCGCCGCACGGTGTCGAACGTGCCGGCGCAGGCGCTGGTGATGCTGAACAACCCGTTCGTGCTGCAACAAGCCGACCTGTGGGCGAAGCGCGTGCTCGAGGTGAAGGCGAGTAACGAGGACCGCGTGCGGGCGATGTACGCGACCGCGTTCGGCCGCGCTCCGACCCGCGACGAGAGTGACAGCGCGCTGCAGTTGGTGAAGGAACTGAGCGCGGAGTACGGCAAGCCGGACCACCCGAAGGCGTGGGCCGACCTCGCCCACGTCCTGTTCACGACCAAGGAATTCGTATTCGTGGAGTGAGGGAGCATTCGTAACGAGCCGCGAACGCCAGTGAGCGGCACGAATCGCGCGTGCGTTGCCGCTCACTGGCGTTCGCGGCTCGTTACGATCATACTCACCCCCGCATATCGCGCAGGTTCTCTTCGAGTGTCGCGATCTGTTTCTCGATGTCCGCGAGGGCGTCGCGCTGCTGCTGCACCACTTCCGGCGGCGCGCTGCTCACGAACTTCTCGTTGCTCAGCTTCGACTTCACGCCCGCCAGCGCCTTCTGCTTCTCCGCGATCTGCTTCTCGAGCCGCTTCGCCTCGGCCGCTTCGTCGATGTAGCCCGCGAGCGCCACGTACGCCTCGAACTCCGGCCGCACTACGCTCCCGTTCGGCTTCGGCTTGGCGGTGTTCGGCCCGGCGGTGAAGTTCGCGATCCCGGCGAGCGGCGCGATGAACGCCGACAGCGTGTTGAAGTCCGCCGCCACGCTTTCGATGCACTTCACGCTCACATCGAGCTTCGTTTTGTCGTCCACTTGGTAGCGGTTGCGCACCTCGCGCACGCCGCGCACGAGGTCTTGCATGCGCGCGAACCGCGCTTCGACTTCGGGGCTGATCCACGACTCAGGGTAGCTCGGCCACTTGGCGATGCACGCGGCTTCTTCCGCTTTCGCCGGCAGCGGAAGCCCGCGCTCGGGCGCGGCTTCGCCCAGCGCTTCCCACAGCGATTCGGACACGAACGGCATCACCGGGTGCACCAGCCGCAAGATGCCGTCCAGCACGCCCGCGAGCACCCTTTGAGCCGTCGGCCGCGCGGCGGCGTCTTTGAGCCGCCCCTTGCTCATCTCGATGTACCAGTCGCAGAACTCGCTCCACACGAAGTCGTACACGAGCCGCGACACGTCGCTGAACTTGTACCCTTCGAGCGCCGCCGTCACCACCTTTGTGGTGGTCGCGAGCCGCGACAGCAGCCACTTGTCTTCGGTGGGCAGCGCGTCGAGTTTCACCTCGCCGGGCGCGTAGCCCTCAAGGTTCATCAGCAGGAACCGTGTCGCGTTCCACAGCTTGTTGGCGAAGTTGCGGCCCTGATCGAACCGTTCCGACGCCTGCTTCGCGGTGGGCACTTCCGGGTCGTCGCTCGTCCACGGACCGCCGGGGCGGAACTCTTTCCCGCAAGTGATTCCCTTCGTCTTGTCGCCGGGACACTTGAGCCGCTTCGTGCGCCCGCGCAAGTGTTCTTGCTTAATCGGCACGAGGGTGTCGCAGAACGGGCACACGTTCGACACCGGCATCCGGCTGTCTTGTGTGTCGCCCGCGATGGACACCATCTGGTACCGGAGCGAATCCGCGCCGTACCGCTCCACGATGTCGAGCGGGTCGATGCCGTTGCCGGTCGATTTACTCATGCGCTCGCCGAACGCGTCTTGCAACTGCGGGTGAATGAACACGTCAGTGAACGGGATTTCGTTCACGTTGTAGAGGCCCGTTAGCACCATCCGCGCCACCCACAGCGAGATGATGTCGCGGCTGGTCACGAGCGTGCCGGTGGGGTAGAACGCGCGCATCGTATCCCAGTTCGGCGCGGCGCGATCACCGCGCTCTTCGGGCAGCGCCGGCCCCGGCCAGCCCAGCGTGCTGTGGGGCCACAGCGCCGAACTGAACCACGTGTCGAGCACGTCCGGGTCTTGCACGAAGCCTTGCGCTTGGAGCACTTGTTCGAGGTCTTCCGCATCGGGACCAACGCAGCACAGTGCAAGCCCGTTGCCGTTATCATCGAGCGTCTCGCGCATCGCAAAGCGCGTCTCGTCGCCAGCAATTCCTTGCGGCCAGTACGAACCGCGGGTCACATCCAACGCGTGTAGCGGCTTCGACCACACCGGGATGCGGTGGCCCCACCACAGTTGGCGGCTGATGCACCAGTCGCGCTTTTCGGCGAGCCAGTCGAGGTACGAGCGCGCGTACCGCTCCGGGAAGAACTTCACGCGACCGTCGGTCACGGCGTCCATCGTCATCTGCGCGAGGCCGGGCTTCCCGTCGTCGCGGTCGGCCATCTTCACGAACCACTGGTCCGACAGGTACGGTTCGATGGGGGTCTTGCTGCGATCGCTGAACTTCAGCGGAATCACGCGGTCCTCTTTGCCCCCGAACAGGCCGAGTTCCTCCATCTTCTTCGTCACGGCTTCGCGGGCCTTGTAGCGGTCCAAGCCCTTATATTCGCCGCCGTTTTCGTTGATGGTGCCGTCGGGGTTTAGAATGTTGATGATGGCGATTTCGGGGTGCCGCTGCCAACAGGCGTAGTCGTTCGGGTCGTGCGCCGGCGTCACCTTCACACACCCGGTGCCGAGCGTTGGGTCCGCGAGAATGCCGTCCGCGATGATCGGAATCTTTCGGCCGGTGTGCGGCTGCGTCACCGTCTTGCCGATGAGGTGTTTGTAGCGCTCGTCGCTGGGGTGCACGCACAGCGCGCTGTCGCCGAGCATCGTTTCGGGGCGCGTGGTGCTGAACGAAATGAACGTGTCGGGTTCGCCGTCCACGGCGTACTTGAACGTCCAGAAGCCGCCCTTCGTGTCTTCGGTGTAGGTTTCGTCGTCGGCCACCGACGTTTGCAGGTGCGCGTCCCAGTTCACGAGGCGCTTGCCGCGATAGATGTAGCCGTCGCGGAACATGCGGAAGAACGTTTCGCGCACGGCGCGCGCGCACACCGGGTCGAGCGTGAACCGCGTGCGCTTCCAATCGCAGCTCGCGCCGAGTTCGCGGAGTTGACCGAGAATCCGTGTCTCGTATTTGTCTTTCCAGTCCCAGATGCGCTTCACGAGTTCGTCGCGGCCGATCTCGTGGCGCGTCTTCTTCTCTTGAGAAAACACGAGGCGCTCCACCACCGATTGCGTGGCGATGCCCGCGTGGTCGGTGCCGGGCATCCAGAGCGCGTTGTAGCCCTGCATGCGCCGCCACCGGATGAGCACATCTTGCAGCGTGTTGTTGAGCGCGTGCCCCATGTGCAGCGCCCCGGTCACGTTCGGGGGCGGAATCACGATGGTGTACGGCTTCTTGCTCTTATCTGGTTGCGCGTGGAAGTAGCCGCGTTCTTCCCAGAACGTGAGCCACTTCTGTTGTGCGTCCTTCGGCTCGTACGCCTTCGGCAGTTCGGTCGGCATCTCGTTATTTCCCCGCTTCCGCGTCCTTGAACAGTTTGTATTCGATTGAATCGACCAACGCCAACCAGCTCGCCTCGATGATGTTCTCACTCACGCCCACGGTGCCCCACACGTCGGTGCCGTCGCGCGATTCGATCACGACGCGCACGCGGGCCGCGGTGCCGGCGCGCGGGTTTACGACGCGCACCTTATAGTCCACCAGCGCCATTTCGCTCAACCGCGGGTAGAAGCGCACCAGCGCGCGGCGCAGCGCGCCGTCCAGCGCGTTCACCGGACCGTCGCCCTCGCTCGCGGTGTGCTCGATCTGGTCGCGCACCTTCACGCGAACGGTTCCTTCCGTGACCGGCGTGCCGCTCTCGCGGGCTTCGATGTTCACGCGGTAACTGATGCGCTCGAACCACGGCTTGTACAGCGTGAGCTTGTTTTGAACCTCCCACGGCTTGTGCTCCTTCGCCACCTTCCGCACGAGCAAATCGAACGACGCTTCCGCGGCCTCGAATTCGTACCCGGCGTTTTCGAGGTCTTGCACCGCGCCGAGGATCTTCGCCATCAGCGCTTTGTCGTGGTTGATCGCGTACTTCGCCGTTTTCGAGAGGATCGTGGACTGCCCGGACAGTTCCGACACGAGGATGCGGCGCTCGTTCCCGACGGCTTCCGGCGTGATGTGCTCGTAGGTGCTCGGGTCTTTCGCCACCGCGTGCGTGTGCATCCCGCCCTTGTGCGCGAACGCGCTCTGCCCGACGAACGGCTGCCCCGGTCGGAAGTTCAGGTTCGCCAGTTCGTACACGTAGCGCGACGTTTCGGTGAGCCGCGTCAGCGCGCCGGGCTTCAACACCTGATGCCCGTACTTGAGCGCGAGGTTCGCGACCGTGCTCACCAAATCCACGTTCCCGCACCGCTCGCCGATGCCGTTCATGGTGCCCTGCACTTGCGACGCACCGGCCCGAACCGCGGCGATGGTGTTCGCCACCGCCAGGTCGCAGTCGTTGTGGCAGTGAATGCCGATCTCGCACGAAAGCGCGCCGCGGGCCGCCGCCACCACCTCCGCGACGCGCTCCGGCATGGTGCCGCCGTTGGTGTCGCACAGAATCACCACGCTCGCGCCGGCGTCGGCCGCGGCGCGCAGGGTGCGGAGCGCGTAATCCGGGTTCGCCCGGTAGCCGTCGAAGAAGTGTTCGGCGTCGTAGAACACTTCGCGCCCCTGACTTTTGCAGTACGCGACCGAGTCCGCGATCATCTTCACGTTCTCGTCGAGCGTGGTGCCGAGCACGTTCGTGACGTGGAAGTCCCACGTTTTCCCGACGATGGTGACGACCGGCGTGTGCGCGTCCAAGAGCGCCTTTAGGCAGGTGTCGGTTTCCGCGGGTGCATTCTTGCGGCGCGTCATGCCGAACGCGCACACCTTCGCGTGCGCGAGGTTCAGTTCGCGCACCGCTTGGAAGTACTCGAAGTCCTTCGGGTTCGACAGCGGGTAGCCGCCCTCGATGTAATCGACGCCGATGTCGTCCAGCCGCTTGGTGAGCAGCAGTTTGTCTTGGAGCGAGAAGTTCACGCCCTCACCCTGACTGCCGTCGCGGAGCGTGGTGTCGTAGATGGCAATTTTCATGGGGTCGCTCTTCGAGTTAGCTGGTGGCTGGTGGCTGCGCCGGCTGTTAGCTGTTGGCTGTTAGCCGTTGGCCGAACAGCGGACTGGCTGGCTTGTGTTGGCTCGTGGCAAACAGCCAACAGCTAACAGCTAGAAAGCAAAAAACCCCGAAGCATTCGCTCCGGGGTTGCGTGAAGACGGACCTTCTGCGAACCCCGCTATCCGGTGGTAATGATGACGACCACGGGAATGATGCGGAAGCTGCGCACGGTTCTGCTCCGAGTGTTCGAGATGGTGGAACTGTAGCCGCGATTCTGGCGAAGTCAAGGCGCGCCGGCGCGGGTATACTCACTCCGACTCGTGGAGCGCGCCCATGCCCGATTCCAACGACACACCGACGACCGACGGAGGTTCGCAGCCGGCGGACCCGAACGCCACGCGCCCCGGCGCGACGTCCGACGCCGGGCCGCCGGGTGCCGTGCTGCTGTCGCAGCCGCTCACCAGCGGCAGCCGCGACCGCTACTCCGTCACGCGCCTGCACGCGACCGGCGGCTTGGGCCGCGTGTGGCTCGCGCACGACCCCGGCATGAACCGCGAAGTGGCGCTCAAGGAACTTCTTCCCGAGCGCAGCGGGTTGCCGGCCGCGGCGGCGCGGTTCGTGCGCGAGGCCCGCATCACCGGGCAACTCGAACACCCCGGCATCGTGCCCGTGTACGAACTCGCGGGCGACGACACCGGCGCGCCGTTCTACACCATGCGGTTCGTGCGCGGGCGCACGCTCGGCGAAGCCATCGCCGGCTACCACCAGCGCCGCGCGAACGGCACCGCCGGCGCGCTCGAACTGCGCGAACTGCTCGCGGCGTTCGTCACGCTGTGCCAAGCGGTCGCCTACGCGCACTCGCGCCGCGTCATTCACCGCGACCTCAAACCGGCGAACGTAATCCTCGGCGACTTCGGCGAAGTGATTCTGCTCGATTGGGGCATCGCGAAAGTGCTCGGCGAACCCGAAACCGCGGACCCGAACGCGACCCGCGACGCGCTCGCGAGCGCCGCCGACCCCGGCGACGGGGTGAGCGCGACGCGGTACGGGCAAGTGTTGGGAACCCCCGCTTATATGGCCCCCGAGCAAGCCGCGGGCGCGATCGATCAGATCGACGAGCGCACCGACGTGTACGGCCTCGGCGCGGTACTGTACGAGATCGCCACCGGCGCGTCGCCGTTCCGCGCCGAGACGATGAAAGACCTGCTCGAGCGCGTGCGCTCGGTTCCGCCCGCGCGCCCGACTTCCGCGGTTCGCGACGTACCGAAGCCGCTCGAAGCGGTGATCCTGAAGTGCCTGAACAAAGCGCCGACCGACCGGTACGCGGGCGCGAAGGAACTCGCGGCGGACGTGCAGCGGTTCCTCGCGGACGAACCGGTGAGTGCGTACCGCGACCCGCTCCGCGTGCGCGCCGGGCGCTGGGCGCGCCGCAACCGCACGCTGGTCGCGGCGCTGGCCGTGCTGGTGACGGTCGCGGTGCCGGCGCTGCTGGTGGCGCTGGTGCTGGTGAACGGCGCGCGGAGCAGCGAGCGCGACGCGCGCGTCGCCGCGGACGCGGCCCGCGCCGAGGCCGAAGCGAACTTCGAGCGCGCGGTGCGGGCGGCCGAAGTGGTGAGCGAAGAACTGGCCCGCGGCATCAAGCCGATCGCCGGCACGCAGTCACAAACCGTGCTCGAGGTGCTGGGCCGCGCGGAAACCGTGTACGACGAACTGCTCGCCGGGCCGAACCCGCCGACCCGCGTAAAGCTGAACAAGGCGAAGATGCTGGTGCTCGCGTCGGACGTGTACCGCGGGATGGGCCGCGTGGGCCCGCAGTGGGACCGCGCGGACCGCGCGGTGCGGCTGTGCGCCGACCTGCGGACCGACGGGCCGGACGCGCGCGCGGTCG
>JALHNS010000048.1 GCA_022843445.1 Gemmata sp.
AAGCACGCGGGCCGCGCCGCCGTGGTGCCGCTCGCGGTGTGGGCCGAGCAGCCGGCGCGCCCCACCGGCGCGCCGGTGTACGACGGCTCGCGCGCCGAACTGGTGTACGGCGTGGAGTCGGTGCCGCGGTTCGCGGTGCTGGACGCGCGCGGCGTCGTGACGTGGAGCTTCGCGGGCGCGGGCGCGGAAACCGGGTTCGCGGTGAACGAGCAACTGGAGCGGCTGCTCGCGCCGGCCCCCCCAAGTTCCGCAACCGGCACACTCGGCGCGCCGAACCCCGGAACCGCACCCGGCGCGCCCCCACCCCGGTAGTGGCGCGACGCGCGCGCGGGGTACGATGCAAGGGCGAGGGAAGGAGCCGCCGTGACCGACTACGAGATCCAAGGCCCGGCCCGCGTGTGCGCCGCGACCGGCCTCGAACTGAAGCCCGGCGACCGCTACTGCGGCGCGCTCACCGAGAGCGACGGGAAACTGGTGCGCACCGACTACGCCGCCGACGCGTGGCCCGGCCCGCCGCCGGGCGCGCTCGCGTACTGGAGTGGCAAAGTGCCCGCCGCCGGGCAGAAGCCCAAGAAGCCGCCGATCAACGACGACCTGTTGCTCGACTGCTTCGACCGGTTGAGGGACACCGCCGCCGCCGACGGGCTGAACTTCCGCTACGTCGCGGCGCTCTTGCTGATGCGTCGCAAGCGGTTCAAGTTCGAGGACGCGGCCCGCGACGACAAGGGCCGCGACGTGCTCATCGTGCGCGACGCCCGCGGCGGCGCGGTCCACCACGTGACCGACCCGCGGCTGACCGACGAGCAGATCGCCGACGTGCAAAGGGAAGTGTTCCGCGTGCTGGGCTGGGACTGACGTGGGGCGGGCTTCCGGCCCGTCCCGAACACCACCGAACCACGAACCCAGAAGCCCCCATGAACCGCCGCAGCTTGCTCGCTCTGGTCGCGCTCGCGCCGCTCGGCGGCGGGTGCCAGTGGCTCAAAGACAAGTTCAACACCAACGACACCGCGAAGGGCACCGGCCCGCTGCCCGCGGTGCAGGCCGGCCAGCTCACCACGTACCTGAACGAGCGCGCGGCGCGCACGCAGTCGCTGTACTTCGACGACGTGACGGTGAGCGCCAGCGAGCGCGGGCTCCCGCTGCCGGCGCTGAGCGGGAACCTCGTGGCGGCGCGCCCGCGGAACTTCCGCATGGTCGGCACCGCGAAGGTGGGCGCGAAGCTGGACCTCGGCTCGAACGCCGACCAGTTCTGGATGTACGTGGACGCGCCGACGCAGAAGCCGCAGTTCGTGGTCGCGGCGCACTCCGACTTCGAGGCCGGGCGCGCGCGCATTCCCGGGGGCATCCCGTTCGAGCCGGACTGGGTGATGCAGGCGCTGGGCATGGCGACCTTCGGCCCGAACAACCAGTACACCGCGAGCACCGACCAAACCGCCCGCACCTACACCCTGCGCTGGCCCGCGGCGCTGCCCAACGGCACCGCGGTGGTGCGCGAGGTGGTGTTCGACGGCGACACGGCGACCGGCACGAAACCGCAGGTGAAGAAGCACGTGGTGCGCGACACCCGCGGCAAGGTGCTCGCCACCGCGGAGGTGAAGCAGGCGCGCACGGTGGCGCTGCAGGAGACCGACCCGCAGAGCGGGCTGCCGCTGTCGGTTCAGTACCCCACGCTGATCGTGATGCGGTGGGAGGAGCAGAAGTTCGAGATGGAACTGAAGCTGAAGAACGGGAAGGTGAACGAGCCGCTGTCGAACGATGTGGCGCGCGGGTACTTCGCGCTCCCGGAGAAGTACGGCAAGCCGATCGACCTCGCCGGCGGCGCGCTGCCGTTCAAGTGAGCGCGTGCCGTCACTCCTTCGGGCGCGCGGTTAAGTCCCACAGCAGCGTCGTGCCGTCTACGTAGCCCACGGCCAGCGTCGCGCTGTTGGGCGCGAACGCCGCACACGCGGGCGGGTTTCCGCTCGCTTCCAACTTCCGCGGTTGCGCGCCCGGCACGAGGTCGCACACCAGCACGCTTGTTCCGAGCAGCATCGCCACCTGTTTGCCGTTGGGCGCGAACAGCAACCGCGGGTAGCTGTAGTCGTGCAGGTTCAACACCCCCACGTCAATGCTCACCACTTCCTTACCGGTCGCAGTGTCGGAGATGATGAGCGAAGTCGGCCGCGTGTCGCCGCGATACGGGATCGTGGCGAACTTGCTCCCGTCGCCGGACAACCCGACCACCTGCCCTTGGCACATACCGCGCGTCACTTCCTTGCCCGTGAGCGCGTCCAACCCGATGATCCCGGTCGCGTCCTTGCTGAAGTGTCGCACGAACAGCGTTTTGCCGTCGTCCGAAAGGCGCACGACGGGGCGGTCTTTCTTGAGCGCACCGGCCCAACAGCTTCCCGTTTGCGGCGTCGTAGGCGAACACGTCCTGAACTTGCTCCTCCTCGTTCCACACGAGCGCGACGACGCGCCCGCCGCCGGCGGGGAGCGCCCACACGCGGTCCACGGTTCGATCGGTGCCCGCGGGCCTGCGCCAGCCGATTTCGCGCCGCTCGAAATCCCACCCCACCAGTTCCCAGCGGCCGTTCCCGGTGCGCGTCGCCCAAGCGTGTGGATTGATGCCGGTCGGGAACCGGTCGCGCCGCAGTTCGAGTTCCGGTAGCTCGCGCGCGAACTTGTGCTCGCCGGTCAGCGCCCACACCGACACTTCGCGCGTGTCGAAGGTGGTCACGGTCGCGCCGTCGGCGGAGAACCCGACCCACATCACCGACCCCGTGTGCCCGGTGGCCGAGTCGAGCCGCGCGCCGGTCGCGGTGTCGTGCAGCACGACGCGGTTCCCGGACGAACACGCGAACCGTTTGCCGTTCGGCGAAACCAGCGCCGGAAAGGCGGTCGTCGGGACTTCCCACTCGCGCGCCCCGGTGTCGAGGTTCCAAAGCGACGCGGTGGGCGTGCCGCGAACGAGGCCAGTGGGGTGCCGCGAACCGCCCGCGAGCACCGCCCGCGGGCCGACGAAGGCGATCGGCCGCGGCCGGTCCTTCTCGAACTCAACCGTTTTTGTGAGTTTGCCGGTCGCGAGGTCGAACAGGAGCCAGTACTTCCCCGCGCCCGGCGCCTGTAAGTCCGTCTGACACGTCACAAGTGCCGTCTTGCCGTCCGGCGAGCACAGTACGCGTTCCGGGAACAATTTGCCCGCGTCGAGCGCGGGCAGTTCCTTGCCGGTGTCTACGTCGAATCGCCGGAGCGGTTTGAACTGGCGCGGCACGTACACCGTCTTCGAGTCGGCCGACAGGGTCGCGTCTTTGTCCCACTCGGAGAGTTCGTGCGTGCGAACCAGTTTCCCGGTCGTCAGGTCGAACACGTGAAGTGCGTACGGCTTCTGGCGGGGGTCCGGGAGCCACACCAAGTGCTTGCCGTCTGGCGTCAGCGCGAACGGATCGCCTGAGTTGTAGCGCCCTTTGATCTCGAGCCTCGCGACCTCTTTGGCGCGCGCGTCAGACACAACGATTGTGACTTTCGGAGCGTTGCCGAGCGGGTCGGGGCTGTTCGCCCAAAGCACGAAGTGGTTGCCGCCGTTCACCGGCATAGTTCCGGGTTCGAGTGCGAGGAGCGGCGAGGCGTCTTTCGGCAACCGCTTGCCGGTGGCCGCGTCCCACCCAACGAACCCGGCGGCGGTGGCGGCGAACACCTGTTTGCCGTCCGGCGAGAAGGCGAGGTGGTACGCTTGCGGCGCGCGGAACGCGAGCGAGCCGAGGCGCGCGGTCGCGCCCTTCGGCAGCGGGTTGCCCTCGCGGTCGCGCGGGGTGGGGTCTGCGGGCACCGGGGCCGCGGTCGCGGCGCAGCACGCGACGAGCAACAGCGGTGCGAACGAGATGCGCGACACGAGTACCTAGCGCGGTTGGGACCGGAGAGGCACTGAGCGTACCGCGCGGCGCGGCGCGGTGTGAGCGCAAACGCGAACCGGCCCGCGCGAAGCGCGGGCCGGTTCGTTCGTTGGGCGGCGGAATCGGTCAGGACGGGTTCTTCGCGGCCACCTTCGCCATGCCGCTCGCGCGGTCGCGGGCCTTCGCCTTGTTCGCGCGCTCCACGCCGTTGCCGCTCGGCAGCGCCTCGGCGGCTTGCGCCGCTTGCTGCGCCGCCTCGCGCGTCACCTTCTCCGACGAGAGCGCGCTCGCGGTCAGCACCGTGACCGTGTTCGCGCGCACTTGCACGAACCCGGCTTCCACGAAGTACCGCTTGGTGGCGGTGCCGGTGGTGAGCCGCAGTTCGCCCGCGCCGAGCCGGCCGATGAGCGGCGAGCGGCCCGGCAGGACGCCGAGTTCGCCGTCGATCATCGGCACCACGACGAACTCCGCGGTTTCGTCGAGCACCGCCTTTTCGGGCGTCACGACTACCACTTTCACGGTTTTGTCGGCCATCGAAACACCAAAGTGTGAGGGTGCGAGAGTGGAGGGTGTGAGAGAGGGCGGGGCGCGTAGCCCTCTCGCCCTCGACTCTCACACGGCCTTACTTCCCGGCGGCCTTCTTCGCGGCTTCTTCGGCGGCGGCGGCGGCTTCTTCCACCGTGCCGACGTACATGAACGAGCCTTCCGGCAGGTGGTCCCACTTGCCGTCGCACAGTTCCTCGAAGCTGCGGATCGTGTCTTCGAGCTTCGTGAAGTTCCCGGGCTTCCCGGTGAATGGCTCGGCGACGTAGAACGGCTGCGACAGGAACCGCTCGATGCGGCGCGCCCGCGACACGACCTTCTTGTCCTCTTCGCTCAATTCGTCCACGCCCAGAATGGCGATGATGTCTTGCAGTTCGCGGTACCGCTGCAGAATGCGCTTCACGCGGTCCGCGACGGCGAAGTGCCGCTCGCCCACGAACTGCGGGTCGAGCAGACGGCTGTTCGACGCGAGCGGGTCGATGGCCGGGTAGATGCCCTTTTCCGAGATCGAGCGCTCGAGGTAGATGAACGCGTCCAAGTGCTGGAACGTGTTCGCCGGGGCCGGGTCGGTGGGGTCGTCGGCCGGCACGTACACGGCCTGCACGCTCGTGATGGCCCCGTTCTTCGTGGTGGTGATGCGCTCTTGCAGTTCGCCCATCTCGGTGGCGAGCGTCGGCTGGTAACCCACGGCGCTCGGCATGCGGCCCAGCAGCGCCGACACTTCCGAACCGGCCTGCGAGAAGCGGAAGATGTTATCGACGAACAGCAGCGTTTCGGTACCGGTCACGTCGCGGAACCATTCGGCCATCGTGAGCGCGGAGAGAGCGACGCGGAGGCGCGCGCCCGGCGGTTCGTTCATCTGGCCGAACACCATCGCGCAGCTTTCGAGCACGCTCTTCGCGTCCGCGCTGGCGTCGGTCTTCGTTTCTTGCATTTCGAGCCACAGGTCGTTGCCCTCGCGCGTCCGCTCGCCGACGCCCGCGAACACCGAGTAGCCCTTGTACACCTTCGCGATCCGGTTGATCAGCTCGGTCAGAATCACGGTCTTGCCGAGACCGGCCCCGCCGAACAGCCCGGCCTTACCGCCCCGCGCCAGCGGTGTGAGCAAGTCGATGACCTTGATACCCGTGACGAGCACTTCCGACTTCGGCGACAGTTCGTCGAACTTCGGCGGCTCGCGGTGGATGGCGCGCGTTTCGGTGGTCTGCACCGGGCCGCCGCCGTCGATGGGGTTGCCGAGCAGGTTGAACACGCGGCCGAGCGTGCCGAGGCCGACCGGCACCGACACCGGCGCGCCGGTGTCGCTCGCGTCCATCCCGCGCACGAGGCCGTCGGTGCTGCCGAGCGCGACGCACCGCACGCGACTGCCGCCGAGGTGCTGCTGCACTTCGCCGGTCAGGTCGATGTTCACGCCGCCCGCGGTCTTCGCGCTGATCTTCAGCGCGTTGTAAATGGCCGGCAGGTGCCCTTCCTCGAACTCCACGTCGAAGGTGGAGCCGATGATCTGCACGATTTTGCCGCTCTTCGTCGCAACCATGAGTGCCTCGCGCGTGTGTATGTTCGGTTCGCGCCGTTTCGCGTTTACGCTTTCGGAATCAAGAAACTCAAGTGGTGTTCGCAGTGCTTCAGGTGAAGCGCCCGCGCTTCGTCTTTGGTCGTGCTGCCGAACAGCGGAGACGGGTAGAGCGTCCCCGCGTGCGCCTCGAACCGCTCGACCGTCTCTTTCAGTTTTGCAACCGCTGCCGCGTCGCTGCTGCCGTCGGCCGCGGGCACCGTTTCGGCCATCGTTTGGGTGCCCGGCTGGAACCCGTTGGCGAGCACCTTGGCCCGCATCTTCTTCCCGATGGTGAACCGCACCATCGCGAGCACCGGGCGCAGCAGCAGCGGCACTTTCGGGAAGCCGTCGATGGGGAACCGGAGCCACTCGCTCAGGTGCCCGCACACTTGGGCCAAGTCCCAGTTCCCGGCCTTTTCGTAGCCGACTGCGAGCAAGTTCTCCGCGTCCGCGACCGCGTCGTTCAGAGTGGCGAACGTCAGTTTGCGGCGCTCCGGCATGTGCGGTCCTCGCGATTATTTGAGCGCTTCCGAACCCGCGATCAGTTCCGAGATCTCCTTCGTAATGTTCGCCTGCCGCGTGCGGTTGTAGAGCCGTGTGATTTCCTTGATGAGGTCGCCGGCGTTCTCGGTCGCGGCCTTCATCGCGACGCGGCGGGCGATCTGCTCGCTCACGGCCGCGTCGAGGAACATCTTGAACAGCCGCACCTTCAGCGCCGCCGGCACCAACTCTTCGAGAATGCCCGCGGCGTCCGGGATGAACTCGTAGTCCACCTTCGCTTCGCCGCCGGCGGGCGCGCTCGCGACAGTCGCAGTGGGCGCGCCTTTCGTTGCCACGCTCACCGACGACAGCGGGAGCAGCGTTTCGACCACCGGCGTTTGGCGCGCCGCGTTCACGAACTTCATGTACGCGACCTTCACCTCGTCGATCTGCCCGGTGGCGAACAGGTCGATGTACCGCGACGCCACCACATCGACTTCCGCGAAACTCGGCTTGTCTTCGAAGTTGGTGTACTCTTTGGTACGCTCGATCCCTTGGAACTTGAAGAACGCGATACCGCGCTTGCCGGCCGCTTCGAGGTCGAACGGCGCGTTCGCGGCCTTGTACGCTTTGATCGCGTTCATCGATTCGCGGATGACGCTGCCGTTGTACCCGCCGCACAGCCCGCGGTTCGCGGTGATGACGAGCAAGAGCGACTTCTTCACCGGGCGCGTGGCGAGCAGCGGGTGGCTGACCTCGCCCGCGTTCTGGCTCAGGTCCGCGGCGAGTTCGGCGATCTTGCGCGTGTACGCCTCCGCTTCCGTGGCGCGGTCGAGCGCCTTCTTGAAGCGGGCCGTCGCAATCAGTTCCATCGTCTTCGTGATCTTGCGGATGTTCCGCACCGCCTTGCGGCGCTTCACGAGGACACGCAGGTTCGCCATAGCCGTTCGTGTTTCGTGTTTGGTGTTTTAGTGTTCAGTGCCGCCCGGCGGGCGCGGCACGTGGTACGCGGTGATGACGAACACGAGGTCCGTGTCGCCGATCGCGTTGTACCGCCAGATCAACTTCACCCAGCGGCCGTTCGGCACGCGTCCGTAACTCTCGACGCCCGGCTCCGGCTCGTCCCACTCGTCAACGTCGATCCGGTGTTCCCAAGCGAACTCCACCTCTGCCGGTGCGAGGTGGTGCATGGACAGTTTCGCCTCGTTCCAATCGAGCCACAGAAACTGCGCCATGCCTCCTTTTCTTCACTCGCGGTCGATGGCCGGGTTTCACTGACAACTGACCACTGACCACTCCCCACTACCCCTTGAACTGCGGTTGGAACTCCGCGATGGCCGCGTCGATGGCCTTCATCACGTCGTCGGTCATCTTCTTCTCTTTGGCGAGCAGCGCGCGCACTTCCGGCTTCTGCTCCTTCATGAAGGTGAGGAACTGCTGTTCCCAGTCGCGCACCTTCTTGCGGTCCACCTTGTCCAAGCCGCCGCTGTTGCCCGCGTAGATGATCAGAATTTGATCGATCACGTTCAGCGGCTTGTACTGGCCCTGCTTCAGAATCTCCACCATCCGGTAGCCGCGGTCGAGCTGCGACTGCGTCACCTTGTCGAGTTCGGTGCCGAGCTGCGCGAACGCTTCGAGTTCGCGGAACTGGGCGAGCGCGAGCTTCAGACCGCCGGCCACCGTTTTGTGCTTCATCGCGCCGATCTGCGCGTTACCGCCCACGCGGCTCACCGAGATTCCGACGTCCACGGCCGGCAGCACGCCCGCGTTCTTCAGGTCCGGCTGGAGGTAAATCTGGCCGTCGGTGATGCTAATCACGTTCGTGGGGATGTACGCGGACACTTCGCCTTCGAGCGTTTCGATGATCGGGAGCGCGGTGAGCGAACCGCCGCTGCCCGCGACCTTCGCAATCTTCGCCCCGGGGAAGTGCTTCAGGTCGTGTTTGGCTTGCTCGAGGCCGCCGCGGTCGCCGGGGCCGACGTACACCATCCCCGCGTCGCCGGGGCCGCGCTTGGCTTTCGGCTCGCCGGCCTTGTTGATGCCCCAGTGCGATTCGGCCTTCGCGTCGTCGGTGCCGCCGTCGAGGATGACGTACTTTTCGGCGAGCTTCGCGCTCCGTTCCAGAAGGCGCGAGTGGCAGTAGAACACGTCACCGGGGTACGCCTCGCGGCCCGGCGGGCGGCGCACCAGCAGCGACAGTTGGCGGTACGCGGCGGCTTGCTTGGAAAGGTCGTCGTACACGCACAGGGTGTCTTTGCCCTGTTCGTACATGAAGAACTCGGCCATCGCGGTGCCGGCGTACGGCGCGAGGTATTGCAGCGGCGCGGCGTCCGACGCGCTGGCGACCACGACGATGGTGTAGTCCATCGCGCCGGTCTCGCGGAGTTTCTCCACAACGCCCGCGACCTTCGCTTCCATCTGCCCGCACGCCACGTACACGCAGATGACCTTTTCTTCCTTCTGGTTGATGATCGTGTCGAGCGCGATCGCCGTCTTACCGGTCTTGCGGTCGCCGATGATGAGTTCGCGCTGCCCGCGGCCCACCGGGGTCATCGAGTCGATGGCCTTGATGCCGGTTTGCAGCGGTTGCTTCACCGGCTGCCGGTCCACGATACCGGGCGCGGGGCTTTCCACGAGCCGGCGCTTGGTGGCGTTGATCGGGCCTTTGCCGTCGAGCGGGTTGCCGAGCGGATCGACCACGCGGCCGACGAGCGCCTCGCCGACCGGCACCGACAGCAGTTCGCCCGTCGTGCGCACTTCCATGCCTTCGGTCACCTTGAGCGCGTCGCCCAAGATGATGACCGCGACCGAGTTCTCTTCGAGGTTGAACGCGAGGCCCTTCACGCCGGCTTGGGGGAAGTCCACGAGTTCGCCGGCCATGACCTCCGAGAGGCCGTAGCACCGGGCGATGCCGTCGCCCACCTCCAGCACCTGCCCGACCGAGCGCGTTTCGACCGCGCGGTCGAACGTGCTGATCTGGGTGCTGAGGACGCTGATGATCTCGCCGGCGCTGATCTTAGTTGCCATGGCTGGTGCCCTTTTCCAGCAGGAGTGTACGGAGGGACTGGAGCCGCGAGCGCACCGACGTGTCCACGACCGAGTCGCCCACTTGGACGATCATGCCGCCGAGGATGTCGGGATCGACGCGGGCGCTCAGCACCGGTTCGCGGCGGAGCGCGGCCTTCAGTGTGTCGGTCAGTTCGGCCTTCTGCGCGTCGGCGAGCGGCACGGCGGTCGTCACCTTCACCGGCACGCGGCCGGCGCGCTCGTCCAGAATGCGCCGGTACGCGGCCTCGATGCCGCGGAACAGGTCCAAGCGGTTGTTCGCCGCGAGCACGCCCACGAACCCGCGGAGCAGGTCGGACGCGCGGCCCTCGAGCGCCGCCGCGAGGGCCGCGGTTTTGGCCCTCTTGCCGACCGCGGCGCTGTTCAGGAACCGCGCGATCGCGGGGTTCGCGTTCAGCTCCGTCACCAGTGCGGTGAGTTCGTCGCCGACCGCGTCCGGCGCGCTCGGTGACACCTTCAGCGCCGCGTCCAGCAGCGCCCGCGCGTACACCTGCGCGAGCCGCGCGCGCGCGGTGCCGGCGTCGAGGACCGTTTCGTGTTGCGGTTCCGCGGCCATTGGGTGCCCCTGCGTTACGCCCGGCTCGCGCCGGCCTTCATCTCGGCGATGGCCTCGTTCACCAGCGCCTCTTGCGCGCCGATGCTCACCTTCTGGCGCAGCGCCTTGGTGGCGATCAGCACCGCGAGTTCGACGGCCTGCGTTTGCACGTCTTTGAGGGCCGCGTCGCGCTCGGTCGCGGTGTCGCGCTTGGCCCGCTCGCGCTCGGCTTGCGCCTCGCGCTGCCCGACCTCGCGCTCCGCCACCTTCAGCGCCTCGGCGTCGCGCCGGGCCTCTTCGAGGATCGCGCGGGCCTCTTCCGCGGCCTTCTTCTTCTCGGCTTCGAGTTCGGCGCGCACGGCGGCGACCTCGTCCTTCGCCTTCTTCGCGTCGGCGAGGGCTTGGAACTGCGCCTCTTCGCGCGCCTGCAGCCCCTTCATGATGGGGCCCCACGCGGCGAAGTAGAGGATGGCGAGCAGCGCGCCGAACACCACCACCGTGACGATGGAGTTCACGAGGTCCGGCGCGAGCACGTTCACGGCCCCGGCCGGCTTGTCGGCGGCGGGCGCCAGAGCCGGCACGAGTAGGACGGCGGCAACGGCGCACGCCGCCCGAACGATGGCGGTGGTCATGTGGCCTTCCTTCCCGGTTACTGGTGGAACGCGGACGCCGCGCTTAGGCCTTCGCGATAAGGGCGTAGCACACCACCAGCAGCGCGATGATGGCCGCACCTTCCACCAGCGCCGCCATCACGATCATGTTGACCTGAATCGGCCCCTTCTGTTCCGGTTGGCGGGCGATGGCCGCGAGGGCCGACCAGCCGACCAGCCCGATGCCGATGCCCGCGCCCACGATGGCGAGGCCCGCGCCCACACCGGCCCCGATGCCCGCGCCGGGGTTGCCTTCGGCGGACGCCACGCCGCCCGTGACAACGAGGACACACAGCGCGAACACGACGCGGAAGAAGTTGCTCATGGCAGTCGGTCCCTTTCAGACGCGGATGGTTGTGCGCGCCGCGGGTGCGGCCGCGCGGTTCGGGGTACTAGTGTTCCGGGTTCAGTTGCATGCCCAAGAAGATCGACGTCAGCAGCACGAAGACGAACGCTTGCAGGAACGCGACCAGCAGTTCCAGAATGCTCAGCCCGGTGCCCAGCAGCACGGCCGCGGCGGCCCCGCCGGGCGACAGCCCGCCCTGCACCGGGTCCGCGACCGCGAACAGCAGGATCACCCCCAGCGCGACGTGGCCCGCGAAGATGTTCGCGAACAGACGCACCGCGAGCACACCGGCCCGCAGGAAGATGCCCGCGAACTCGATCACCGCGATCAGCGGCACGATCAGCACCGTCAGGAACGCGGTCATCACGAAGTTGTCGGCCTTCAGGCGCGGGATGAACGCGCTGATGTAGCCCACCGGCCCCAACTTCATGATCGCGGACACGTTGATCACGAGGAACACGAACGCCGCGAGCACGAGCGTCACGCTCAGTTCGCCGGTCGGCGACCCGAGGAACGGGATCATGCCGAGCAGGTTGCACGCGAGGATGAACAGGAACAGCGTCCAGAGGAACGGCACGAACCGGTCGGCGTAGTGCGCGGTCGCGGCGTGCGGCTTCGCGTGGTCGCCGTGGTGCTTGTCGTCGTGGTGCTTGCCGTCGCCGTGGTGGTCGTCGTGGTGGTGCCCGGCGCTGATGTTCGGCCGCGCGACCTCGTCGCGGATGAACAGCAGGAGCATTTCGAGGAAGTTCCAGAACCGGCCGCGGGGCGGGGTGCCGTCTTGGACGCGGCGGGCGAGCAGAATGTACGGCACCGCCACGGCGATCGCGGCCACCACCAGCAAAATCTGGTGCTTGGTGACCGGGCCGATCCACGCGTGGTCGAGAACGTGTGAGAGCGGGTCCAGTGACATGTGCAGCGCCCTTGTGCGTTCTACTTCGGGCCGTCCGTCGCGCTCGCGTCCGACTTCGGCGGTTGCGGTTTGCGCGGCTCCGCGTTCATCCGGTTCGCCACCCACACGAGGTGGGCGATGCCTCCGACGATCCCCAGCACCGCGCCCACTGTAAGGCCCCACGGTGCCCAGCCGTATTTGTTATCGAGCCACACGCCGATGATGATCGGCGCGGCCATTTCGGTTACCGCGGTGCCGGCCAGCGCCAGCGCCCGGTAGTCACTCTGGCCCGCGTTCCGCGTTGGTGGGCCGCTCACGGCGTCGCCCCCGGTTCGCCCGCGGCGCGCCGGATCAGCAGCGCGCACTCGGTAATCAAAGTGACGACATACAGCGCCGCGACCCAACCGGCGAACGCGGTTCCGCTCTCGCCGCGTGCCGCCAGCGAGTCGCCGAACAGCAGCACGCCCGCCACCGCTGCGCCCATGCGCAGGGCAGTTCCCGCCATCACCGCGGCCGGGCCGTAATCCGGGGCCTTCCGAATGACGGCGTCCGCGAGCAAGAACGTCGGCACTGCCGACCCCGCGCACAGCACCACGGCCACACACACAGACCGCACCGGCACCGCGCCCGCCGTCAGCCACAGGCACGCCGAAGCGCACGCGGCCGCGCACACCGGCACCGCAACCAAAACGAGCGCCCGTGCCGCCGTGGTCATGGCGGGTGCCGAGTTTCTGGTGAAGGAACGAAGGCGTATTGTGTGGGCGGCTTGCGCAAAGTCAATCGGCATCTCGTGAAAAAATTCACAAGCCCGGGGCGGGTGCTGGTTGCTCCGGTTACAGTGCGTGTGCGGCTGTTTCGGGCGCGACGGGGCCGGAACCGCGGGCTTCCGGGGGGCGAATTTCGTTGACACCTGACGCACCGTTTTTCTATGATGAATAACGAGTTAGGGCCGCGGCAGTGCGTTCCGCGAAGCCCCTCTCCCGTTTGCCTGCCTCGCCCGCTTTGCGGCTGCATCCCGCCCGGACGGCACGGCGGTTCGGCCCTAACTATCGCTCCGCGGACCGATTGCGAGGCGAAATCGGGGCGCGCGGGTGGGCGAACAAGAGTTGGACAGTTTCGGCCGTAGAATTGCGTGCCGGAGCGCCCGCCGGGTCGGAACCCGGTGCCGCTGGAGTTCGGCACGGACGGCCTTCGACTTTCCGACCCACGTTCGGCGCACGTGCGCGGGGGAGTGGCCTGCCGATGAAAAACGCTGGCTCGCTGGCCGACCGGTCCAAGACCGAACTCGCGAATTTGGCCCGGTCGCGCGGCATTCGCGGTTGGGCCGACATGGACAAAGGGGCGCTCGTGAAGGTGCTGTCGAAGGCCCCCGCGGCCAAGCCCCCCGCCAAGTCCGCCAAGCCGGTCGCGAAGGTGTCCGCGAAGCCCGCGGCGCTGCGCGTCACGCGGCCCGCGAAATCCGCGAAGCCCCCCGCCAAGCAGGTGAAGGTGGTTGCCAAGGGCGCGCCCAAGCCCGCGAAGGCCGCCGCGCCGGTGCTCGCGAAGCCGCCCGCGGTGGTGGTGAAGCCGGCCCTCGCGAAGGCGCCCGCGAAGCCCCCCGCCAACGGCACCCACGCCGGGCCGAAGCCCGCGCCCGTTACCAAGCCGCTCGTGCCCAAACCCGCCCCGGCGAAAGAAGCGCCCGCGGTCAAGTCCGTGCCGCTCGCCAAAGACCGCATCATCCTCGCGGTGTCGAACCCCTACTGGCTGAACGCCTACTGGGAACTGTCGCCGCACTCCGTGCAGCGCGCCGAAGCCGCCCTGCGCCAAGACTGGCACGGCGCGCGGCTCATCATTCGCCTCTTCGACGTGACCAGCGCCGACACCACCAGCACCTCCGAGACGCCGGTGAAGGACGTGACCATCAGCGGCACCGGCCGCAACTGGTACATCGACGTGCCGCAACCGCCGCGCGCCTACCGCGCCGACATCGGCTACGTGTCGCGCCGCGGCGACTTCTACATGATCGCGCGGTCGAACGTCGTCACCACGCCGAAGGCCGGTGCGGGCGAGGCCGTCGAGACCGACGCCGGCTGGGAAGACGCCGACGCCAAGTGGAACGCCGAGCGCGTGCTCGCCATGTCCAACGGGTTCGAGACCGGCGGCACGAGCACCAACGCCGAACTGCGCGAGTTCCTCGAAGAGCGCACCGGGCGCTCGCTCGGGCCGCCGAAGGAAACCGCGTTCGGCACCGGGGCCGTGCCGCCGGGCAGCGTCAAAAAGTTCTTCTTCGAGATCGACGCGAAGCTCGTGGTGTTCGGCCGCACCGACCCCTCGGCGCACCTGACGCTGAACAACGACCCGATCAAGCTGAACGCGGACGGCTCGTTCCGCATGATCTTCAACCTGCCGGACAGCCGGCAGATCATCCCCGCGGTGGCCGCCAGCGCCGACGGCGTCGAAGAGCGCACCATCGTGCTCGCCATCGAGCGCAACACGAAGCGCCTCGATCCGATGATCCACGACCAAATGAACGACGTGTAACGCGGGCGCTTTTTGCCGCACGATGAACGCAGACAAGACACGATCAGACAAACGCGAAGACAGAAGAGCTTTGGCCGCAACAAAGCACAAGAGTCACAAAATGAAGGCCAAGAGGTGAGTTCAAAACAACTCTACTCTTGGCCTTCATTTTGTGACTCTTGTGCTTTGTTGCGGCCAACCCGGTTTTTGTCTGATCGTGTCTTTGTCTGCGTTCATCGTGCGGCGTAACTTTTCTTCCAATGCTCCTCGAATACTTGTTCGCCGACGAAGCACCAGCAGCGCCGAATGAGTTCGCGCTCGTGCGGGTGTCGCGGCGCGCGATGGCCACCACCTTCGAGATTGCCGTTCCCGCCGGGTCGCTATCCGATCCTATCGCGGCGGCCGAAGACGCGCTCGACCTCATTGATTCGCTCGAAGACCAAATGACCGTGTACCGCGACGAATCCGAAGTCGCGCGGTTGAACGAAACCGCCCACGGCGGTTTCGTTCCGGTGGAACCGCGTCTCTTCGAGTTGTTCGAGCGATGCGCCGCTTGGGCGCTGGCGACCGGCGGCGCGTTCGACATCGCCACCGGCGCTCTCACGAAGGCGTGGGGGTTCTACCGGCGCGAGGGCCGCGTGCCGCCGGAACCGGACCTCGTGCGCGCGATGCGGACGAGCGGGTTCCGCCACGTGGTGCTCGACGCCGAGCGCCGCGCGGTGAAGTTCCGCGTGCCCGGTTTGGAGTTGAACCTCGGCGCGGTGGGGAAGGGCTACGCACTGGACCGCGCCGCGGACCTGTTGCGCGAGAAGTGGCGCGTGCGGTCGGCACTGTTGCACGCCGGGGGCAGCAGCGCGCGGGCGCTCGGCGCGCCGCCCGGCGACTCGCGGGGTTGGCCGGTGAAGCTGTTGCACCCGACCGACGCGACCGCGAGTTTGGGCACCGCGTTCGTCCGCGACGCGGGGTTGGGAACGTCGGCTGCCACGTTCCAGTATTTCGAGTATAACGGGACGAAGTACGGGCACGTGCTGGACCCGCGCACCGGGCGGCCCGCGTTCGGCACGCTGAGCGCGACCGCACTCGCGCCGACCGCGGCCGAGGCCGACGCGCTCTCCACCGCGGCGTTCGTGCTGGGCGCGGCCCGCACCGACGAACTGGCGCGGTTGCGCCCGCACGCGGGGCTGGTGGTGCTGCCCGACGAACCGGCTTGCGCCCCGCTCCGCTTCAACCTCGCCCCGGAAGCGTACTCTCCGCCGGTGCCGCACGGCCCGGTTCACGCGAACTGATCTGCCATATGAGTCACCTGCCGATCCCGCTCGCGGTGGTGTACGCCGGCCTCGGCGGCACCCTTCTTGCGTTGTGTGTGGCGACCGCCACGAACAAGTGGTCGCTCCGCGTGTTCGTGCTGCTCGCGCTGCGCCTCGCCATCGGCTGGCACTTCCTGTTCGAAGGTTTGTACAAGGTCCAATCGCACAACACCGGCCCCACGGAAACGAACCGGCCGTTCACGAGCGAGCCGTATTTCAAAGTCGCGCCCGGCCCGATCGGCGCGATGATGCGCAAGCAATTCTCCGACCCCGGCAAGGAGATCGACGAGAAGCTGACGCCGCCGGAAGCGATGAGCACCGAAGTGTTCGCGAAGCTGCAGAACCCGCAACAGGCCGAGCGGTGCCCGCCGGCGGTCGCGGCGAAGTTCGACGCGAACGAGGTGCTCGAGCGCGTGAAGGCGGCGATCGCGGCCGAAGTGAAGGCCGCGCCGGGCGAGGCGAAGAAGGCCGAGGAGAAAGCCGTCAAAGCCGCGAAAGAGGCCGAGACGGAAGCCCTCAGAGCGGCCGACGCTCGCGGGTGGAGCGACGCCGACAAAGCCGCGATCAAGAAGGATACCGAGAAGGCCGTTGCCAAGGCGAAGGCCGACGCCGAGAAACTGGTGGCCGACGCGAAGGCGCTGGGCGAAGCTGTGGACGCGACCGCGGCCAAGCGCGTTCAAGCGGCGAAGGCCGCGTTCGCGCGCTGGGTGTACGGCGTCGACAAGCGCGACTGCAAGATGAAGGGCATTACCGGCGACGTGCCCTTAAGCGCCCCGGAGCGGATCGAGTTCGTGAACTGGCTCAAGACCGTTGCGAAGGCCGCGGATGAGCGCCGAGCGCCGAGCCTTGGTGTTGGCACCGGCACCGACAACAAGCGCGTGTCCGAGTTCCGAATGGACGCCGTGACCGCCGAAAGCGACCTCGCGCGCGACGCGAACGCCTTCATCGCCGAACTTCAGAAGGAGCTGAACGGCGGCAAGGACGTGACCGAAGAACCGGTGACGAGTCGCGGCCAGCAGATGGACCAGTTCACGATCTGGTTCTTGGTGGGCGTGGGCGCGTGCCTGATGTTCGGGCTGTTCACGCGGGTGGCGTGCCTCGCGGCCGCCGGGTTCCTCGTGATGACGTACTTGGCGCACCCGGCGTTCCCGTGGTACCCGCTGCCGCCGAACACCGAGGGCAACCCGGTGTTCGTGAACAAGAACGTGATCGAGTGCATCGCGCTGCTCGCGCTGTCGCTGTACCCGACCGGCCGCTGGTTGGGGCTAGACGCGATCGTGCTGCGCCCGTTCAGCAAGTACAACCCGGACGGCGGCGAAGCGACGTGACGTGTCGGCCGAAGCCCCGAACGGGCGGGACAACTTAGCCCGGTGCAACGCACCGGGTACGCGACGTAAGCGAACTGCACCCCGAAGGGGTGCGACACGCACCGCGACGGCGCGTGTCTCAGGCCTTCGGCCTGCCGAGTACCTTCCGTGCGCACCCGGTGCGTTGCACCGGGCTAAGTTGTGCCACCCCTTCGGGGTGAAAACAACCAACCGCACCGACTTTCGATTACACTGAAACACCCTCTCCCCTTTGGGGCTTCGCGATGTCACTCGATCTGACGCCGGAACAGAAGGCCACGGGCAAGGCGAACTTCGAGCAGGCCGCCGGCGATCTCGCCCGCGACGGCAAATCGAAGACGATGGTGACGGGCGGCGCGCCGAGCGACCCCAAGAACCCGGACCGCCGCGACGTGCTCAAGGCCGGTCTCGCGGCCGGGGCCGTGGTGCCGGTCTCCGCGGCCGTGTACTTCGGCTACTCGTCGTGGAAGGGCAACAAAGCCGTCAAGACCGCGCTCATCGGGTGCGGCGACGAGGGCGGCGTGCTCATGGGCGATCACAACCCGGAGTACAACGAGATCGTCGCGGTGTGCGACATCCGCCCGACGAACATGGACCGCATCTTCAAAGGCGACACCGGCCCGCGCAAGGGGCTGAACAAGGTGTACGGTGAGGCCACCGCCAAGAAGATCGAAAGGTGTACCAGCCTCGCGGACCTGCTCGACAAGAAATCGAAATTGGGCCTCGAAGCGGTCATCATCGCCACCCCGCTGAACACGCACGACCCCATCACCAAGGCGTGCATGGACGCCGGGCTGCACGTGCTGTGCGAAAAGCTGATGGCCCGCGACGTGACCCGCTGCAAGGGCATGATCAAGCACGCGAAGGACACCGGCACGCTGCTCGCGGTCGGCCACCAGCGGCACTACAGCACGCTCTACGCGCAAGCGCTGGAGATGCTCGAGAACAACATCCTCGGCGACATCAAACACATCCGCGCGCTTTGGCACCGCAACAACTCGTGGCGGTACAGCCCCAGCGCGTTCGACAAGAGCAAGTACGCGGAAGAGTACGGCGTCCCGTACTACGTCGATTCGTGGTGGAAGGAAATCCCGAAGGCCGACGCCGCGGCGCTGTCGCCCGAAAAGCTCAAGGAACTCGCGTTCGGCAACCCGGAACTGTACGGCTTCAAAGACGTCGCCGAACTGGTGCGCTGGCGCTGCTTCGACAAGACAGGCGGCGGCCTCATGGCCGAACTCGGCAGCCACCAACTCGACGCCTCGTCCATCGTGCTCGGCCACGTGAAGCCTTTAGCGGTGTCCGGCGTGGGCGGGAAGTTCTTCTACGGCCCCGGGCGCAACGACCGCGAGAGCGACGACGGCGTGTTCGTCACGTTCGAGTTCCCCGGCCCGAAGCACCCGAAGGCCGGCAAGGGCGGCACCGACACGAACGACGTGGTGGTGGTCACGTTCACCTCGTTCAACAGCAACGAGTTCGAGGGCTACGGCGAGTGGATCATGGGCAGCCACGGCACCATGTTCCTTGAGAAGGAAGCGGACGTGTACCTGTGGCGCGAGAAGGACAAGAGCAAGAAGGGCGACACCGGGGGCCGCGACACGCGCATCACCGTCACGAGCGCCGGCGGCGGCAAGCCCGCGATGGAATCGACCAGCACGTGGGGCGGCGGCGGTGGCAGCGCGCCGATCGGGAAGGCCGCGGGCGCGAGCGGGTGGGACAGCGCCGTGCGCGGCTACCGCACCGAGATGGAACACTTCGCGTACTGCGTGCGCAAGTGGCAGGAGATGAAGCAGAAGGTGAGCTACGAGAAGAAGGACGGGAAACTCGTCCACGGCGAGATCATCCCGCGGTGCCACGGCGAAGTAGCGATGGCCGACGCCATCATGGCGCTGACCGCGAACATGGCGATGGCGAAGCGCGAGCGGATCGTGTTCGAGGACGGCTGGTTCGACGCGGACAAGGCCGACGTGCCCGAAACCAAGCACGGCCCGAAGAAGGCGTGAGCGCCTTCAAGGTAGTGGGCACGCTCCGCGTGCCGTAGCTGTGGAACTGAAATCGCCTTCCGCGAAGGTGCATTGCACTCCACAGCAACGGCACGCGGAGCGTGCCTACTACGTTCTCACCCCTTCAGTTCCTTGCCCTGCCACTTGCGGGCCTTCCAGCCGTAGTCCGCGAACTCGTAACTGAACGTGCCGTCGGCGAACAGGTCGAGCTTGCCGTAGCACGGCGGGAACCCGTACTCGCTGCCGTTCCACCACGCGCCGCTCGCCGCGCCGCCGCACACGTACCACACCCCGCGGTACTCGCACCGGTCGCACGTGTGCATGTGCCCGCTCAGGCACAGTTTCACGTGCGGGTTCTTGCGGAACACTTCCGTAATCGCCCAGCAGTCCAAGTGGTGCCAGATGCCGGGCACCTCGTTCGCCTTTTCCTTGCGGCACGAATCGCCGTACACCTGCGACGTGACGCTCAGAATGGGAACGTGGCTCAGCACCACCGTGGGCAGTTTGGTTTTCGCGAGATCGGCTTTCAGCCAGTCGAACTGCGCCGGGGTGAGGTACGCGTACTTGGGCCAATCGCCGACGCTGTTCAGCGAAACGACGTGCCAGCCGTTCAGGTCGAAGCTGTAGTAGTCGGACGGCATGCCGAGCGCTTCGGTCATGAGCGCGAACCGCTTCTTCGTCTCGGGCACCGCGTCGGTGGGTTCGTGGCCGTCCCACACGTCGTGGTTGCCGAGGCACGCGCGGATCGGCACCGGGCACGCCTTCGCGGCGTCCCTCCACAGCGCGATCTGCTCCGCGGCTTTCGCGCCGCTCACCTTGCCGTCGAGCGCCATCACCGTGTCGCCGGTGTTGAGCACCACGTCTGGCTTCCAGTCCTTCTGTCCGAACATGTGCTCGAACATGGCCGCGACGCCCTTGGGCGCTTCGCGGTCCTTGGTGATGTGGACGTCGGTAATGTGTGCGGCGCGCAGAACGGGTTTGCGGTCGGCGGCGCGGGCGGTGGAAACGAGGCCCGGAAGCGCGACCGCGCCGGCGACCCCGGCGAAGAGGTCGCGGCGCGTGCTGGAAATCATGTCGGGTTCCGTGGTTACTTCAAATCGGTCGACCACTCTTGGTCCGGACCCTTCAGCTCGAACGTGAGGCCGGACTGGTCCGGGTTCGCGTACTTGGGCGCGAGGGACGCGCCCGGTGGGGCCTTAGGCGCGTTGTCCTGTGCGGTCTTGCCCGCCTTTTCGTCTTTCACACCCTTGGCGGCGCTCGTCTGGCGCGGCGGATCGAACTCGCCTTTCACCGCGGCCCGCTCCACCGGTGCCTGCACCGACACTTTTACGGTGCCCTGCGCCACCCCGTCTACGGCGAACGCGCCGTCCGCGCCGGTGATGGTCGGGTGGGTGCGGTTGTCCGCCCCGAGGAACACCACGGCGAGGTTCGGCACCGGTTTGCCCTGTACCGTGATCTTGCCGTGCACGCGGCCGCGGGGCACGTCCCCACCGCAGCCGCTCAGACCGACGAGACCCACCGCGGCGCAGGTCGCCGCGGTCACAAGCAGCCCGCGCATCGCTCGCTCCGCGTTGGGGTTACCAGTCGTTGCCGAGCACTTCGCCGACGTCCGGCGTGCAGGCCGCCCACCACGTGTTCGGCGACACGCTCGCGCTCACGAACCGGCCGCTGCCGTCGCCCAGCGCCACGAGGATGCCGGCCGAGCGCGGCGCGCTGGCGAGCCGCGGGTCGCAGGTGCCGGTGGTGCCGGTGGTCGGGGCCGTTTGGAACTTCGACGCGGGGCCGGTAATCTGGTACCCGAACACCGGGTTCCACTCGTTCCACGAGGTGCGGCCGTAGGCCCAAATGTTGTACTTGGCCCCGTTGTACCCGCTCGGGATCGCGTTGTTCAGGCACACCGCGGTCTTCTCGGCGTAGAAGATCGTGTTCGACGTGCCATCGAGAAGGCTCGACATCCGCATCGTCTTGTTGTTGGTCGTGCGGAACCACCAGCCGAGGGCCTGATAGTTCGCGGCGAACCCAGTGACGCCGTAGTTGCCCCAACCCGCGTCGTTGTACAGGCCGTTCTGCGGGCACGTCGGGTCGGAAGGGTTCACGAACGGCTTGACGCCGATGTTCTGGTACACCGACCAGAAGTAGTTCGTGGTGCCAGTGTTCGCGATCCGGGCGACGTTGTCCTGCTCGATGTACGACAGGATGTAGAAGTGGCTGGACCCGGCCCGGTTCCAGAACGCGGCGCTGTCACTGCGGTCCCAGTCGTTCCACGCCCACGGGAACTGGTTGTTCACGTCGTGGTAGCCGTGGGTGGCGAGGGCCATCTGCTTGAGGTTGTTTTGGCTCTGCATCCGCGCGGCGGCTTCGCGGACCTTTTGCACGGCGGGAAGCAGCAAGCCGATCAGGATCGCGATGATCGCGATCACGACGAGCAGTTCGATGAGGGTGAACCCGCGACGGCGCATGATGGTAGTTTCCGTGACATGGATGGATCGTGCCGCGCATTAGATTTAGCCGGCGCGCGTTCAGAACCCGCGATGGCCGTGTGAAATGCGCGCGAAGGGCTGTGCGGGCCGGTTGTGCCGATTCGGGCGCGGGCGCAACCGGGGTAATTCGCGCGCACCTTGTTGACAGCGGGGCGAATCCGCCAAATCATCACACTGTCGCAGCGAACACCCCGGTAACGACCCATACCCGGAGGGCGCAATGGACACCACATTTCTCGTGTGCGCGATACTCGGCGCGGTGCTGCTCGTGTGCGAGATCGCGGCCGGCGCACTCGGCTTCGGGGCGGACCACGACACCGACACCGGCGGCGGCGACCTCGACCACGGCACCGATTCCGGCGACGGCGACGGGCACGGCAACTGGTTCTTCGGCGTGCTCTCGCTCCGCACCGCGACCGCGGCGCTCTTGTTCTTCGGCCTCGGCGGGAAGATCGCCTACTACTACGAAGCCACCGACCCGGCCGCGCTCGGCGCGGCGCTCGGGGCCGGCGCGCTGGCGCTGTACCTCGTCGCGCTCGCCATGCGCTCCCTGAAAGACCTGAAGTCCGACGGCACGGCCCGCGTGGACCGGGCGGTCGGCTGCACCGGCACCGTGTACCTGCGGGTGCCCGGTGCGAAGGCCGGCGCGGGCAAGGTTCACCTCGCGCTGCAGAACCGCACCGTCGAGTACCAAGCCGTGACCGCCGGCGACGAGTTGCCCACCGGCAAACCGGTGCGCGTCGTCGCGGTGGTAAACAGTGACACGGTCGAAGTCGAAGCCGCCTAGCGCCGCACTGTTCGCGTCGAACCGCCGGCGTGAGCCGGTGGGTTGCTCGAAGTACCCGCCGGCTCACGCCGGCGGTTCGACCGGCCCCTTCACGAGCACATCCCCTCTCGGAGTCGCTGCCATGCTCACCCTGTTCGCGCAGCCCAAAACCGGCGCGCAAGACATCCCGTGGCCGGTCGTCGGCGCGGTCGCCGCGGGCCTCGTGCTGTTCGCGCTGCTCATGCTCGTCGTGCGCCGCTACAAGCGGTGCCCGAGCAACCGCGTGCTCGTCATCTACGGGAAGACCGGCGGCGGCAACGCCGCGAAGTGCGTTCACGGCGGCGCGGCGTTCGTCATGCCGCTCATCCAAGACTTCGCGTACCTGAAACTGGACCCGATCCAGATCGAAGTGCCGCTCAAGGGCGCGCTCAGCATCGAGAACATCCGCGTGAACGTGCCCAGCAAGTTCACGGTCGCCATCGGCACCGACGCCGAAACGATGCAGAACGCCGCGATCCGCCTGCTCGGGTTGGAAACCGGGGAGATCGAGGAGCAGGCCGCCGACATCATCTTCGGCCAGTTGCGCCAAGTGATCGCGTCCATGCGCATCGAGGACATCAACCGCGACCGCGACACCTTCTTGGAGAACATCCAGAAGTCGCTCGAGCCGGAGCTGAAGAAGATCGGCCTCGTGCTCATCAACGTGAACATCACCGACATCACCGACGAGAGCGGGTACATCGAGGCGATCGGGCGCAAGGCGGCGGCGGTCGCCATTCAGCAGGCCAAGATCGACGTGGCGGAGCAGGAGAAGAAGGGGCAGATCGGCGTCGCGGAGGCGGAGCGCGAGAAGGACATCGTGGTGGCGAACGCGACGAAGTTGCGCGAGATCGGCACCCGCGAGGCGACTCGCGAGCAGGCCATTCGCGTCGCGCAGTTGGACAAAGAGCGGCAGGTCGGCGAGCAAACGGCGCTGTTCGAGCAAGAGGCGCTGGTGAAGGAGGCGCAGCGGCAGCAGGCGATTCGCATCGCCGAGTTGGACCGCGACCAGAAGGTCGGCGAGCAGGCGGCGGCGTTCCAGCGCGAGGCGCAGATCGCGGAAGCCGACCGCGACAAGCGGGTGCGGCTCGCGGAGGCGAACGCGAAGGCCGTGGGCGGCGAGTCGGCGGCGCAGGCCGACATCGCGGCGGCGCAGGCCGAACTCGCGGTGAAGAAGGCCGAGGCGTACCAGCTCTCCGAAACCGCCAAGCGGGAAGCCGAGGCCGCCGTGCTCGAGGCGCAGAACCGCGCGCTGGCAAAGGCCGCGCTCGCGGAGGCCGAGAAGATCGAGGCCGAGAAGCGCGCCGCGCTCGAAGCACCGGCGAAGGCGGAAAAGGCGAAGATGATCGTGGACGCCGAAGCCGCCGCGGAGCGGGTGAAGCTCGAAGCGCAAGCGGCGGCGGCGACCATCTTCGCGAAGCTCGAAGCCGAGGCCCGCGGGCAGTACGAGATTCTGGCGAAGAAGGGCGAGGGGTTGAAGAAGATCATCGAGGCGTGCGGCAGCCCGCAGGCCGCGTTCCAACTGCTCATGCTCGAACACATGGACGCGCTCGCCGCGGCGAGTGCGCAGGCCATCTCGAACATCAAGTTCGACAAGGTGGTGGTGTGGGAGGGCGGTGGCGGGAGCGGGAAGTCCGGCACCGCGGCGTTCGTGCAAGACATGGCCCGCATGATGCCGCCGATGATGCAAGTGATGAAAGACATCGGCGGCGTGGAAGTGCCGGAGTACCTCGCGAAGCTGACCCCGGACGCGCCGCCGGCCGCGAGCGCCGCGCCGAGCGCGAACGGCACGCCGCCCCCGGTGCCCGCGGGTACGTAAGCGGTCGGGTTCGGCACTGTTCGGCACTTTCACGAGCCGCGAGTTCCCGTGTGCGGGCGCTCGCGGCTCGTTCCGCGCGCTACACAGGACGCCGAAGCGGAGTAAAATGGATGTTGCTCTCTCCTATTGGGTGAACCGCGATGGCTCGCATCTTGTGTCGGTGCAACGGGAACCCCGCGTGCGCGCTGTGTCTGGGCGCGAAGCGGTACGAGTACGAACCGGGGCCGCGGGGGTGGATGCCGTTCGTGTGCCCGACGTGCGAAGGAAAGAGGGAACTGCCCGGCGCGAACGGCGCGCCGCCGACCGCGTGCTTCACCTGCGGCGGCATCGGCTCCGTGGACCCCGCGAAGCCGCCCCGCGACACCACCCCGCGCGGCTTCCTCCGCGACCTGTGGCGCATCTACTTCGGCGGCTAAAGCCCCTCACCGGTTCCCAATGGTTCGCGGGGTACACTCGCGGTATGCGCCCCCTCCTCCTCGCACTGGCCCTTGTGCTTCCGGCCGCGCCGCTCGCCGCGCAGCCGCCCCCCGGCGCGCCGCGCACCGTGAAACTGTTCGCGCTCAAGAACGCGGACGCGGAGAAACTGCGCGCCACCGTCACCACCATCTTCGGGCGGCAGGGCGTGAACGCGACGGCGGACCCGCGCACCAATTCGCTGATCGTCACCGGCGACGCGGACACCCTCGAAGAGGTCCGCATGCTGATCGCCAAACTGGACGAACCGGTCGCGCCGAAGAAGTGACCCCGCGCGGCGCATATCATGTGCTGAATGCTCGTCTGGAAGCCGTACTCGCGGATGATCGACGCGCTCGCGTTCAGCCCGTGCGGGCGGGCGCTGGCGGTCGCGGGGTATTGTCTCGCGTGCCGCACCATCGACTCGTTCACCGGCGCGCGGCTGTGGTCCGCGTACTCCAACACCTCGTTCGGCCTGTCGCTCGCGTACACCGCCGACGGCGACGTGCTGTGCCGGCCGCGGGGCGTCTCGGTGCGGGCCGGGGCCGACGGCACCGAGCGGCGCGCGTTCGCCCGCTGGTGCCAGTCGTTCGCGCTCACCCCCTGCGGGCGCGCCACGTTCGTCGCCGACGGCGGCTACCAAGACGTGCTGCGCCGCTACCCCGCGGAGGGCGACGAACCGGTGGCGGAGGTGCAACTCGATTCCGGCGCGATCAACCGGCTCGCGGTGTCGCCGAACGGGGAGTGGCTCGCCGCGGTGGGGTGCAAACGGTTCTTCCTGCTGCGCGCCGCCACGCTGGAAGTGGTCGCGAGTTCGGCGCACCGGGCCCTCTCCAGCGGCGCGTTCGCGCTGGCCTTCGCGCCGGACGGCGCAACGGTCGCGTACACCGCGGGCCGCGAGTTGTTCGTGTGGAGCGTGGCGCAGCAGCGCGAGACGCACAAGCGCGAACTGGACACGAAGCACTTCATGGACGCGGCGTTCACCCCGAACGGCCGCGCGCTGTTAACGGTGAGCAAAGAGGGCTGCGTGCGCGAGTGGGACGCCGCGACGTTCGAGTGCGCGCGCAGCTACGATTGGGAGATCGGCCCGCTGCGGGCGGTGTCGGTGTCGCCGGACGGCGGGCGGGCTGCGGCCGCCGGCAACTCCGGCCGCGTGGTGCTGTGGGATTTGGATTCGTAACAGAGTAGTAGGCACGCTCCGAGTGCCGTGTGTTTCATCCGCTCCAGTCTCGCGGCCCAAACACACGGCACGCGGAGCGTGCCTGCTACCTTGTTACTTCTCGCCGTAAGCCTTGTAGCGGAAGGGCGTCGCGGGCTTCGCACCGATGGGCAGCGCGGTCGCCGCGGTCGGGTCGGCTCCGGGAATCGGTTGCGCGTCCGGCTTCGGCAGCGGGACCGGGTTCGCGGGGCCGCC
>JALHNS010000049.1 GCA_022843445.1 Gemmata sp.
CTCCCCCCGCGCCGCCGGAACCGCCGCCCGCGCCGAGCGACCCGTTCCCGCCGGTGCCGGCGCGCGCCGCGATCGACGTTCCGGCCGAACCGTTCGCGCTCCCGACCGGGCACTCGATGCTCGACCTGTTCCGCGAGGAAGTGCGCGCGCACCTTCACGTCGTGTCGCGCGCGCTGCCGGCGCTACCCACCGACCCGACCGCGGCGGAACCGGTGCTCGACGCGCTCAAGCAGCTGCGCGGGGCCGCGCGACTGGTGAAGTGCGAACTGGTGGGTACGGTCGCGGCGGCCCTGAGCGCGTTCGTGCGCGCCGCGCGCGAGGGCAAGGCGGCGCTGAGCGCGCCGGCCCTGGGGTGGATCGAGTACGCGGTCGCGCGACTGGCCGGCGCGCTCGCCACCGACGACGAGACGTTCGCGGGCTGGGCCACCGAAAGCGCCCCGGAGTTCGCGCGCATCGCCGAAACGTTCGGGAAGGCGGTGAGTGCGACCGCCGGTTCGGACGGCGCAAAGGCTTCTGGTTTCGCATCACCTCCCCCCCCGGCCCCCCTCCCTTCAGGGAGGGGGGAGAAAGAACCGCGCGCGTCGTCAGACGCTTCCGGGGCTGCACAGGTTCGACCCACCCCCCCGGCCCCCCTCCCTTCAGGTGGGGGGGAAGCAGAACCTGTTGGATCGAATCGCTCGCACGAAGCGCGAGTGCTTGACTCCCCCCTTCCCTTCAGAGAGGGGGGGCCGGGGGGGGTAGGTGAAGCAAAACAGCAACCCGCACCTTCCGCCCCCAAGCCCGCCGCACCCCCGCCCGCGCCCGCCGCGCCCGCGGAGGCCGTGGTGCGGGTCGCGGCGCAGAGCCTCAACCGGCTCATGGGCCTCGCGGGCGAATCGCTCGTGCAGGCCCGCTGGCTGCCCACGTTTTCCACGGCGCTGCTGAAACTGAAGAAGCGCCAAGAGCTGCTCGCCAACGTGCTCGACACCGCGTTCCACGCGGCCAGCGCTGGCGCGGCCCCGGAACAGCTCGTGGATTTGCTCGCCGACGCCCGCAAGCAGTGGAGCGCGTGCCGCACCGACCTGAGCGCCAAAACGTCCGCGTTCGACGACCACGCGGCCCGCGCCGAAGACCTGAACGCGCGCCTGTACCGCGAGGTGATCGCCAGCCGCATGCGCCCGCTCGCCGACGGCGTTCACGGCCTGCCGCGGCTGGTGCGCGACATGGCCCGCGCGCTCGGCAAGGAGGCGAAACTGGTGGTCCACGGCGACCGCACCGAGGTGGACCGCGACATCCTCGACAAGCTCGAGTCGCCACTCTCGCACCTCGTGCGCAACGCGGTCGATCACGGCCTCGAGCCAACGGCGAAGCGCGTCGCCGACGGGAAGCCGGCCGCGGGCACCATCACCCTCGAAGCGCGGCACCGGGCCGGGATGCTGCACGTGACCGTGTCCGACGACGGCGGCGGCATCGACCTCGACCGCCTGCGCAAGAAGGTCGTGGACCGCGGGCTGAACAGCGCCGAAGTGACCGCGCGGCTCACCGAGGCCGAGCTGCTGGAATTTCTGTTCCTGCCGGGGTTCAGCACGGCGGCAGCGGTCACCGAGTTCTCCGGCCGCGGCGTCGGGCTGGACGTGGTGATGGACACCGTGCGCAAGGTCGGCGGCAACGTGCGCATTACCACGTCCGCGGGTAAGGGCACGCAGTTCCACCTGCAACTGCCGCTCACCCTGTCCGTGATTCGCGCGGTCGTGGTAGACGTGGCCGGCGAGCCGTACGCGTTCCCGCACAACCGGATCGACCGGCTGGTGCGGGTGCGCCGCGACGCGGTGCGCAGCCTCGAGCACCGGCAGTTCGTGAACGTGGACGGCGCGAACGTGGGCCTCGTGCTGGCCGGGCAGTTGCTCGACATCCCGGCCGCGGCCCCTCAGACCGAAGACCTCGCGGTGGTGCTGCTCAGCGACGGCACCGGCGGCGAGTACGGCCTGATCGTCGATTCGTTCCGCGGCGAACAGGACTTGGTGGTGCGCCCGCTCGACGCGCGACTGGGGAAGGTGCCGAACCTGAGCGCCGCGGCGATCCTCGACGACGGCGCGCCGGTGCTCATCGTCGACGTCGAAGACCTGCTGCGCTCGATGGACCAGTTTATCCAAACCGGCTCGCTGGTGCGGTGCGAGACGCGCCCGCCGGGGTCGGGCCGGCGCAAGCGCGTGCTGGTGGTGGACGATTCCATCACCGTGCGCGAGGTGGAGCGCCAACTGCTGCTGCAAAAGGGCTACGACGTGGCGGTCGCGGTGGACGGCATGGACGGCTGGAACAAGGTGCGTGCCGAGCGGTACGACCTGCTGGTGAGCGACATCGACATGCCCCGGATGAACGGGCTGCAACTGGTGCAAGCGGTGCGCGCCGACGAGCGGCTGCAAGACATGCCGATCATCATCGTATCGTATAAAGAGCGCGAAGAGGACCGCATCAAGGGGCTGGAAGTGGGCGCGAACGCGTACCTCACGAAGAGCAGTTTCCACGACAACCGGTTCATGGAAGCGGTTACGGACTTGATCGGACCGGCCGATCGGTAGTAGTGTGAACGGTGGGCGCTCGCCGGTTCCCCGAAGGCACGGATTCATGCGCGTCGGGATCGTCAACGATTTGGCTCTGGCCCGCGAGGTGTTGCGGCGCGTCGTGTCCGGCGTGCCGGGCTACTCGGTCGCGTGGCTCGCGGAAGACGGCGACGCGGCGGTGGCCCGCGCCGCGGCCGACCGGCCGGACGTGGTGCTCATGGACCTCGTCATGCCGAAGGTGGACGGCGTGGAGGCCACGCGGCGCATCATGAGCGAGTGCCCGTGCCCGGTGCTGGTGGTGACGGCGAGCGTGAGCACGAACTACGCGCTGGCGTGCCGGGCGATGGGCGCGGGCGCGCTAGACGCGGTCGAAACCCCCACCTTCGGCCCCGGCGGCGGAGTGCAGAACGCGGAGAAACTCGTCGCCCGGCTCGCACAACTCGAGGTGGAACTGGCGGACCTGTCCGCGAGCGGGCTGATGGCCCCGGTGCGCGCGCCCGCGGCGCACGGCGCGCAACCGCTGCTGGTACTGCTCGGCGCGAGTACCGGCGGACCGGAGGCCCTCGCGCACGTGGTCTCCGCGTTCCCCAAAGAGTTCCCCGCGGCGGTGCTGGTCGCGCAGCACATCGCCGCCGATTTCGCGCCGGCGCTGGTTCAGCAACTGGCGACCTACTGCCGGCTCCCGGTGCGCGCGGCGCGGGACGGCGACGCGCCCGAACCCGGCACCGTGTACGTGGCCGCCAGTAACGACCACCTCGAACTCGCGACCGACGGCACCCTGCGGTACACGCCGAACCCGCGCAGCTCGCCCTACCGCCCGTCGGTGGACGTGCTGTTCGCCAGTTGCGCCGCCCGCGCGGTGCGGTTGGGCGCGGCGGCGCTGCTCACCGGCATGGGCAGCGACGGGGCCGAGGGGTTGTTGCGGCTCCGCGCCGCCGGCTGGCACACCGTGGCCCAAGACGAGGCCACCAGCGTCGTGTACGGGATGCCGAAGGCCGCCGCCGAGAAGCGCGCCGCGGTCGAAGTGCTCCCGCTGAAGCACATCGGCGAAACGCTCACGGCGAAGGTGGCCCTGAAGAGCCGCTGAACCCGCCCTTGCTCGCGCGCGGGGTCCGGCGTAGGCTCTCGGTGCCGTCTCCCACTCTCCAACCGGGGTTCGCACATGTCCCGTCTGTTGCCGGCAGTGGCCGCGCTCGCGCTGGCCCTCGCTCCCGCGGCTCGCGCCGACGACGAGAAGCCGAAGGGCCAGAAGCCCGCACCGGCCGACGCGCCAAAGGTCATCGTCATTCAGCTCGACGCCAGCAAGCTGCCGCCCGACGTGCTGAAGCAACTGATGCAGTTCTCGAAGCCCGGCGAGCCGAGCAAGCCGACCGCGACGAAACCCGAACCGAGCAAGCCCGCGCCGGTGAAGGCGATCAGTTTGGCCGACGCCGTCGCCATCGCCGAGAAGACCGCGAAGGGCACCGCGGTGAAGGCCGAGCGCGAGGACGAGGGGGGCAAACCCGAGTTCGAGATCGAAGTGATCGACGCCAAAGGCGGGAAGACGAAAGTCGTACTCGACGCGAGCGGGAAAGTGCGTTCGTCCGAACCGAAAGGCAGCAAGCCGAAGCCGAAGGGCGACGACAAAGAAGGCGGCGAAGGGAAGCCGAAACCGAAGGGCAAAGAGAAAGAGGGCCAGAAGCCCACCGGGAACAAGGGCTGAGCGCCGCGCCCGAGTCCGCCGCACCCGCCCACAGCGGCGGGCGCGGTTGATGAAACGCGCGGCCCGGTTGGGCGCACCCGCTCTCATCGAAATCGCCACTTCCATTTCCCGCACCGCGTGGTACACTGCTTCTGACTCGGAGCGGGCCAGTGGTCACCCTTCCCCCACTACCGACACGCCTCACACGAGCACTGGTGCTGCTCGTGGCGTTCGCGTATTGGTCGCCGGGAACCGCCCAAGCCGGCTGTACGCACTTGCCGTCCGGCTTCAAGCCGCTCGAATCGCACGCCGATACCGGCGCGGGCCTCGAAACCGACCCGCTGCACCCGCCCGAGTGCTCCGCGAACGACCACAGTTTCGCCCCGACTCCCCCGCCGCCGGAACCGGCTCGGCAGCCGCACGGGCTGTTGCTGTCCGCAAACCATGCGAACGGCGGTCACACATCCGCGTTCCCCCGCGCGCGCGACTCCGGCGATCCCGTGTCCCGCCCCGGCGGCATCTTCCACCCCCCGCGACACGGCTGAGCGTGCGCGCGCACGCCCCCGTGCGCGCGCACCGGGCCGATTTCTCGCGCCGTCGCGGCGCGCACTCGAACCACAGCCACGCGCGGGCCCGCCGTTCGCGCGCACTTGACCGCACACGCACGGCGCTCGCGGCGTTCGCGGGCGACCACGATCATTCACCGCTCGCGGCCGGCACCTTATCGCCGGGCGAGCGCGAGGTTCCGTCACATGCTCTCTTCTCTCTCTCTTTCCGCGCCGACCCGGCGTTCGCAGTCTCGGCTGAATTCGAAGGCGCGCGAGAAGCGCGCGTTCACGCTGATCGAACTGCTGGTGGTGATCGCGATCATCGCGATCCTGATCGGGCTGTTGCTGCCCGCGGTCCAGAAGGTGCGCGAGGCCGCAGCGCGAATGAAGTGCCAGAACAACCTCAAGCAACTCGGGCTGGCGCTCCACAATTTCCACGACGCGAACAACGCGTTCCCAACCGCGGTCGATCCGCAGCGGTACTCCGCGCACACCTACCTGCTCCCGTTCGTCGAACAGGACAACCTGTTCCGCACGATCAACCTGACGCAACCGGTGACGAGCGCCGCGAACAACGCGGCGCGCGGCACGAAGGTGCCCGGGTTCCTGTGCCCGTCGGACCCGCAGAGCGCGTACCCGGCCGGGTTCGGCGGCAACAACTACGTCGTGAACTACGGCAGCGGCATCCTGTGGGCGCAGACGCAAACCGACGGCCCGTTCTTCTTCGCCGGCAAGGGCGTGCGGTTCGCCGACATCACCGACGGCACCAGCAACACCGCCTGCTTCAGCGAGCGCCTCGTCGGCGACTTCAGCAACGCGGTGGCGACCGACCGCACCGACCTGTTCCAACTCCCCACCGGCAGCGCGGCCCCGACCACCGCGGACCAAGCCGTCGTCGCGTGCGGAAGTGTGAACCCGAACGACCTGAGCACGCAGTGGCGCTCGGACTACGGCGGCTACTGGATTCAGGGCTTCCACATGACGCTCTACACCCACGCGGGTCCGCCGAACGCGCGCAGTTGCGCGTTCCCGCCGTCGTCGATGCTCATGGTCGCGAACAGCGCGCACTCGCAAGGGCTGAACGTGGTGCTGTGCGACGGCTCGACGCGGTTCGTGTCCAACAGCGTGAGCGTGCAAACGTGGCGCGCCGTCGGGTCGCGCAACGGCGGCGAAGTGATCGGGAGCAACTTCTAATGCGGCGCACCCTCGTTCGCGCGTGCGCGGCCCTCGCGGCGCTCGCCCTGCCCGCGTGCGGTGGCCCGGACCTGCCGCCGCCGGTCGATACCGCCGACGCCGGGCGCGAGCTGACCGCCGCGCTCGGCGCGTGGAAGGCCGGCGAACCGCACGCGGCACTTGAGAGCAAACAACCGCCGATCGTGTTCGTGGAACCGCTCTGGAAGGACGGCGCGCGGCTGCTGGCATACGAACTCGGCCCGGTCGAGATGCACGGGCGGCAGGCGCGCTGTACCGCGAAACTCACCGTGGAGCCCAAGGGCGGAAAAGCGGTCGAGCGCAAGATCGGCTACCAGATCGATACCGTGCCGCGGGTCGTCATCGTCCGCGAGGGCCTCGGCCCGTAACACCCAACGAGAACTCTTATGCGTACCCTCGCTTTGTTCGCGGTCGCGGCGCTGTTCGCGTGCGCTCCGGCGGCCCCGGCGCAGCCGGAAAAGAAGAAGAACGAAGACGACTTCCCCCGCGAGAAGCCCGCGGTCGGCGACAAACTGACGGACGTCACCGTGTACACCCCGGACGGCAAAGAGGTGAAGACCGCCGAGCTGCGCGGGCACTACACGGTCCTCACCTTCGGGTGCCTGACCTGACCGCCGTTCCTCTGGAACGTCTCCGGTCTGGAGGCGACGTACCGCGACTACGGCCCGAAGGGCGTGAAGTTCTTCTTCGTGTACAAATCGCTCGCCCACCCGGAACTGGCGGGCGACTACGTGCAACCGTTCACGCTCGACGAGCGCCGCGCGCACGCGCGCCAAGCGGCGAAGCAACTCGGGGCGACGGTGCCGTGGATCGTGGACGCGATGGACAACCGGCTCAAGCATGCGCTCGGCGACCGGCCCAACTCGGAGTTCGTCATCGACCCGAAGGGCGTGATCGTGCGCAAGCGCGCGTGGAGCAACCCGGCCCAGGTGCGCAAGGACCTCGAAGAACTGGTCGGGAAGGTGGACAAGGTGACGCGCGAGGAGGACATCAAACTCGCGCTCGCGCCGCCGGTAAAGGCCGCGGCCGAGCGCGGCGCGGTGCCGCGCCTCAAGCGCCCGCGGATGCAGGCGATTGAAATGGAACCGGTGATCGAACCGAAGGGCCTGCCGTTCTACGCGAAGCTGCGCGCCGAAGCGGACCCGGAGGCGCTCCGCACCGGCACCGGGAAGCTGTACCTCGGGTTCCACATCGACCCGTTCCACGGCGCGCACTGGAACAACCTCACGCCGCCGCTGAAGTACAAACTGGACCTGCCCGCCGGCGCGAAGTGTTCCGCCGCGACCGCCGAAGCCGCAAAGGTGAAGCCGGCGAGCGACGCCGACCCCCGCGAGTTCGTCCTCGACGTGGAGAACTGGCCGACCGACAAACCGGTGCGCCTCACGGTCACGTACTCGGCGTGTACCGAAACGGCGTGCCACGCGGTGAAGCAGGAGTACGTGCTGCACCTGCGCCGCGACCGCGACGGCGGCGGCGCGCGCGGGGCCGGGGCCGGGTTCTGGGACCCGGACGAGTTCGCCAAGCAGATGCTCGCCCGCGACCGCGACGGCGACGGCAAATTGGACCGCAAAGAGGTGATGGGGCTGGTGCTCCCGCACTTCGAGAAATTCGACACCAACGGCGACGGCGTGCTCGACGCGAAGGAACTGCGTGCCGTCTCCGACTGGTTGAACACGCACCACAAGCCCGGCGCGCCCGCGCCGGTTCCCAAGAAGTGACACCACAGGGGAGTTCGACCATGCGCAGCGTTCTGATTCTCGGCGCGTTCGCCCTCGCGCTCCCCGTGCTCGCGGCCGAACCGGTCGTGCTGCCGAAACTGAACCCGGACAAACTCGGCGACCCCAAAGAGGCCGCCGCCGCGGTCGAACTGGTCGAAAAACACTTCGCCGGCAAGAAGCAGCCCGAAGCCGCACAGATGCTCGTCGCGATCCTCAAAGGCTCGCAACTGATGGGCAACGACGGCTGGTTCGGCCCGGCCCAATCGCGGTACTCGTGGCAGTGGCTCGCCGAGCGCCACAAGCTGGAGGCGAAAGCCAAAGCGCTGCCGAAAGACAAGTTTGACGGCGGCGCGAAGCTGTTCGACGCGCTCGACCGCAACGGGGACGGCGCGATCACCGCGAGCGACCTCGACTGGTCGCCGAACAGCCCGTTCGTGATGCAGTCCGGCGTCATCAACGGGATGTTCCGCCGGTTCGATGCGTCCGGCGATGGCCGGCTGACGCGCGAGGAACTGGACGCGGTGTTCAAGCGCCTGTCGGCGGGCAAAGAGCACGTCACCGCCGACGACCTCCGCCGCGCGCTGATCTACCGCGGCCCCGCCGGGTTCTCCCCGGGCGACGGGCCGAGCGCGCCCACGCTGGTGAAGGGCTTGTACGCGGGCGAAATCGGCTCGATTCAGGAAGGCCCGGCGCTGAACGACGACGCACCGGACTTCGAACTGAAGCTCGCCGACGGCAGCGGGAGCGTGAAGTTGTCGAAGGAGATCGGCAAGCGCCCGGTGGTGCTGGTGTTCGGCAACTTCACGTGCGGGCCGTTCCGCTCGCTGTACCCGGACGTGGAAGCCGTCTTCGAGCGGTACAAGGACCGCGCGACGTTCATCATGGTGTACGTGCGCGAGGCGCACCCCACCGACGGCTGGAAGATGGACTCGAACGCGCGGTTCGGCGTGGCCGTGAAGCAGCCGACGACGAACCAAGAGCGCGCGGAGGTGTGCGCGCAGTTCCGCAAGAAGCTGAACCCGGCGCTGCCGATTGTAGTGGACGAGATCAGCGACCCGGTGGGCAACGCGTACAGCGGGATGCCCGCGCGCCTGTACGTGCTCGACGCGAAGGGCCGTGTGGCGTACAAGAGCGGCCGCGGGCCGTTCGGCTTCAAGCCGGGCGAAATGGAACAGGCGCTCGCGTTCGCACTGCTGGAAGCGAGCGTCGCGAAGTAACCCCGGCGCGCGGCCACCGGTGTTGCCGCTCCCGCGCGGCGGGAGCGGGCCGGGCCGCGCACTCACGGTCCCTTCGTCAGCTTCCAACCCTTCTCCGTCACTTCCAGCCCGCGGTTCCCGGCGTACTCGTCGTACACCTTTTCCATTTCCTCGATCGAATCGAAGAAGCCCACCACGAACGCGGCCCCGAACGTGTCGCCGGGTTTTACCGCGCGCCCGCCGATCTCCTGAATCATGCAAATGTAGCCGCGCTGGTGGCACCACGCCTCGTACACCACCGCGGGGTCGAGTGTCAGGCCCGCGAGCCACGGGCCGTCCTTCCCGGTCTTCGGGTCGCGCGTGCGGTACGCGCGGATCACGCGCTTCGGAATCTTGCTGTCGTCGCGCGAGTAAAGGAACTTGTCGTCCGGGGCGAAGTCTTTGGCGAACTCCTTCGCTTCGATCTTCCCGTGATAGCTCAGGTACACTTCGCTGAAGGTGTCGCCGTTCTTGTGCTTGATGTGCCCCGGCATGTCGATGCGGAGGAACATCGCGTCGCTCGCGTTCTTCGCGGTCACGCGGTCGGCCGAAACGAAGTACCGTTTGCCCGCGGGGAACACGATCGTCTGCTCCCACTTCGACCCGGTCTTCTTCCCCGGTGCCGCGAGCGTATAAGCGTGTTCCTGCTTGATCGCGACGAAGTCCGCGCCGCGAATCACGGTCGGTTTCAGCTCCTTCGCTTGCGTGCAGATTTGCGGCCCCTCGATGCTGCGTTTGGGCCGCTTCCCGTGAAACAGGTTGTTGAACGTGTACGGCAGATCGCCGGGGAGTTTGTCGCGGTACGCTTCGTCGCTGCCCGGTTCCATGATCCAATCGACGATGTCCAACCCGAAGCCGAGGTCGCGGAACCCGGTCTTCTTGTCGTGCAGCGTGCCGCCCTCCACGCCGCTCACATAACCCTTCTTCTTGATGTTCGCGTCGAGCGCGTCGCCGGTGATGCGAACGCGGTCGGCGTCTTCGGTGACGGCGAACGCGGGCTTCGGTTCGTCGGCCGGTGCGAGCGCGACGAGCGCCGCACACGCGAGAGCGGAGAGGGTGTGCATGGGGTGCCTTTCGGAGAGTGCGAACAGCATACCCGCGGCCCGCGGCGGGCGATAGAATGCTCTGTGGTCTGCGCCAGAAATGGTGACGTGATCCGGAGGGGGCCGGCGGAGGCGGGTGCCCCTCATTTTCGTTTACACGGCTTCGATTACGCGCCCTGATCAGCGTGCTTCAACTCGTCATCGACCGGGGCGCACACATTCGGGTCGTCATCGCCCCAATACTCGTTGTTCGCGTTCGCAACGTGCAGCCACGGAACGTGCGCGAGCGCTTTGCGCGACGCGGCCGAAACGGACGAGGTGTCGAGGCGCACGCTCGACAAGTGCGGCAGTTTGGCGAGCGCCGTCGCGCACGCCGGGCCGAACGGGTCCATTCCCTGAAACGAACCGCTGTATCGCAGCGAGACGATATTCCGGCACGCCGGCGACGCGAACAGCGCGCGAAGCGCCGTTCGTGCCACGCCGTAGCCCGTGACGCGGAGCGCGTGAAGCGCGGGCCACTCGGCGTGCCCGAGTGCTTCGCACGCCTCGTCGCTCAGACCGGTGCCGAGCACGTCGAACCGCGCGACGTTTCGCAGGTGGCCGCCGAAAAGTGCTTCGGCCGTGTCACCGCGTAGGATGCAGCCGACCGCGAGTTGCACGTCCGAGGCGTCGCGCACGGCCGGGGTCGCGGCAACGACGCGCGCCACTTCCGCGGCGCTCTCTTGACCATTTCGCCGGAACGCGGTGAGCGCGAAACGCTGCAACCGCGGGGCACCACTCAGCAGCGCGGTCAGCGTCTCCGCGTGCAGGTCGATATGCTGCATACTCAAGTCGGTGAGCGGTAGTTCCGCGACGCGCGCGAAGAACGCGGGTACCGCGCCGGCGGCGTTCAACGCGTTGGATTCACTGCCGGTGATGTGCAGCGACCGAAGCGTCCGCGGGAGCCGGGTGCGAAGTGCATCCAGCGCCTCAGTTTGGCTCCACGCGATCGGCGCGTGCAGCGCTTCGAGCTTTTTCCAGAACGACATTCCGGCCAGTCGCTCACCGAGCGCGGCTTGCAATCCGTAGCCGCCGACGCGCAGCGCGCGCACGTTCGCCAGCGCGCCCTTCGGCACACCGTCTTGGAACCACTCGCCCGGTTGGTGCGGGAACGTGTCCAGATACGGCAGCGTCAGTTCGCGCACACGCGCGAAGGCTGGAGAGCGCTCGATGCGGCGGCGCTCCTCGGTCGTCACCGAGATCATCGAGAAGTGCAGTTTCTTCAGACCGGTGAGGTGCGGCGAATCGAGCAGAATCGCGCACTCGCCGCGCGGGTGCTTGTGCGGCCCCTGATGGTGGAACCGCAGTGTTTCGATGTTTCGTAACTCCTCGCACCCCGCGACGCGCGACACCAGCGACGCGGTCGCGCGCATCCACCCCGTCAGGCTGATGTCGCGGACCGGTTCGAGCGCGAGCAGTTCGCGGCGGTGGTGCAGGAAGTGCGTGAGGTGCAGGTGAACGTATTCGATGAACCCGCGGCGGAACCGGCACTTCTTGAACGCGAAGTGCGCCCCCATCCAGCGCTCCGCGTGCTCTTTCAGAAGGTGCAGTTCGCGGGCCGCGAGTTCCGGTTGCTGCGGATCGGTCGGCGGCAGTCGCGCGCGGTTCACTTGCACGCGAATGAACTCGGCGCGCGCCGAATCGCCGTTCTCCTCGAACCAATCGGCCGCGACCAACCGCGGCGTGTCGTCGTCCGGGTTCGCCAGAATCCCCGCGACGAGCGCGGCGCGGTCGGCGGTCATGTGCGGCCCTCGTGGAACCGCACATATCCTACGACTCTTTACGCCAGCACCGGCAGCGCGGTAGCGTGCGCCAAGGGCATCGCGGGCGCGGGGCGCTCCGGCAGCAGTTCGTAAAACACGTTCCGCTGCCGCGGTTCCCACCCGGCCTCGCGGATGCTCCGCTTGATCTCTTCGAGCGTGAGGTAGTGCACGGTGCCGGCGCTCGCCACCACGTTCTCTTCGATCATCAGCGAACCCATGTCGTTCGCGCCGAAGAAGAGAGCAACCTGCCCGATCTTTCCGCCCTGCGTCACCCACGACGACTGAATGTTCGGGATGTTGTCGAGGAACAGCCGCGCGATGGCTTGCGTGCGCAGGTACTCGAACGCGCCCATTTCGGGGAAGTCGGCCATCTTGTGCCCGGGCTGCATCGTCCAGCAGATGAACGCGGTGAACCCGCCGGTTTCGTCTTGCAGGTCGCGCAGGCGCTGAAGGTGCTCGACGCGCTCCGCGTCGGTTTCGATGTGCCCGAACATCATCGTGCAGGTGCCCTTGCCGCCGAGTTTGTGCCACACGCGGCACACTTCGAGCCACTCGTCGGCGAGCGCCTTCCCCTTCGTGAGTTCGCGCCGCACGCGGTCCACGAGAATCTCGCCGCCGCCACCGGGCAGCGACCCGAGGCCGGCGTCTTTGAGGCGCTTCAGCACCGTTTCGAGCGGGAGCTTGTTCAGCTTGTGGAAGTGCCAGATTTCCGGCGGGCTGAACGCGTGCAGGTTCACTTGCGGGAACCGCGCGCGCAGGTCGCGCAGCAGCTCCTCGTACCATTCGAGCTTGAGCGACGGGTGCATCCCGCCCTGCATCAGTACTTGGTCGCCACCTAGCGCGATGGTCTCTTCGATTTTCTTGTAGAGTTCCTCGCGCGACAGAACGTAAGCGTCGGTGTCCGCACTCTTGCGGTAGAACGCGCAGAAGTCGCACACCGCGGCGCACACGTTCGTGTAGTTGATGTTCCGGTCGATGTTGAACGTGCGGTACGGCTCCGGGTGCAGCCGCATCGTGACCGCGTGCGCCGCGCGCCCGAGCTTGTGCAGGTCGCGGCACGCGAACAGCGCGAGGCACTCGTCTGCGCTGATGCGCGTGCCCGCGGTCGCCTTCGCCAAGATGGTGTCGATGGTGGTCATAGTTGGCAGTCCATTTTTTGCCGCACGATCAACGCAGATGTAGACACGATCAGAGAAAGACGAAGACAGATTCGCCACAAAGAAGCACAAGAGCCACAAAGGAAGACCAAGACAGAACTTTGTTTTGAACTCGACTCTTCTGCCTTCTTTTGTGTCTCTTGTGCCTTTTTGCGGCCAATTCACTTCTGTCTGATCGTGTCTTTGATCGGCGTTCATCGTGCGGCTAATCTTTGCCTTTCGTTGTTCGCCAGTCCGCACTCTTCGCACAGTTCGCGGAACTTGCGCATGCCTGCGAGTTCGGTCGGGCCGAGGTCGTAGCGGATCACGTTGCTCAGGTAGCGGCGGCAGAAGCCGGCGTCTAAGCCCAGCAGAGGCGCTTCGCGGGCCGCGATCTCGCCGGCGTGCGCGAGGCCGTACTCCTTGGCGCGCTTGAAGGCCGGCGCGGTGTCGCCGAGTTCGACGCCCGCGCGGACGGCCCACACCGCGAACACCATCGGCAGCCCGGTCCACTCGGTCCACTCTTCGCCGAGGTCGTAGGCGTACCGAAACCCCGGCAGGCACGCCTTCATCGCGCGGTCACCGATCAGCAGCGCCGCGTCCGTATCCAGTTCTTCCGGGTCCGCATCAATCGGCAGTTGCTCGATCTCGGGCCGCACCCCGTACCGCTTGCGGAGCAGAATTTGCGTGAGGGCGGCGCTGGTGCGCGAACCTTCGTCGAGCGCGACGGTGCGAATCTCACCCCACGGCACCTTGCTGAACAGCGTGACGCTGAGCACCGGGCCGCGCGAGCCGACCGCGACGTTCGGGACGAAGCTGTAGTCGTTGCCGCGGAAGTATTCGGCCACCGGGATGAGGCCCACGTCGATGGCGCCCGCCGCGAGTTGGTCCGCGAGGCGGCTGGGCAGGTCGAGCGACAGGTCCACGTGCGGCGCGAACGCGGTGAGCCGCTCGTAGAGCGGCTTCGAGTTCAGGTACGCGACCGCTCCGACGCGGAGGGCGGTGGGTGTCATGGCTCGCGGTCCTTCCGACGGCGTTCGCAGCCGTCGTTATAAGAACCGCGGCGCGGTGTGGCGGGGTAACAGGCTACGCGTGGTCGGCGGCGGTGTCGGCGCGGGCGCTCGCGCCGGCGCGGCCCCACGCCCAGTCGGTCACTTCGGGCATGTCGGTGCCGTGCGCCACGATGTACCGGCGGTGCTCGGCGAGCAGTTCGTCCATGCGGCCCGCGAGGTGCCCGGCCCGCGCCACCAGCCCCGGCGTGCGCACGATCACGTCCTTCACCAAGTGGAACCGGTCGATCTGGTTCAGCACGCACATGTCGAACGGCGTGGTGGTCGTGCCCTCTTCCTTGTACCCGCGGACGTGCAGGTTGTGGTGGTTCGTGCGCCGGTACGCGAGCCGGTGAATGAGCCACGGGTAGCCGTGGAAGTTGAAGATGATGGGCTTGTCGGTGGTGAACAGCGCGTCGAACTCCGCGTCGGTCAGCCCGTGCGGGTGCGCGGTCGGCGGTTGCAACTTCATCAGGTTCACCACGTTCACCACGCGCACCTTCAGGTCCGGCAGGTGCTCGCGCAGGATCGAAGCCGCCGCGAGCGTTTCGACCGTCGGCACATCCCCACAGCACGCGAGCACCACGTCCGGGTCGCCGCCGCGCTCGGTGCCGGCCCACTCCCACGCGCTCACCCCGGCCGCGCAGTGCGCCGCGGCGCGGTCCATCGGCAACCACTGCGGCGACGGTTGCTTCCCGGCCACCACCACGTTCACGTAGTCGCGGCTGCGCAGGCAGTGATCGGTGACGCTCAGCAGGCAGTTCGCGTCCGGCGGCAGGTACACGCGCACCACCTCGGCCTTCTTGTTCACCACGTGGTCGATGAACCCCGGATCTTGGTGCGAGAAGCCGTTGTGGTCCTGCCGCCACACGTGCGAACTGAGCAGGTAATTCAGCGACGCGATGGGCCGCCGCCACGGGATGTGGTTGCACACCTTCAGCCACTTCGCGTGCTGGTTGAACATCGAGTCGATGATGTGGATGAACGCCTCGTAGCACGAGAAGAACCCGTGCCGCCCGGTGAGCAGGTACCCTTCGAGCCACCCTTGGCACTGGTGCTCGGAGAGCATTTCCATCACGCGGCCGTCCGGGGCCAACTTGTCGTCGAAGTCGAACCGCTCGGCCATCCACGCGCGGTTCGTCACGCTCAGCACGTCGTTCCACCGGTTCGAGTTGTTTTCGTCCGGGCTGAACAGGCGAAAGTTCTTCGCGTCGAGGTTCTCCTTCATCACGTCGCGCAGGAACGCGCCCATCACGCGCGTCGATTCGGCGACGGTCGTGCCGGGCGTCGGCACCGGGACCGCGTAGGTGCGGTAGTCCGGCAGTTTGAGGTCGACGAGTACCTGCCCGCCGTTGCCGTGCGGGTTCGCACCCATGCGCTTCGTGCCGGTCGGGGCGAGCGCCGCGAGTTCCGGCACCAGCGCCCCGGTCGCGTCGAACAGTTCCTCCGGCCGGTACGACTTCATCCACCCTTCGAGCACCCGCAGGTGAGAATCCGTCTGCGCGTCGCCCATCGGCACTTGGTGCGAGCGCCAGTAGCCCTCGCACAGTTTGCCGTCGATCTCCTTCGGGCACGTCCAGCCCTTCGGCGTGCGCAGCACGATCATGGGCCACCGCGGGCACCCGGTCGCGCCGCCCTCGCGGTACTCGCGCCAGATGGAGCGAATGGAAGCGACACATTTATCGAGCGCCGCGGCAAACTGCTGGTGAACGCTCGCGGGGTCGTCGCCCTCCACGAAGTGCGGTTCGTACCCGTGGCCGCGGAACAGCGCGTCGAGGTCCGCGCGCGGGATGCGATCGAGCACGCACGGGTTGGCGATCTTGTAGCCGTTCAGGTGCAAGATGGGCAGCACCGCGCCGTCGGCCTTCGGGTTCAGGAACTTGTTCGAGTGCCAGCTTGTCGCGAGCGGTCCGGTTTCGGCTTCGCCGTCGCCCACCACGCACGCGACGATCAGGTCCGGGTTGTCGAAGGCCGCACCGAAGGCGTGCGAGAGCGCGTACCCGAGTTCGCCGCCCTCGTGAATGCTGCCGGGCGTTTCCGGGGCGACGTGCGACGGAATGCCGCCGGGGAAGCTGAACTGCCGGAACAGCCGCTTCATGCCGGCCTCGTTCCGCGTGATCTCCGGATAGAACTCGGTGTAGGTGCCTTCGAGGTACACGTTGGCAACGACGGCCGGCCCGCCGTGCCCGGGACCGGTGACGTACAGCACCGAAAGGTCGTCGCGCTTGATGACGCGGTTCAGGTGAACGTAGATCAGGTTCAGCCCGGGGCACGTCCCCCAGTGCCCGAGGAGGCGCGGCTTGACGTGCTCGCGGCGCAGCGGTTCCCGCAACAGGGGGTTATCGAGAAGGTAGATTTGCCCGACCGAGAGGTAGTTGGTGGCGCGCCAGTAGGCGTCGATGCGGCGCAGTTCGTCGGGCGCGAGCGGGTTCGCGGTCATGCGGTTCCTCCCCGTTGGAGTGTCAGTCCCGTTTCAGTACCGCGCGCGTCGCGGCGGCTAACACGCGCTCTTCGTCGGCCGGGGCACGCAGCACGAGCACTCGGCTGTTCGGCGCGCTCAGCACCGGCGCGCCGGCCGCGTTCGCCACGGGGTCGAGCGCGACACCGAGCCACGCGAGCTTCTCGCAGACGCGGGCACGAATCGCGGGCGCGTTCTCGCCGATGCCGCCGCTGAACGCGACGGCGTCTAGCCCTTCCATCGCGGCGATCATCGCCCCGGCTTCGCGCGCCACACGGTAGCAGAACAACTCCACCGCTTCCGCCGCTTCCGGTGCCGGCGACGCGAGCAGGTCGCGCATGTCGCCGCTGATGCCGGACGCGCCGAGCAACCCGCAGTAGTGCGCGAGTAGTTGTTCCACGCTGTCGGGGTTCCCGTTCGCTTCGCGCAGCAGGTACAGCACCGCTCCCGGGTCGAGCGCGCCGGCCCGCGTGCTCATCAGCAGGCCGTCGAGCGGGGTGAGGCCCATCGTGGTGGCGACGCTCACCCCGTTGCGGAGCGCGCACAGGCTCGCGCCGCTTCCGAGGTGGCACATCAGCACGCGCCCGCCCGCGACGTGCGGCGCGGCTTCGCGCAGAGCTTCCGCGACCGATTGGAAGGCGAGGCCGTGGAACCCGTAGCGCCTCACGCCCCGGTCGAAGTACTCGCGGGGCAGCCCGAACGCGCGCTCGGCGCGGGGCATGGTCGCATGGAACGCGGTGTCGAAACACAGCACCTGCGGCACGTCTGGTAGTGCGGCGCTCGCGGCCCGCGCGCCGGCGACGTTCTGCGGTTGGTGCAGCGGCGCGAACGGCACGAGTGCGTCGAGCGCGGCGAGAACGTCCGGTGTGGCGAGCACCGGCGCGGTGAAGCGGTCGCCCCCGTGAACGACGCGGTGCGCGACGGCCGCGACGCCCGCGAGGTGCCCGCGGTCCGCGAGCCACTTCAGCAGCGCCCCGACCGGGTCCGCGTGCGCGAACGGTTCGCGGTGCTCGGTGCCGGCGGCGGCGGCGCGCAACTCGGCCCGCTGAATCGTGCCGCTCAGCGCGCGCGCCGCGCCGTCGAACGCCGCGAATTTGACCGTAGCCGAGCCAACGTTGAGTGTCAGCACGCGCATGGGGCGCTCCCGTGGGGGCGCTTGCCGTTGTACGGCGCGAACCGCTCCGCGGGAAATGAAGAAGCCGCGAGCGCGCTCGCGGCTTGAGACCGTCAGCTCTCAACTGTCAACTCGCAACTACGGACACGAAGGCACGCACACCGGGACGTAGCGCTTGACGCAGTACGTCACCGTATACGGTTCCATGCTGCACGTCGTGTGCGGCACCATGCGGCAGTGCGTTTCGGGGATCACCTTGCAGGTCGTCACCGGCACGCACTTCACGCGCTCTTCGCACACGTAGTTCACGCGGCACTGGCGAATCACTTGCTGACGCTCTTCGCACACCATGCGGCAGGTGGTGATGGGCACGTGCCGCACACAGACTTCGGGCACCTTCTCGACCACGCAACGGGTTTCGTACCGCACGTGATCTTCCTTCACGAGCCGGCAGGTGGTGTACGGCACTTGGCGCACGTGCGTTTCCGGCACCATCGTGCAGTGGCGGCGCGTTTCGTACCGCACGTGGTCTTCGCGCACCATGCGGCAGGTGGTGTACGGCACTTGGCACGTCTTCACTTCGGGCACGCAGTACGTGCGGTGCTTCGTGACGGTGCGCACGTGCTGTTCGGGCACCATGCGGCACGTCGTGTAGGTCACGCACCGCACGTGGTGCTCCGGCACCGTGTAGCAGCGGTAGCGGGTTTCGTGGCGCACGTGGTGTTCCGGCACGATGCGGCACGTGGTGTACGGCACCTGCTTCACATGAACTTCCGGCACTTGCACGCACCGCGTGCGGGTTTCGCAGCGCACGTGCTGTTCGCACACCATGCGGCACACGGTGCGGGTGCAGGTCTTCATCTCCGTTTGGCACACCTTGCGGCACACCGGGACTTGCACGGTGGTGCAAACAGGCTTGCACGCCATCGTGCAGTGCTTCACGACGCGGCACTCTTCGTGCGGCACCCACACCTTCTTGCACACCGTGTGTCCGGGAAGCTGCACGCACTCGCGCGTGAGGCAGCCCGGCACGTAGCGGCTGGTGCAGGTGCACGGGTCGAACACGCAGGTGCCCGGTGTGCGGACAAACCGCGTCACGGTCGCACCCGGTACGAATTCGGTCACGGTCTCGAACCGGCCCGATTGCACCTTCTCCACGCGCTCCGTAATCACCGGCTCTTGAACGTAGCTGACGCGCTGCTGCGTGACGTAATCCACCTCGGTGCGCCACGTCGTAACGGGCACTTGATAAGTTTGCGTTTCGTACACCGGGCGCGCCACCGTGTACGGCACCTGCACTTGGTACTGCTGCACGTCGGTGCGCATCGTGGTGTATTGCACCTCGCGCACGTGCTGGTCGTACTCCTTGCGATACGTCGTGTACGGGATCGCGACCGTGTACGGCTCCTGCACGGTGCGGTAGGTCGTGTACGGCACCTGTTTCACGTGCTGCTCGTACACCGGCTTCATTACCGTGTACGGGATGCACTCCGTGTACGGCTCCACCACCGTGCGGTTCACGGTGTAGGTGTGCGTGCGCACGTGCTGCTCGTACACCGGCCGCATCGTGTGATACGGGATCGCAACTTGGTACTCCTGCACGTGCGGGCGCATCACCGTGTACGGCACTTCCTTCACGTGCTGCTCGTACACCGGCCGCGTGGTGCAGTACGGCACCGCGACTTGGAACGTGCGCGTCACCGGCTTCATCACGGTGAACTGCTGCTCCTGCAGGTGCGTTTCGTACACCGGCTTCTGAACGGTATAGGTGCGAACGGTGTCGAAGTGCTCGACCACCGGGCGCTGCACGGTGTAGCTCTGCTGCACGTAGTTCGTTTCGTGAACGGTGCGGTGCGTGGTGTACGTTTCGGGCCGGTGCTCGGTCTTGTACACCGGGCGGTAGCACACCTGCTGGTGCTGTTCCGTCACGCACTGGTACTGCACCGCGGGCGCGCACGGCGGGGCGCACTGGTCGGCGGTTACGCACCGCCGCGGGTAACGCACGAACCCGCAGTGGCTCGCGGAGGCGAACTCGGCGCTCGCGCCGACCGCAACCAGCGCGAGAAGCCAACGGCCCAGATGCTTCCTCATGGGTGAACCCCGCGGTGTCGAACTTCGCTGTGCGTCAGTGTGGGTGCTGGTGCCGGCGGAAACCGGTTCCAACTGATGAGAACTGTGCGCCACGCGGGCCGCGAAATCCGCCCGCCTTCGCAGTTCGCGCGAACCTTCGCGCGCCCTCATCCTGTGGAACCGGCTCGAAATGCGCAGCCGGCACAGGCGTTAGAACCGGGAGCGGCGCGCCGACCGCACCAATTTGTTGCGCGCCCCGTTCGCGGGTAAACTGAAGTCATGAGCACGACACCGATTCTCGACCGCGAAGAGTACGTCGAACAAGCGTACCTGTTCCGCGTCGTCCGCGAGCGCCTCGCGGAGAACCAGCCGGCGCAAGAAGTGTTGCAGCGCGTTCACGAGGAACTGCTGACGAGCACGCGGTTGCCCTACGCGGTGCAGTTCCTCGTTTCGGAGCTGAAGCACACCGGGCGGCTCGCCAGCGGGTTCGCCAAACTGCCGCACTACTTCACCGCGTTTCAGGCGTTCGTGGTGGGGCAGGCCGAGAGCGAGAAGTCGCGGTTCCCGATGCCGACCGCGTTCCTGATGATCGAGCGCGAGGCGCAGTACCGCGCCGCGGGCGCGACCAGACCGGGCCTGTTCGTGTTCCAGTTCGAGTGCGTCGCGCGGAACCGCCTCGGCTACCTCGACGGCCTCGAAGCGATCACCGCCGACCCGATGTACGACGCCGACTGGCGCGCGTACTTCGACGTGATTCGCAAGGGCGTGGGCGAAGTGGACCTGTCCGACCTCGTGTACTTGCGGTCCGAGTTGTTCGTGATCGAAGAGAAGCGCAAGCACCCGAACTACGAGCCGCCGGTGCCGCCCTTGTTCGGCGAGAAGGAAGGCAAGATCGCGAAGGCGAGCCGCACCCGCGACCCGCTGTACCTGTTCGCGGCGCTCCAGCGCCAGTTGGGCTACCCGGAGGTGCCGCGGTTCAAGGTGAAGGACGACGCGACCACGAAGATCGACATGATTATGAACAAGCTCCGCGACCTCGAACAGCGCATCAAGCTCGCCGAAGGCGAACTCCGCGGCAGCGTGGACCTGAGCCAATTCGGGAAACCGGACATCCTGAAGGACATGAAGGACGAGTAGCCTGCACTCAAGGTAGTAGGCACGCTCCGCGTGCCGTGTGTTCGGGCCGCAATAGCGACGCGGCGAAGTGCCTTCAAAGTAGTAGGCACACGCCGTGTGCCCTTCTGCGGCGCGCGGAATGCCGGGCGAATCGTGGGAATACTCGTGCGGCCCGAACACACGGCACGCGGAGCGTGCCTGCTACCCTGAAGAAGCCCGCCCCAGCGCCGCGACGGTGAAGATCAGCGGGTACAGCTTCTCGAAGTACCACAGTTTGGCGAAGTAGAACCCGATGGGCGACGGCTCGCGGAACCGGCCGCTTTCCACCGCGTCCACGAGCCACGCGACGCCCTTCTGAACGGCTTCGCCGTTCGCCAACCCGTGCAGCACCTCCACCGCGAGCGCCGTTTCCTCCACACTCGACGGGCAATCTTTCGCACCACCCCAGCCGCCGTCCGCGTTCTGCGCACCCAGCAAATACTCAACCCCGCGACGGCACTCCGGCGCGTCCGCGAGCTTCAGATCGCGGTACGCGGCGAGCACGCGGGCGGTGCCGTACACCGGGTTGATGTCTTCCGGTGCGTGCTGATTGCCGAACCACAGCGGTAGCCACGACCCGTCCGCCCGCTGCTGCTTTGCGAGGTACGCGAGCGCCTTTTCGTCTTTCCCCAGCGCGCGAAGCGCGTGCGCAGTGAGGTCCGAACCGCTTCGATCAAAAGGGAGAACGCCCCACCCGCGGCAGAACGTCGGGAACCCGCCGTCGCGGTTTTGCAGGTCGCGCGCCCACTTCAGTGCGGCGTCAGAATCAATCGCGCCGAGCGCGCGCACGGCCAACACCGCGCCCGGGGTGTCGTCGCAGTCGGGCACGCCGCCGGCGAGATCGGTCCACGCCCACCCGCCCGGCTCCGCACCGGTGTACGGGTGCCGCTCCTTGTACTGCTGTTTCAGAAGCCATTCGCGAATGTGGTCTTTCGTGTCGAGCGAAGCGATATCGTCGGCCGCGGCGAGCGCGTTCACGCTCAGCGTCGTCACCCACGTCGCGAGGTTCGTGTCGATGGGCCAACTGCCGTCGGGGCGCACCGAATTCACGATGAACCGCACGCCTTCCGAAAGCACCTGTGATTCCGGTTCCGAGCGCCGGCGGCGGATGCTGCTCAGCGCCAGCACGACGAAGCTCGTGAGCGGCGTAGCTTCGAGGTAGCCGCCAGTAGTAGGCTGAATGCGCCGCAGCACCTTCAGCGACCGCGACCGCGCGAGCCGGCGCACGACGTTCCGCACCGGGTTCCGCGACCGCTTGTGATGATGCACGCACTGCCCAATCGCAATGAGCGCGGGAAGCGCGTAACTCACGACCGGCATGCGCGCGAACCGGTACCAGCTTTGCGGCAGGCACGCCAACTCGAACGGCAACCGCGGCACCTCGTCCCACGAAACCAACTTGGCAAGCGCACACGTCATCAGAATTGGAACGGAGAACGTGTAGTCCTTGCCGTAGCGTGCGCGGACGGCCGCGGCTCGGCGCTCCGGCAGCTTCCCGGCCTTCGAGGTGATGTAGTCTTCGACGCGCGAAATCGTTTCGGAGTGGTCCTTCTCGCCCACCATGCGGAATGCGGAGCTCACGAGCATGGTGGTGGAGAGATTGGAGAAACTCTTGACGGTGTCGCCCCACCCGCCGTCGGCGTTCTGGTGCTCCGCGAGCCAGCGGATGCCGCCGTCGATGAGTTCGCGGTGCTCGAACGGGTTGGAGACGTGCAGCGCCATCACCGCGGTCGCGGTGGACAGTGCCGAAGTGGACAACTCGCCGACCCAGTGACCGGCGGGCACGCGCTCCGCGAGCAGCGCGTCGCGCGCGACAACGTAAGCGGCCCGAATGCGCTCAGGGGGAAGCATGGTTCACCGCGGAGAACGCGAAGACCGCCGAGAGCCAGAGTTGGGAACTCTGTGCCCTCCGCGGTCTTCACGGTGAAGGTCGGTTTACAGCCCCAAGTTGTCCAAATCGTCCACGAGCTTGTCGAGGTCGTCCTTCGGGCCGGCGGGCTTGCTCGTCTGGCGCTTGGGGATGCCCACCGTCGCGCCCACCGCGGCGCGGCCGTCGTTCACCAACTCGCGGTCGCGCTCGGCCACTGCCGCGCTCAGTGCGTCGCCCACGTCGCCACCGAACAGCCGGCTGAGGTCGATCTTCAGGCCGCCCACCGCGCCCGTGTCGGCACCGGCAATCGCGGCGCTCTTGTACTCCGGGAAGATGATCGCCTGCTGCGGGCACACGCGGCTGCACGCCGGACAGCCCTTCTTGCACTGGTCTTGGTTCTCCACCAAGATGCGCTCGAGCGAGTCCACACCGTACACGCCGAACAGACAGAAATCCAAACACTCCAGACAGTTCGTGCAGCGACTGTAGTCGATCACCGGGTACCAGCGCCGCCCGGCTGGGGCGAGCAGTGCCTCCGGCGCGAACGCCTTCTGTTCGGTGGGCAGGTCCGGCTTCGTGGCGCTCAACCCCAGTTGGATGATCGCCGGGCTGTTCGCCGCTTTCTCGCGCGCCTTTGCGGCGCGCCGGTCCTTGCACTCGGCGGCGATGCGCTTCACTTCCGCCACGAACGTTTCGTGCTTGTTGGAGTCGCGCAGGTCCAGACAGTAGATGTGCCGATCCGGGATGGTGCCGGCCGCGCCGATCGCTTCGGGCTTGTCGACCGGCGTGTCGGTTTCGCCCTCGCCCGCGTCGTCGTCCTCGTCGGCGGGGGGCTTCATCTGGCTTTCGCCCATGTGCCCCTTGATGCCATCGCGGTCGAGCAGCCAGAACGCGGCCCGCGGGTACAGCCACGATATGACGACCATGTCGCCGGCCACACCGTCGAGGAACAGCCGGCCGGTGTGGTCCGGGCCGAGGTCGTACAGGTTCGGGACCACCGACACTTCGAGGTCCGGTTCGAACAGGAGCGCGGCGACGATGCTCTCTTCGAGCGCGCGCTTGGCCGGGTGCTTGCCCGGGGCTTGCGACAACACGACCGTAAGGCGCGAGCGGCTCATGCGAACTCCGGCAGCGGATGAGTACGAACGCCCTATTAGCGTACCGCCCCGAACGGGCACGAACAACGGGTCACTCCGCGCCCGCGTTGATCTGGCCTTTAATCAGCCGCTGGGTGTTCTCCCAACCGGCTTCGAGGTGCGCGAAGTAGGCGTCCACGTCCAGCGCCTCGCTCACATCGCCCGCGAAGCTGAACAGCCAGCCCGCGCCGTACGGGTCGGCGTTGATGGTGCCGGGGTCGTCCAACAGCGCCGGGTTGAACTTCACCACGCGCCCCGCGAGCGGCGCGTACAGCCCGCTCGTGGCCTTCTGCGTCTCGATGTAGCCGATTTCCTGCTTGGCGGTCACAAGCCCCGGTTCGATGCGCCACTCGAGGAAGTACACGTCTTGCATCAGACGCACCGCGTACGCGCTGAAGCCGAAGGTGTGCGTGCCGTCGGGTTCGGTGCGGCACCACATGTGGTTCTTGCAGTAGCGCAGCGCGCCCGGCAGCTCGGCCGGGTGCTTGCCCATCAGAAACGTGCGCGCCTCAGACATAGGTGGGATCACAGGGAGTTATCCGCAGATTTCGCAGGCGGGCACCGAGTTCTTGGCGAACGGCCGGTGTGAGCCGGCCGGTGTGCCGCACATCCGATTTCACCGGCCGGCTCACGCCGGCCGTTCGCCAAGACAGACTGCTGTTCTCAAAATCTGCGTTCGTCTGCGAAATCTGCGAATCAACACTGTCTTATGTGTACCGGGTGCTGATGTACTGCGGGTCGAAGAACGCGGGCAGGTGCCGGTCGATCTGGATCAGGCCGTCGTCCGTGCAGTCGATGCTCGTCTCGCCCACCGTGAGCCACCCCTCGGCGGTCAGCTTGTCGAACGCGGCGCGGAACGTGTCGCGGACGTCGACGCCGTACTTGTCGCGGAAGTACGACACGTCGAGGTGCCCGGTCTTGAGCAGCAGCACCACCTCGCGCACGAGCCGGTCGCGCTGGGTCGTGGGGAACGCGCGGCCCAGCGGCAGTTCGCCCTTCTGGAGCTTCTCGACGTACGCTTCCCACGTGTCCACGTTCTGAATGTGGACGCCGCCGACGTGCCCGAACGACGCGACCCCGGTGCCGAACATGTCCGCGCCGCGCCACAGCGCTTCGCGGTACACGAACTTGGTCGTCGCCTTGTTCTTCACCACCGTGGTTGCGCTCGAAATGTCGTACCCGGCTTTCACCAGTTCGTCGAACGCGTACTTCACCCACGCGCGCTTGGTCGGCCAGTCCGCGACCACCAGCGCGGGTTCGTCGGCCCCGATCACCTTCAGCTCTTTCGAGAATACCGTGTTGTACGGCAGTTCCATCTGGTAGATGGTGACGCAGTCCGGGGCGAGTTCGATCGTCTTCGCCACGCACCGCTTCCAGTTGTCCCAGTCTTCGCCCACCATGCCGGCGATGAGGTCCAAATTGATTTGCGGGAAGCCCAGCTCGCGCGCCCACCCGAACGCGCGGTAGATTTCCTCTTCGAGGTGCGCGCGGCCGTTGTACTGCAAGATTTCCGGTTTGAAGTTCTCCACGCCGAGGCTCAGCCGCGAGATGCCGTGCGCGCGGAGCGTTTCGAGTTTGTGCTTCTGGAGGGTGCCCGGTTCGCACTCGAAGGTCACTTCGCGGGCCGCGTCCCACGGCATGATCTGCCGCAAGCGCGTCATGAGCGAATCGAGTTGCGACGCGCTGAGGTACGACGGCGTGCCGCCCCCGAAGTACACGTAATCGAGCGCGCGGCCCCCGACGCACCCGCTCCGCGCGAGCAGTTCCACTTCCTTTAGGATCGCGTCGAGGTACACGGAAATGTCGTTCGCGTTCTTGTCGGTGTAGACGCGGAAGTAGCAGAACTTGCACCGCTTCCGGCAGAACGGGATGTGCAGGTACAGCCCCAGCGGCACGCCGGCGCGCGGCGGCGCTTCCAGCGCGGCGCGCGCGGCGGGCAGGTGGTCCGCCTTCCAGAACGAGAACGGCGGGTAGTTGGCGATGAAGTAGTTGCCGAGTCCGGTTTTCTCTTGGTCGGTGGCGGTCATCGCTAATGCCCCGTGTGCGTTCTCGTGCGGCCGAACGGATACCGGCCGCGGCGCGCTCCCTTTCGTCATTTTAGCGCCCGAGGGCGCGAGCGAGGAGCGGGGGCGCGCGCCGAGCGCGCACACGGGGCGGGTGCCTACGCCTTGCGGCGGCGCGCGACGGCCGCCGCGCCGAGGCCCA
>JALHNS010000050.1 GCA_022843445.1 Gemmata sp.
AAGGCCCAGCGCGGCAAGATTCAGGAGATCAAGAAGGAAGGCAAGATCGAGATCGCGATCCCGATCACGGTCCGCAGCCTGTCCGAAACGATCGGCATGAAGGCCGGCGAACTGATCCTGCGCCTCAAGAAGGAAACCAACGCGCTCTACTCGATCAACTCGAACGTCGAACTCGAAATCGCGGCGCTCATCGCCATCGAGAAGAACATCGAGCTGGTCGCCAAGAAGCAAGAGACGGCCGAAGAGAAGCTGATCCGCAGCTTCGAAGAGATGACGGAGCACGTGGACGAAGAGAAACTTCGCCCGCGCCCGCCCATCGTCACCATCATGGGCCACGTCGACCACGGCAAAACGAGCCTGCTCGACAAGATTCGCCAGTCGAACATCGCCGCGGGCGAAGTGGGCGGCATCACGCAGGTGATCCGCGCGTGGTCCGTCACGCACAAGGTCACGAACCCCGACGACCCGGAGGAAGTGCTGCTCGAAAAGCAGATCACGTTCCTCGACACGCCCGGCCACGAGGCGTTCACGAAGATGCGCGCCCGCGGGGCGAACGTCACCGACATCGCGGTCATCGTGGTCGCGGCCACCGACGGCGTGATGCCCCAAACCGAAGAGGCCATCGCGCACGCCCGCGCCGCCGAGGTGCGCATCATCGTCGCGATCAACAAGGTGGACGCGCCGAACGCGAACGTCGACCGCACGCGGCGGCAACTGTACCAACTCGAACTGCTGCCCGACGACATGGGCGGCGACATCCAGTTCGTGGAAACGAGCGCGCTGAAGGGTACCGGGATCGACGCACTGCTCACGGCCATCTCGCTCGAAGCCGAGGTGAACCTCGCCGACGAGCTGCAAGCCGACCCGGACCGCCCGGCGTTCGGCACCTGCCTCGAAGCGTACCAGAGCGCCGAAGAGGGCGTCATGGCGACGGTCCTCGTGCAGCAGGGCACGCTCAAGAAGGGCGACATCGTGCTGTGCGGCTCGTCGGTGGGCCGCGTGCGCGCGATGTACAACGACATGGGCAAGCCGGTGACGCAAGCCGGCCCCAGCACCCCGGTGCGCATCACCGGGTTCGGCGCGGTGCCCAACGCCGACGACCCGTTCTACGTGGTCGAAGAACTGACCACCGCGCAGGAAATCGCGGCGGCCCGCGAGAAGAAGGACCGCGAAGCCGCGCTCGTGAAGTCCGCGCCGATCGTGGACCTCGAGCGGTTCAGCGCCGCGAAGAGCAAGCAGAAGATCACCGAACTCAAGGTGATCCTCAAGGCCGAGGCCCGCGGCTCGGTGGAAGCCATCCGCAAGGAACTCGAGAAGCTCACGCACGAGGAAGTGACCACCCGCGTGCTGCACGCCGGCGTCGGGGCCATCACCGAGTCCGACGTGACGCTCGCGCTCACCAGCCCGGACGACACGCTCATCGTCGGGTTCAACGTGACCGCGGACGATGCGGCGCTGAAACTCGCCGAGAACCGCGGCGTCAGCCTCCGCGAGTACCAGATCATTTACAACCTCGTGGACGACGTGAAGGCGGCGCTGGAAGGCCGGCTCAAGCCCATCGAGGAAGTGGTTCACCTCGGCCGCGCCGTGGTGCGCCAGACGTTCAAGCACGGCAAGGTGGGCACCATCGCCGGGTGCTACGTCACCAGCGGCGTGATCGAGCGCTCGGCCCGCGTGCGCATCATTCGCGGCGGCGTGGTGGTGTTCCCGCCCGCGGACAAGGTGGTGGGCCTCGACTCGCTGAAGCGGTTCAAGGACGACGCCCGCGAGGTTCGCGAGGGCTTCGAGTGCGGTCTGATGATTACCGGTTTCAACGACGTGAAGGTGGACGACGTGATCGAGGCGTTCAAGATCGAGATCAAGCAGCGGACGTTGTGAGTCGCTGTTGGCTATTAGCCGTTGGCTGTTAGCCAAACAGAGCAACGGCGGACCTCTTATCTGGCTAATAGCCAAAAGCTAACAGCCAACAGCTATGGTCGTTGGTACCCTCACGGTGCGGTTGCTCGTGCGCGAGAGCCGCACCCTGAAAGACAAGCGGCAGGTCGTGCGGTCCATCTTGGACCGCACCCGCGACGGGTTCAACGTGTCCGCGGCCGAGACCGACACGCACGACGACGTGAAGGTGGCGACGCTCTCGTTCGCCGCGGTCGGGTTCGAGGTGGCGGCCGTGAAGGGCGCGCTCGAACGGCTAACCAACGCGCTCCGCGGCCACCCGGTCGCGGAGTACCTCGGCGGCGACCTGACCGTGGGCCGCGAAGTCGTGTAACGTTACGAGTTGTCAGTTGTCAGTTGTCCGGGCACCGGGCCGCAACGTGATCGCGCAACAACTGACCCCTGACAACTGACCCCTAACAACTACTCAATGAAATCGCACCGCTTGGCCCGCGTTTCGGAGGTGGTCCGCGAGACCGCCGCGAACGCCATCCTGTTCGACATCAAAGACCCCCGCGTGAAGGGCGTTACGGTCACGCGCGCCGAAGTGTCCGCGGACATGCAGCACTGCAAGGTGTTCGTCTCGGTCATGGGCACCGAGAAGGAGCAGGCGCTCACCATGCACGGGCTGCGCAGCGCCGCGGCGTTCGTGCAGACCAAGATCGCCGACCGGCTCACGTCGCGGTACGTGCCGCACGTCACCTTCGTGCTCGACGAGGGCGTGAAGAAGAGTATCGAGATCATGCGCATCCTGCGCGAAGAGCAGGCCAAACTCGCGCCCCCGGCCGATGCCGAAGCGCGAGCTGACGAAGACGCAGGTGCAGACGAAGGCGACGACGACGACGACGAAGGCGACAGCGACGGAGCAGGCGAAGTGAAAGTCGACGGACCGACCGACCGCCCGAACTGACCGCGCGGGCGCACGCCCCGGAACCGGAGTCCACCGCAATGCCGGCCATCACCAACAAGCAGCAACTGCTCACGCACGCGCAAGCGGCGCTCAAGAAGCGCTACCCGCTGCCCGCGGTGGACCTGCCGTCGCCGCGCCCGCTGCTCGAAGAGCTGGTGTACGCGATCTGCCGCGAGGGCAGCACCTCCGCCGACGCCGACGCCGCGTTCGAGCGGCTCCGCAAGGCGTTCGTGGACTGGAACGAGATCCGGGTGAGCACGCTGCAAGAGGTGGCCGACGTGCTGCGCCCGCTGCCGCAGTCCGGGCCCCGCGCCGGCTGGATCATCGGCCTGCTGCACGCGGTGTTCGAGATGAACTACTCGTTCGACCTCGGCGACATGGAGAAGAAGGGGCTGAAGCAGGCCGCCAAGCAGATCTCGCGGTACTTCAACGCCAAAGACCTCGAAAAGCTCGGCCTCAAGCAGGCCGCGAAGCAGATCGAGCGGTTCAAGCAGGTGAACGATTTCGCGGTCGCGTGGGTGGTGCAGCGGTCGCTCGGCGGGCACGCGATCCCGCTCGACGCCCCCACCGTGCGCGTGCTGCAGCGGCTCGGCGTGCTCGACGAGGTGGACCCGGACGACCTCGAATCGCTCCGCGGCGGCATCGAGCACGTGATCCCCAAGGCCCGCGGCGCGGAGTTCACGGAACTGCTCAGCGCGCTGGCGCAAGACGCCTGCACGGACAAAGACCCGGCGTGCGCGAAGTGCCCGCTGCTGAGCGAGTGCCCCACCGGCACCGCGAACGCGTCGAAGAAGCCGGACAAAGACAAGGACAAAGACGCGAAGCCCAAAAAGCCGCGCTGAGCGCGCGGCGGAAACAAACGAGCGGCACCCTTTCGGGTGCCGCTCGCGCGTCGAACGCTCTCGGTCGCCTTACACGATGTCCTTCGTGAACGGCTTGGCCTTCTCCACGATCTGAATCGGCCGGCCGCTCGGCGTCTCGTTCTTCTTCGTGTGGTCGATGCCCATCAGCTCGCAGACGGTGGCGAGGAAGTCTTGGCCGCTCGTGACGCGCTCCGTCACGGTCGCGCCTTCCTTGTCCGTCTTGCCGACCACTTGGCCGCCCTTCGTGCCGCCGCCGAACATGGCGAGGCTCCACGCGCGGGGGTAGTGGTCGCGCCCGGGGTTCGCGCCGCGGTTGTTGATGTTCGGCGTGCGCCCGAACTCGCCCATCCACACGATCAGCGTGCTGTCGAGCAGCCCGCGCTCCTTCAGATCGGTTACGAGCGCCGACAGCGCCGCGTCCACTTGGCCGCTCAGGTCTTTGACGCGGGCGAAGTTGTTCTGGTGCGTGTCCCAGCCGCCCAGCGCCACTTCCACGAACGGCACCCCCACTTCCACGAGCCGGCGGGCCATGAGCACGCCCTCGGCGAACTTGCCGGTGCCGTACTTGCTCTTGTTGGGGTCGCCGGCGATGTCGAACGCCTTGGCTTCCTTGGACTGCATCAGCTTGACGGCGCGCTCGTAGGTGGTCTTGTGGTCGTTCGCGGGGTCCGCGCCGAGTTCGCCGTGGAACGCCTTCTCCATCTGTTCGAGGAGGCCGACGCGGTTGCCGAACTGCGCCGCGCTCACGGCGGTCTTCAGGTCTTCGACGCCGCGGGCCGCGTCGGTGATGAGCAGCGGCTGGTACTTCGGCCCGAGGAACCCGCTGCCGTAGCTGCGCCCGCCGATGGCGACGTAGTTGGGCATCGCGGCGTCCGTTTTGCCCGTCTGCTGGGCCACGATGGAGCCGATCGACGGGTAGATGACGCCGCCCTGCCCTTCGCGGTAGCCGGTGTGCAGGTAGTACTTCGCCCGCGGGTGCGCGCCTTCGGGGGTGCTCATGCCGCGCACGATGGTGCCGTGGTTCATCACCCCGGCCACCTTCGGCAGGTGCTCGCTGATCTCGATGCCGCTCGCGGCGGTCTTGATCGGCTTGAACTCGCCCGCGCCCTTGCTCTCGGGCTTCAGGTCCCACGTGTCCTTGTGGCTCGGCCCGCCGTCCATGTAGAGCACGATGCACGACTTCGCCTTGCCGGTGCCGCCGTTGGGGGCGGCCTTCGCCAGCACGGGCAGCCAGCCGCTCGCGGTCGTGGTGAACACGCCGGCCGCGGCCAACTTCATCATGTCGCGCCGCGTCTTCTCGGTCAGCTTCTCGGAGAACATGGTTTCGCCCTGTTGGGAGTTTGGTTCTGTGTTGTTGTGTTCACAGGGTGCGCCGCGCGCCCCTGTGCTTTGCGATACGACCCCTTCGGGGTACAGGCAGAAAGCGAACACTACCGAACCAGCGTGAACTCGCTGCTGTTCAGCACCGCCCAGAGGATGTCGCTGTAGGCGGTGTCGGCCCCCACGCGGGCCACGTACGCGGTCAGGTTCTTCACCTCGGCGGGCGTGGGCCGGCGCGACAGCGCCGCGAGGTAAATCCGCTCGATCGCTTCTTCGGGTTTCTTCGCGGCACCCACCACGGCCCGCGCCGCGGCCGGGTTGTTCATCACGTTCGAGTTCATCAGGCGCAGCGCCTGCGGGATGCCGGCCTCGTACTCGGTCGCGCTCACGGTTTCCGCGCCCGCGAGGAAGAAGTTCACGAACTGCTCGCGGTTGCCCACCCGCATGCCCTTCGCGGCCCCGATCTGCGCCTTGCCCGCCTTCGCGTCGCCCTTCGACGCCACCGTGACCGTACCGAGCGAATCGTACAGTTGTTCCGGCGACATCACCTTCACGGTCATGTGACTGAAGAGCGCCTTGTCGTCCTTGTTCGCCGCGACCGGCTTGCTGGTGCGCTGGTAGGCGTCGCTGAGGCAGATCGCCTTCAACAGGTATTTGAGGTCGTACTGGCCGGTGGTTGCGGTGTGCGCCGCGAGCGCCGCGAGCAGTTCCGGGTGGCTCGCTTCGTTCTCCGGCAGCATGTCGTCGATGGGGTTCACGAACCCGGTGCCGAACAGGTGCGCCCACGTGCGGTTCACGAGCGCCTTGGCGAAGAACGGGTTGCCCGGGGCGGTCATCCACTGCGCGAGCGCCGGGCGGAACGGTTCGGCCGCGCCGAGCGCCGGTTCCGGGCCGCCGAGGAACTTCGCGGGCAGGTTCTTCGCGGCCTCGGGGAAGAAGTCTTTGCCCTTCGAGCGCGTCGCGCCCTCTTGCACGCCGTTCTGGAGCGGGTCGCCGCCCTTGTTCGCGTTCTTGGGGTTGTCGGCCTTCACCTTCGAGTAGAAGGTCGCCATCGCCCAATACTCGGTCTGCTTCCAACTGGTGAACGGGTGGTTGTGGCACTGCGCGCACTGGAGCTGAATGCCGAGGAAGTGCTGCGCGGTGGTGTCGGTGAGTTTGTCGACCGAGCGGTTCGCCATGAAGTAGCTCACGGCGGGGTTGTCGGCGACGGTGCCGGTCGCGGTCACGAGTTTCGTGGTGAGTTTGTCCCACCCTTCGTTCTTGTTGAACTCGCCCTCGAACCACTTGTAGAGCGGTTCCTTCGCCACGAACCGGTTGCCGGAATCCTTCGGGAACAGCTTCGCGGTCCAGATGTCGGCCATGCGGCGGCCGAACCGCTCGTCGGCGAGCAGTTGGTCGATGAGCCGCTCGCGCTTCAGCGGGTCGGTGCTGTCGATGAACGCGCGGGCGGCTTCGGCGGTGGGAATCACGCCCACGAGGTCCAAGTACGCGCGGCGGAGGAACTCTTCGTCGCTGGCGCGCGGGCTGGCGGGCACCTTGTCGGCCGCGAGCTTCTTGTTCACTTCGGCGTCAATCAACTTGGCGAGCGCCGCGGGATCCTTCTTGTCCGGCACGCTCACCGGGGGCGCGGCGGGTTTCGCCACGTCCTTCAGAATGGTGGCGAGCGGCTTCGCGGCGGGCGAAGTCGCCGGGGCGTCAACGGCTTTGGCCTTCTTGTTCTTCTTTTCCTGCGCCGCGGAAGGCGTCAGGTCGCCGGCAGCCGCGACGAGTGCGGCGGTCAGCAGGAAGAAGGCGAGTGAGCGGAACCGCATGTGCGAACCCTCGAAAGGGGTGCGACGGGCTGATCGATAGCGATGAAACACACCCACTGTGGCGGGGTATCGCGGAGGTTCCAACAAAATGACGCAATTTCTCGTTGCGAGATAATGAGAATTCGATTACAGTCCCGTCAAGTTCACTTCATTCGTCCCGATTCCGGGGTGTTCTATGGCTCGGCCCGCGCGAAAAGCGTTCACGCTCATCGAGTTACTGGTGGTAATCGCGATTATCGCGATCCTAATCGGGTTGTTGCTCCCGGCCGTGCAGAAGGTGCGCGAAGCGGCGGCCCGGATGCAGTGCAGCAACAACCTGAAGCAGATCGGGCTGGCGATGCACAACTTCCACGACGCGCTGGGCGCACTGCCCGGGGCCGGCAAAGACGGCTGCGACCCGCCGATTCACCCGAACATCGCCGCGAACTGCGCGTCGAACCCCAATTTCACGCACCACACCTCGCCGTACACGCCGCCGGGCACGCGGCCGATGGTGCGCACCGAGTGGGGTTGGACCTACCACATCCTGCCGTACATCGAGCAGGACAACGTGTACCGCAATACCAACGACACCACGGTGCGCCGCGCCGCGGTGAAGACCTACTACTGCCCGTCGCGGCGGTCCCCGGTGGGCGGGACCACGAACGCGAAGGGCGACTACGCCGCGAACTCCGGCAACAGCCTCGCGGTGGGCAACAACACCGGCGTGATCGAGCGCACCGGCCTCGTGACGCTGCGGCTCGCCGACATTTCCGACGGCACCAGCAACACCGCGCTGGTGGGCGAGAAGCGGATGAAGTTGGACCGGTTCGGTGCCAGCTACGACGACAACGAGTCGTACTACACGTCCGGTTGGGACAGCGAGGTGATTCGCGCCGCGGTGACCGACGCCGACGACTCGAACCGGCCCTCGGCGCAGCGCACGTGGGGGCCGAGTCGCGACATCCGCGTGACCACCAACCCGCCGTTCACCGATCCGAACAGCGGGTTGAACCAGTTCGGGTCGTCGCACGCGAGCGGGTGCAACTTCGTACTGGGCGACGGCAGCGTGCGGCACGTCCGCTTCAACCCGAACCGCACCCAGTTCCGCAACTTCTGCGTGCGCAACGACGGCGCGGTGATGAACCTCGACTTCTAACCGGAGCCGCCATGCGAACCCGCCTGTTCGGGGCGTGCGCGGCCCTGCTCCTGCTCGGCGGGTGCGGCGGCGCGCCCGCCGAACCGAAGCCCCTCACGCCCGACGAGGAGCGCGCCTACGAGCAGCAGCAGAAGGACGAGGCCGCCCGCGAGTTGAAAGAACTGCGGCTCAACAAGAAGAAGGGCAAAGACCCCGCCGACAAGGATTGAACGTTCCCGTGAGGAGACGTCGCATGCACGCCCGCACGCGCCGCGCGTTTACGCTGATCGAGTTGCTGGTGGTGATCGCGATTATCGCGGTACTCATCGGGTTGCTGCTGCCGGCGGTGCAGAAGGTGCGCGAGGCGGCGGCCCGGATGCAGTGCGGCAACAACCTCAAGCAGATCGGGTTGGCGACCCACGGCTTCCACGACGCGCAGCAGTTCCTCCCGCCGGTGCGGTTCAACACGCTGCCGAACATTTCGTGGGCCGTGTACCTGCTCCCGTACCTCGAACAGGACGCGTACTTCCGGACGTGGCGACCGGCGACCGTGTACGGCGGGGGCCAGACCGCCGACCGCCGGTTCCGCGTGAAGACCTACCAGTGCCCGTCGCGCCGCAGCGGGCCGGAGCCGAGCGTCGGCGAACCGTACCCGGGCGCGACCGGCGACTACGCGACCGCGCACGGCGGCACCGAGAACGCCCCCGGCTACTACGGCTCCATGTTCTCTTCCGGCGCGCTGCTCATCCTGAACGACAACAACAACGGCAACCGCGTGTCGCGGGTTCCGCTGCTCGCCCTCACCGACGGGCTGAGCGGCACCGTGCTGTTCGGCGAGAAGCACGTTCCGCGGGGGCAATTCGGCCGTCGCGCGGTGGGCGACAGTTCCATCTACAACGGCGACGATCAGCACAACGTCACGCGGATCCTCGGGCCGGCGCGGCCGCTCGCGCGGTCGCCGTTCGACCCTTACAACGTGCAGTTCGGCAGCGCGCACCCGGGCACCTGCCAGTTCGTGTTCGGCGACGGGAGCGTGCGTTCCGCGGCCGTGAGTACCGACGTACAGGTCCTTCAAGCGATCGCGACGCGGGCCGGTGGCGAAACGCTGAACTTGTACTGAGCGCTCACAGCCCGAAGAGCGCCTTCGCGTTCCGCGTCGTGTGCTCTTCGATCTCCGCCACGCTCGCGCCCTTCACTTGCGCCAGCAGCGCCGCGGTGTGCGCCACGAACGCCGGTTCGTTGCGCTTCCCGCGCACCGGTTGCGGCGCGAGATACGGGCAGTCGGTTTCCACCAGCAACCGGTCCAGAGGCACTTCCCGCGCGATGTCGCGCAGGTTCTGCGCCGTCGGGTACGTCACCATCCCCGCGAACGAGATGTACAGCCCCAACTCAAGGCACGCGCTCGCCGTCGCCGCGTCGCCACTGAACGAGTGCATCACGGCGCGGATCGGGCCGTTCGCGGATTCGGCGCGGAGCGCCTTCACCACGTCCGCTTCGGCCTCGCGGCAGTGGATCACGAACGGCTTGTTCAGCCGGCGCGCGAGCGCCATGTGCGCCGCGAAGTGCCGCTCTTGCAGGTCGAACGGCGCGCGATCCCAATAGCGGTCGAGTCCGGTTTCGCCGATGGCGACCACGCGCGCTTCGCGCTCCGCGAGTTCCACCACCGCTTCCCAATCGCCGGGCTGCGCCTCCGCGGCGCTGTTCGGCTGAATCCCGACCGCGGCGACTACGAGCGGGTGCGCGTTCGCAATGGCGACCGACTGCCGCGACGATTCGGCGTCGATCCCGAGGCAGACGACGCGCTCCACGCCGGCCGCGGCGGCGCGGGCGAGCGCCGCCGGCAGGTCTTTGGCGAACCGGTCGTCGAACAGGTGAGCGTGCGTGTCAATGAGTGGCATGAGGGCATGTTAGCGCGCCGCGCGCGAAACCGGAAGGCGCGGTCAGCGTGCCAGTGCCGGTACGCGGAACTGTTGTGCGAGCACACCGGCGACGCGCTGTGCGAGTTGGGCCGAACCGGGGTGAACCGGGTTCGCCTGAACGTGGAGTGCGGTCGCGGGCGGGACGCCGAGCGTCTTGGCGACGTGCTGCCGTTCGTCTTCGGGCAATCGCGCGCTGTAAGCGGCATCGAAATCGACGGACACGACCGCGTCTTCGGTATCGATGCGGAACCGATGGTAGTTCGGGAATCATACCAAGTCTGGTTGATTCGTTTCCGTTCGGTAGCCGGGGTCTGTGACCCCGGTGCTGCCTTGTAAAGGTAGCTCCGGCCTCACCGAGGCCGGCCACAGACAGAAAGGCGCACCTCCGGGTGAAAGCCCGCGGCGCGGGGGGCGTCTTCGGGGTACAATCGGTTCGCACTCGTTCCCCGTTCGGGTTCCGCACATGAAGCACGCTCTCGCGTTCCTCGTCGGCGCGCTCGCGCTGGTTTGCTCCGCCGCCGCGGACGACCCCGAGCCCAAAGAGAAGGCCAAAGACAAAGTCCCCGGGCTGCCGCTCGGCCGCGACACCACGTTCGTCATCGGGCCGCTCGACAAGAACGGCGACATCGACTACGAGGCCGCGCTCAACGCCGAGATGAGCAAGGGCGTGACCGCCGCGAACAACGCGAACGTGCTCCTCATTCGCGCGTTCGGCCCGAAGCCCGAAGGGGCCGAACTGCCGCCGGCGTACTACCGCTGGCTCGACTGCGAGCGCCCGCCGGACAACGGCGACTACCTCATCGACCTGTACAAGTACACCACGCGCGTCATTCCGGTGCCCGAAAGTCAGCGCGAGGCGCTGTACGAGTTCCAGAGCCGCGCCACCAAGTACCCGTGGGTGCCGAAGGACTGCCCGCCGCTCGCGGAGTGGATCAAGGGCAACGAGAAGCCGCTCGCGCTCGTTCACGAGGCCGTGAAGCGCGACCGGTACTTCAACCCGCTGGTCACGCGCAAGCAGGACGGCGAACCGAGCGCGCTCATCGGCGCGCTGCTGCCCACCGTGCAGAAGTGCCGCGAGTTCGCGTCGCTGCTGTGCGGTCGAGCCACGCTCCGCATCGGCGAAGGGAAGTACGACGAGGCGTGGGCCGACATCGCCGCGTGTTTCCGCCTCGGCCGGCACATCTCCTACGGTGGCACGCTCATCGAAGGGCTGGTCGGCGTCGCCATCAACCAGATCGCCGCGAACGCCGCGTTCGCGTATCTCGACCGCGCCCCGCTGACCGCGGATCAGGCCCGCGCGCGCATGAAGGAACTCGCCGACCTGCGCCCGCTGTGCCCGCTCGCCGACAAGATCGGCGTGTGCGAGCGCATGATGGGCTTGGACGTGGTGCAGAGCGCGCGCCGCGGCCCGGTGAACGCCGCGTGGCTGCGCGAGATCGTGAACGAGAACCGCGAACTCACCGACGACGAGAAGAAGGCACTCGCCACGGCGGAATGGGCGACCGTGATGCAGACCCTGAACAAGTGGTACGACCGCAACGCCGAGGTAATCGGCACCAAGAACCGTGCCGCGCGAATGAAGGCCGCGGACCAAGTGGAAGCGGACCTCAAGAAACTGAAGGAAGGCTACGCGAAGCCCGAGGCGGTGAAGAAGATGCTCGAAGCGAAAGACGCGCCGCGGGTGATTGGCAAAGCGCTGGGCGAGTTCCTCGTCGTCAACCTGTCGCCGGCGTACCAGAAGGTGATGCAGGCGCACGACCGCGCCACGCAGACCGACCGCACGCTTCAGGTGGCGTTCGCGCTGGCCGCGCACAAGGCCGATACCGGCAAGTACCCCGCGAAGCTCGAAGACCTCGCGCCGAAGTACCTCAAGGACGTGCCGACCGACCTGTTCCTCGACGACAAGCCGCTGGCGTACAAGGTGCGGGAGAAGGGCTACCAGTTTTACAGCGTGGGCGTGAACGGCAAGGACGACGGCGGCAAGACCTACGGCGACGACCCGCCCGGCAGCGACGACTTGGGGCTGAGCTTGCCGCTCGCGGAACCGAAGAAACCGTAGGACAGGCTTCCAGCCTGTCCCGAATCGCGACGCGGGACAGGCTGGAAGCCTGTCCTACGAAAGAACGTCCCACCTTGAACTGAACGTCAGCAGCGCGCGGGCCAGCGCCGGGTGCGCGGCGCACCAGCGGTCGTCGAAGTACACGAACTGCGCGAAGGTGTCGTGTGGCGTGAACCACAACTTCGGTTCGTCCGGCCAGCGGCCCTCGTGCCGACACACCTGCGCCATGTGGTCGGTCGTCTTGCTCAGGTCGAGCTCGTGCCGGCGGTTCGCGCGGCCGTCGAAGCAGTCGGCGCGCAGCGCCAAGTCGATCAGGTGAACGCCGGCGACCGGCAGCCCGCGGTCGTTCAGCCAGTCCGAATACGCGCCCCAGTTGGTCAGTTCGGCGGGCGTGTCGCGGATCGCCTTCAGGAACCCGGCGTCTTCGCCCCGCGGGTGTTGCAACACCGCATAGAGCGCTTGGCACAGTTCCAAGAAGCCGGAACACATCTCGTCCGGCTCCGGGTGCAGCAGCACGTAGCGCGCGAGGTCCGGCAGGCGCAGCCCGCGCACGCAAGTGGGCGAATTCAGGTCTTGGAGGTTCGAGGAACTGTCGGCGTAGAGCGCGAGCGCGTACACGCGCCCGTCCCCGGTACCGCTCGGCTCGATGATCTGCGCGTTCGGCCACTCCAGCGCCGGGCCGTCGGCCGCGCCGCCGGGCAGCTCCCAACTCGGCAGCAGCAGGAAGTCGGCCTTGCCGGGGTTGGCGCGCACGAAGTGGTCGTCGAAGGCGTACACCGCCATTTCCATTTCGTCGTCGTCGGTGAGCAGTTGGACGTGGTGCGGGCCGTTCGCTTGGCCCTGATCGTACATGTCGGAGAACCAGTGGCCCACGTCTTCCATCGTCTCGGGGCGCGCGCGTTCGGGGTGGTCGTCGTCCACGGCGAACATGCTGCCGAAGCTGTACACGTCCAACCCGCCGAGGAGTTCCGCGGCGTACGCGAACGCCTGCTTGCGGTCGGGGAACTGGCGAAAGACGCCTTGCGCCCATTGCAGCACGGTGTCGTACTGCGGGAAGGTGCGCAGGTGCTTCTCGCTCGGCGCGTCGTGGTGGCACCGGTACACGAAGTAAACGGCCATCGCGAAGCCTCGCGTGTCACTTCTTCTTCTTCGGCTCGGCCTTCTGGTCGGGCGGCAGGTCTTTGAGCGCCAGCGCCACGTGCGCGTCGCGCTGCTTCGTCCACCCTTCCACCAGTTCTTTCAGCTTCTCTGGGCGCTCCTTGGCGACGTTCTTCGACTCCGCGCGATCGGTGCCGAGGTCGTAGAGTTCCCATTCGGCGTCGCGGCCCGCGGCCACCGCCTTCCAGTTGCCGCGGCGCAGCGCGCGGTTGCCCTCGTGCTGCCACCACAGGTCGCGCGCCGGCGCGCCGTCTTTGGCGAACAGCGGCACGAGGCTTTGCCCCGGTTTCGGCGGCGCGTCCGCGGGCGCTTTCGCGCCGCTCAACTCCAACACGGTCGGTACGAAGTCGATCAGGTGGCCCGGCGAATGGCGCAGTTCGCCCTTCGCCGAAATGCCCTTCGGCCAGTGCGCGACCAGCGGCGTGCAGATGCCGCCCTCGTGGTTCCACGTTTTGTGGCGGCGGAACGGCGCGTTGCTGACGCTCGACCACCCCGGCCCCAAGCACAGGAACGTCGCGGCGCTGCCGGGCGCGGCCTCTTGGTCGTGGCCGTCGCCGCGCACCATCATTTCCGCGCTCGCCCCGTTGTCGGAAAGGAAGAAGATCAGCGTGTTGTCGAATTGCTTCATCGCCTTGAGTTGCGCGACCACGCGGCCGATTTCGGCGTCCATGCGGGTCACCATCGCGGCGTGAACTTCCATCTTCGCGGCCTGAAACGTCTGCTGTTCCGCGGTGAGGCCCTTCCACTCCAGCGGGCGGTTCACTTCGTTCGGCCCGAGCTTCTTGAGGGCGTCCGGGAACGCGTACGGCGGGCCGATGTCGCGCTCGACGGGTGCGAGCGCCGGCGCGATTCCGAGGTCCGCGAGGCGCTTACCGCGGGCGGCGCGCGCCGCGTCCCATCCGGCGGCGTACGCACCCTTGTACTTCGCGATGTCGGCGGCCGGGGCTTGGAGCGGGAAGTGCGGCGACGTGAACGCCACGTAGCTGAAGAACGGCTTCGCCGCGTGCGCGGTTGCGTGGTCTTTGAGGCACTTCAGCGCGTGATCGGCGATCGCGGTGCTGGTGTAGTAGTCGCCCTTCGCGGGCGGCAGCGGTTTGTCGTCTTCGGTGTGGTTCTGCGGGGCGAAGTTGCGGTTGTGGTCTTCGAGACTGTACGAGCGGTCGAAGCCGGTTTGGAGCGGCTTGCCGTCCACGTGCCACTTGCCGGAGTGATAACTGCGGTAGCCGGCGTCGCGCAGCATTGCGGGCAGAAGCGCGGCCCACGGCTGGCGCTGGCCGGCGTTGCCGCTCTTCGCGCCGGGCACGGCGTCGCGGCGCACCTGCTGCGCGTAGTAGCCGGTGAGGATCGAGGCGCGCGTGGGCCAGCACCGCGCGGTGTTGTAGAAGTTCGTAAACCGTAGGCCCTCTTTGGCGAGCGCGTCGAGGTTCGGCGTTCGGATTTCGCCCCCGTAGCAGCCGAGGTCGGAGTAGCCCATGTCGTCGGCGAGGAAGATCACGACGTTGGGCGCGTCCGCGGCGCGCGCGGTGCAAGGCGCGAGGGCAACGGCGAGGGCGAACAGGCAGCGTGGCATGGCGTTCTCGGCGCTTGGGGAAGGTGGGGGCATTGTCGCGCGCCGCGGGCCGCGGGGAAAGCGCAACGGGGCGAAAGTTCCGGTACCACCGGGCCGCGGCGCGGGTTAGAATAGCGTGTACTCTCTCCCGGCGGGTTCGCGCGAACCCGCGCCGCCCCGTTCGCTCCCGATTCCGCTGCCGCTGGGTCCGCCCGGAGAAAGGACCGCGCTATGGTCATGCCGAACCGTAACGGCGGGAGCACGCCGAACTGGGACGACCTGCCGCCGAACGTGCGCGGCCGCTTCGCGCGCGCCACGCAAGACGCGCCAGACGCGCCCGCGCCTCAACCACTCGCCCCGCCGGCGCTGGCGCGCGACCTGTCGCGGCTCGCGGTGCTGTTCCTGTGCGTCGCGCTGGGGAACATCGCGGTGCTGCTGCTGGCGCTGTGGTTCATTTACGGTTAACCCCGCCCCCGCTACCTTTTCAGAGTCCCACCTTCGCCCGTTCACGGAGAAGTCGATGATTCGTGCGCTCGTGTTCGCCGCCGCGCTCGCGGCCCTGTCGTCGTCTGGTGCGTCCGCGCAAGACACCAAACAGAAGTTCTGCCCGATCATGACCACCGACGAGATCGACCCGAAGGAGTCGGCGACGGTGACGTGGAACGGCGTGAAGATTTACGTGTGCTGCGACACCTGCGTGGCGAAGTTCAAGAAGGACCCGGCCGCGTACCTCGACGCGAAACTGATCCCGGCGCTGGCCGGCAAGCAACTGCCCAAGCGCACCATCGAACAGGTGTACTGCCCGGTTCAAAAGGACCGCAAGGTGAGCGAGAAGGACCCGTCCGCGACGTACAAGGGCGTGAAAGTGTACTTTTTCAACGAGGCCGCGAAGGCCCGCTTCGAGAAGGACCCGGAGAAGTACGCGAAGGAAGACGTGCTCCCGCAACTGAAGAAGAAGTGACCTTCTGTAGGTCGCGGTCGAGCGGCGCTTCGCCGCGCGGCCCGACGGCGAATTACCTTGAATTGGAACGCTTGCGTGCCTGCAATGTTGAGGTGCGCAAGCGTTTCTCGTATTCCTGACCCGCTGTCGGGCCGCGCGGCGAAGCGCCGCTCGACCGCGACCTACAATAACGCCCGTTCCCACACCACCCCCGGAGGCCTCTCCATGCGCCGCCTGCTGCCGCTGCTCGTACTCGCCCCGCTGTGCGCCACCGCCCCCGATGCGCCCGCGGACGACGTGAAGGTCGGCCCGCTCGTCGAAATGCGCGTCTACTACGCGCCCGAGGGCAAACTCGACGCGCTGAACGCGCGCTTCCGGAACCACACGCTCAAACTGTTCGAGAAGCACGGGATCACCAACCTCGCGTACTTCACGCCGATCGACAACAAAGAGAACAAGCTCGTCTACTTCGTGTCGTTCCCCAGCAAAGAAGCCCGCGCCGCGTCGTTCAAGGCGTTCGGGGCGGACCCGGACTGGAAGAAGGCCGCCGCCGACAGCGAGAAGGGCGGCAAGATCCTCACCAAGATCGAGTCGCGGTTCCTGACCGCCACCGACTACTCGCCGGCGTTCAAGATCGAGAAGGGCAAAGAGGCCCGCGTGTTCGAGCTGCGCACCTACACCGCGACGAAAGACAACTTGGGCCACCTGAACGACCGCTTCAAGAACCACACGATGAAGCTGTTCGAGAAGCACGGCATGACGAACGTGGTGTACTGGAACGTGGCGAAGGGCGAAAAGGACGCGGACAAGATGCTGATCTACTTGCTCGCGCACAAGAGCAAGGAGGCCGGGCTGAAGTCGTTCGACACGTTCCGCAAAGACGAAGCGTGGCTCGCGGCCCGCAAGGCGAGCGAAGAGAAGGCCGGCGGCAGCCTGACCGAACCGAAGGGCGGCGTGCTGTCGGAGTACCTCGTACCGACCGACTACTCGCCGCTGAAGTGAGCGGCACTTCTCGTCGAACGCTCCGGTGTTCCGCGAAGGGCGCACAGGGCTTCCGCCCTGTGCTACGGTAGGCGACCCTGCTTCGCAGGGTGCTAAGGCAACTCAACTGTCTTCCGCCCCGTAGGGGCCGGCTACCGTAGCACAGGGCAGAAGCCCTGTGCGGAGCGGCGCGGACGACCGGCGGTTCGCGCGCCCTCGCACATTGCCCGGCGCGGCGCGCCGCGGTACGCTACCCCTCGGAGGTGCGCGCCGTGGCAAGGCTCATCGTGATCCGCGGGGTGGACGAAGGGAAGCGGTTCGAGCTGACCGCGCCGGTCGTCACCGTCGGCCGGCACTCCGCGAACGCGGTCGCGCTCCACGACACGCAGGTGTCGCGCCGGCACCTCGAAGTGCGCGCGCTCCCGTACGGCTTCGAGCTGGTCGATCTGGGCAGCGGCAACGGCACGCTGCTGAACGGCCAACCGGTGCGCACCGCGCCCTTGCGCAGCGGCGACACCGTCGCGCTGGGCCAAACGGTGCTGATGTTCAGCGCCGGCGGCGAACCCACCGACGCCAACAACGAACTCACCGAGCGCGTACGGCTTCAGGCGCGCCCGGACCAAGACCTCGCGTCGGCCATCGTGCGCACGGTCGCGGCCGACGCCGGCAGCCAGATTTTGGCGAAGCCCGCGGCCTCCAACGACTGGCTCCGCACCCGGCTGGCGAACCTCGCGGCCCTCTACGAAACCGCCGAGGCCGTCAGCCACATCCTCGACGTGAACCAGCTGCTCGACACGGTCATGGACCTCGTGTTCAAGTCGGTGAGCGCCGACCACGGGTGCTTCGTGCTGCGCGACGCCGACGGCAAGCTGGTGCCCCGCGCCGTGCGGTACCGCGAGGGCGCGAACCGGCAGGAGGAACTCGCGGTCAGCCGCACCGTCGTCGAACACGTGCTGAAAGAGCGCCAAGGGGTGCTCGTTTCGGACGTGTACACCGACAACCGGTTCCAAGCGGCCGAGAGCCTGCACAAGCACAACATCCGCGAGGCCATCTGCGTGCCCATGAAGGGCCGCCGCGAGGTGGTGGGCGTGCTGTTCCTCGACACGCAATCGACCCTCAAGCAGGCCGTGAGCCGCGGGCTGAGCGAGGGCAAGTTCACCGAAGACCACCTGAACCTTGCCAGCGCGATCGCGCACCAAGCGGCCATCGCGGTCGAAGAGAGCCGCTACCACGAGGCGCTCGTTCACTCCGAGCGCCTCGCGGCCATCGGGCACACCATCGCGGCGCTCTCGCACCACATCAAGAACATCATGCAGGGCGTGCGGTTCGGGTCCGATATGGTGCGCACCGCGCTGAAGGAAGACGACCGCGACCTGCTCGGCAAGGGCTGGAAACTGGTGGAGCGCAACCAGAAGCGCATCGACGACCTGATTCTGGACATGCTCAGCTACTCGAAGGAGCGCGAGCCGAACGTCGAGCCGACGGACCTGAACCGGCTGTGCGAGGACGTGCTCGACCTCGTGCGCGGGCGGGCCGCGGACCGCGGGATCGCCGTCGAGTTCCGCCCCGGGGCGCACGTGGGCGCGGTGCCGTGCGACCCGGAGGGCATTCACCGCGCCGTGCTGAACCTCGTGACCAACGCGCTCGACGCGCTGGAAGACCGCGCCGGCGCGAAGCTGGGCGTGCAAGCGCTGCTGGAGCCGGACGGCCACTGGGCGAAGATCATCGTGATCGACAACGGCCCCGGCATCGCGCCCGAACAGCTCGACGACATCTTCAAGCCGTTCGTGAGCACGAAGGGCAGCAAGGGCACCGGGCTGGGCCTGCCCGTGAGTCGCAAGGTGGTGCGCGAGCACGGCGGCGACATCGTGGTGCAGAGCGTGCAAGACGTGGGCAGCAAGTTCACCATCCGCCTGCCGGTGCAGGCCGCGCCGCCCACCGACACCGGCACCGCGTTCGAGCTGCCGCCCGACGAAAGGGACCCATGAGCGACCTGCGCGCGCGCGTCGAACACGCGCTGAAGGCCGAGATCGCCCCGGCGCTGGAACTGGACGGCGGCGGCATCGAAGTCCTCGAAGTGACCAACGGCGTGGCGAGCGTGCGGCTCAGCGGCGTGTGCGCCGGCTGCCCCGCGACCATCATGACCGTCCTCACGCAACTGGAATCGGAACTCCGCGCGAAGGTGCCGGAAGTGGAGATTCTGGAAGCCGTGCCTTAGCGTTGTTAGTTATCAGTCGTCAGTGGTCAGTAGACGACAATATCGCGCCGGTTCTGCTTTACTGAGAACTGATAACTCACAACTGAAACCCTCCCCCATGTTCCTCGGATACAACACCAACGGGTTCGCGCACCACCGGCTGAACGACGCGGTGGCGATCCTCACCGAATTGGGTTACACCGGCATCGGCCTCACGCCGGACGTGAACCACTTGGACCCGGAGCAGCCGAACCACGCGGGGCGCATCGCGCTGTTGCGCGGCGAGTTCCGGCGCACCGGGCTGCGGTGCGCCGTCGAAACCGGCGCGCGGTTCCTCTTGGACGCCCGCCGCAAGCACCACCCCACGCTCTTAAGCGCCGACGAAACCGACCGCGAAACGCGCTACGATTTCCTGTGCGACTGCGTCGAAATGGCGCGCGAGTTGGGCGCGGACTGCGTCAGCTTCTGGTCCGGTGCGGCCGACGACAACTCCGAAGCGGTTCACATGGCGCGCCTCGCCGAAGCGTGCAAGCGCCTCGCGGAGTTCGCCGCCGAGCGCAACGTGCGCCTCGCGTTCGAGCCGGAACCGGGCATGTTCATCGACACCATGCCCAAGTTCGCCGAACTGTATGAGAAGGTGAACCACCCCGCGTTCGGTCTCACCATTGATATCGGGCACCTCGTGTGTCAGCGCGAACTGCCGGTCAGTGCGCACCTCACCAATTGGGCGCACGTGTTGTGGAACGTACACATTGAAGACATGCGCGCCGGGGTTCACGATCACCTGATGTTCGGTGAGGGCGCGGTGGACTTCGCCGACGCGTTCGCCGGGTTGCGCGCCGCGCACTACGCGAACGGCGTGTACGTGGAACTGAGCCGCCACAGTTACGACGCGGTGAACGCCGCCCGCCGCGCGAAAGAGTTCTTGGAACCGTTCGTACAATAGCGGCATGAACCGACGCCACTTTCTTGCGGCCGGCGCGCTCGCGGCCCTGCCCGGCTGCGGCACCACTTACGACTTCGAGTTGCTCAACGTCTCCTACGACCCGACGCGCGAACTGTACCGCAAGCTGAACCGGCAGTTCGCGGACGCCTACTTCGCGCGCACCGGGCTGCGCGGGCGCGTGCGCCAATCGCACGGGGGCAGCGGCAGCCAAGCGCGCTCCGTCATCGACGGCATACCGGCCGACGTGGTGACGCTCGCCATGTGGACCGACATCGACAACATCCGCTCGAAGAAACTGATCGCGAACGGCTGGGAGAAGCGGCTGCCGGACGAATCGCTGCCGTACCACTCCACGATCGTGTTCTGCGTGCGCAAGGGCAACCCCTACGGCATCGCCGACTGGCTGGACCTGCTGAAGCCCGGCGTACAGGTCATCACCGCGAACCCGAAAACCGGGGGCGGTGCGAAGCTCGCGCTGCTGGCGGCGTGGGGCGCGGCGCTGCGCACCGGGCGCGACCCGCGGGCCTTCGTGACCGAAATGTTCCGCCGCGTGCCGGTCCTCGACACCGGGGCGCGCGGCGCGACGGTCACGTTCGCGCGCAAGAACATCGGCGACGTTCACCTGACGTGGGAAAACGAGGCGTGGCTCGAAACGCGCGAGCTAAAGGGCGAAGTAGAGATCGTGTATCCGAAAATGAGCGTTCGCGCCGAACCGCACGTCGCATTGGTGGACGCGAACGTTGAGAAGCGCGGCACGCGCGCCCACGCGACCGCGTACTTGGAGCACCTCTACACGGCGGAGGCACAAGAGGTGATCGCGGAGACGTTCTTCCGGCCGCAGCGGGCGGACGTGGCCGCGCGGCACGTCTCGCGGTTCCCGAAGATCGAACTGTTCCGCGCGACCGAGTTGGGTTTGGGCGACTGGAACAAGATCCAAACCGACTTCTTCGCAGAGGGCGGCGTGTTCGACCAACTGTACCAACCCGCGAAGTGACCGCGGCGCGCGATGACCGAGTTCGAACCCGACGAGAGCGATTCCCGGACCACGCGCGAGTTGCTCGCGGTGTTCGGGCGCGCGTGCGCCGGGTGCGGCGGGGCGTGTTCGGCGCGCGACACCGTGCGCAGCATCGCCCTCGGCTTCAAAACGGCCCCGCGGTGCCTCACCTGCCTCGCCAGCGGGTTGCAGCGAAACGAAAGCGAACTGCGCGACCAACTGACCGACTACGTTTCGCGCCGCGAGTGCTTCCGCCGCGCGTGGGTCGAAGCCGAACGCCTCGACGCCGGACCCGCCCCGGCGTTCGCCGCGAGCGCGCCCGAACCCGCGGTGCCGGTCGCGGCGCAAGAGGAGTGGGACGCGGGCGCGATGGCGTGCGGCGAGTTGGTGCTGGCACTCCGCGTGCGGCTGAATACGCTGCCACCGGGCGCGCTCTTGCGGGTGCGCGCCACCGACCCGGCCGCGCCGCTCGATCTGCCCGCGTGGTGCAACCTCACGCGGCACGCGCTGGTTGCGGCCGATCACCCGCATTACACCATTCGCCGCCGCGAGGATTGACCCATGCCCGGCAAGTTCGTCGTCAGCCTGACGAGTGCGAAGGACAACCCCGACAAGGCGACGGTAGCGCTGGTGGTGGCGAACGCCGCGGTCGCGTCGGACCAGCAAACGGTGGTGTTCCTGAGCACCGAGGGCGTGCGGCTCGCGGTGAAGGGTTACGCCGACGACATCGCCGAAGAGGGCTTCGCCCCGCTGCGCGATCTGCTGGCGAACTTCGCCGCGGCCGGCGGCACGATCTACGTGTGTTCGCCGTGCTTCAAGCGCCGCAAGTTGGACGACACGGCGCTGATCGCGGGCGCGGTGATCGTGGGCGGCGCGAAGCTGGTAGAGTTCATGTCCACCGGCTGCCCGAGCGTGTCGTACTGAGCGCGGGCTGGTCGGCTCTTGTAGGTCGCGGTCGAGCGAGGCTTTGCGAGCGAGGCCCGACGGCGTGAAAGCTGAACGTGGAACGCTTGCGTGCATCTGCACGCACAGGACGCGCACAGTTACCGTCGATTCGATTTCGGATAATTTCCTGCAGTTCGCGAACCACTCTCTCGTTACCGATGTCGGTACCGTCAGTGCGTGAACCACTTCGTTGCGCGCACGGTACCACAGAGAGGCCGGTCTGACACGGCATCGCACAGCCTACAGCACCGCGCGACGGGGTCGTGAGGTGTTCTTGCGACCGACGTGAAGTTTCACGGAGGTTGTTGACATGGCGCGGTGTTCCTGCTCGTCTGATGACGGTGACGGCTGTGGTGGCGCGGTGCTGGTCCTGATTGTACTCGCACTCTTGCTGAGGGGCTGCGGCTAGCGGGATCAGCCAGTGCGCTCCGGTGTTCGGGTAGAATGAACCGAGTACCGGAGCGCGCCCAACTTTCTTTCGGGGTGGAGGTGCCCATGACCGCAGCGGACTTTTTCAAGAGCATTACGCCACCCTTTAATGCAGAGATGCAAGTAAAGGCTCTCGTCGCGGGTTGCTACCTGCGCGACAGTTCTGACCATCTCGCGTTGTTTGGGTGTGGGTGGAGTTCCGAACGGAACAACCTCTCGTATCGCGCTAAACTTTTCACGTTCCTCCGCATGTCGATTGAATGCTGTCTGAAAAGTCTTGTCGTGAGTGCCTCCCCAGCGCAAGAAAGGCCAGAAGAGGCGTACCGTGCTGCGCGCAACCCGTCTCATAAACTCGTGCCGCTTGCCGATGAAGTTCGCCGTCGAGGTGTGAGCGAGCTTGACACATCATTCGATGCGATACTCTTGCAAATTGACGGCCTCGGGATTGGGCTCCGCTACGAAGTGGACATAGCAGCCGAGTTTTCAAAGGAAACCTTCGAGCAGCAATTCTTCGACTCGGGGCCATTATCGAGCACGATCTGCTCTGATGAGTGGGTGCTTGCACTTCAGACGCGCAGCGTATCGCTCTACACAATTGCAAACTCAGTATTCGATGAACATCTGGAACAGCATACGAGTTTGCTCGGGGCCGACGAAATCAAGCGCCGAATGCGCATGACGGAGTTCATGCAGAATGTAAAGCTCCTTCCAAAGGGCAACTAGATCGCACTTCTCACGGTATCCCGCGCACGATGAGCGGGCCGAGGCGGCGCGTGAGGGCCACCGGGAGGCGCTGCCACACGCGGATCGCCAGCGCGTACTTCGGGTTGTCGGGGCGCATCTCGCCAGCCGCGCCGCCGTCCGGCACCGCGTACTGCCACGCCGCCGGGTGCGGCTCCGCGCCCCACTGCTTCTTGAACCGAAACGTGCTGCCTTCGGTCGTGGAGCGGCCGAAGTCGAACACCCCCTGCCCGCGCTCCACCGCGCGCCGCAGCAGGTGGTGGTACATCAGCATGTTCACGTTCGTCGGGTTCATGTCCTTCAGCGAACTCGCGGTCGGCACTTCCGTTACGCCCCAACCGTGCAGCAGCAGCGCCGCGGCCACCGGGCGCGAACCGGCCCGCACCACGCACAACTCGGCGTCACCGGGGAAGGCTTCGAGAATAGCGACGAACAACTCGCGACCGTACACCGGTGAGCCGAGGTCGCGCATGTTCTCCGCGAGCACGTCGTAGAACGGACTCAGCAGTTCGGCCCCGCCCCACGCCACCGCGAACGCGCCCTTCTCGCCCTTGCGGATCGCGTTCCGCACCTTCGGGTCGAACCCCTTCCACAGCACGTTACCGCTCGCCGGAAGCGCGAGCCGCATGTGAACCTTGCTGCGAATGGTCGCGTTCAGCGCCGGGTGCGGCACCGGCTCTTCGTGCCGCAGTTCGAGGTGCTTCGCGCCGAGTTCGTCGGCGAGTTTCACCGCGCGCGACACCAGCGCCGCGCGCACGCTTTCGGAGTGCGCGAGCGCACCGTTGCTGTTCAGATACGGCAGGCTGACGAGGAACCGGCCGAACAGCAGCGACGACACGTGCGCGAGCGGCAGGAACCCCACCGGGCAGCCGCCCGCGATCGCTTCGATCGCGTACACGTCGTGCCCGAGCGCCCGGTTGAACACGCCCAGCCACGCCGGGTGCTTGCTCAGCGCGACCCGCGGCGCGCTGTGCCGCACGAACGCCGCGAGCGCGCCCGCGCGCGCCGCAAGTGCGGCGCGCGCGTGAACGACCGTGTCGAAGTGCGCCGGCGAGTCGGGCATAGGGCGAATCATAGGAAGAGTGGCCCGCGGTTTTGCCGCACGATGAACGCCGATCAAAGACACGATCAGAACAAGACAGAAGAGCTTTGACAGGATGAACAGGATAGACCAGCTGAATGCAGTGTTCTGAAATCCGGACTATCCCGTTCATCCTGTCAAAAAATGTCTTCTGTCTGATCGTGTCTTCTTCGGCGTTCATCGTGCGGCTATTTCCGATCCAACAGCACGTCGTAGAGTTCGGCGAGGCGCTTCATGCGAGCGGCGAAGCTGAACTTCGTTTCCACCGTGTGCCGCCCCGCGGCGCGGAAGCGGGCGCGCAGGTCGGCGCTCGTCAGCACGGTGCCGAGCGCGTGCGAGAGGCCGTCCGCGTCACCGGCGGTCACGAGGAACCCGTTCGTGCCGTCTTCGATCAGGCGCGGCACGCCGTTCACCCGCGTCGAAACTACCGGCACTTCCAGCGCCATCGCTTCGAGCAACACGTTGGGCAACCCTTCGCGATAGCTGCTCAGCGCGAACACGTCCAGCGCCTCGAAGTACGGGCGCACGTCCGGTTGCCAGCCGGCGAACCGCACGCGCTCACTTAAGCCCTGCTCGCGGGCGAGCGCTTCGAGCGCACCGCGCTCGCCGCCGTCGCCCACCAGCACGAGGTGCGCGTCGATGCCGCGCGCCACGAGCGCGTGCAGCGCGCGAATGAGCACGTCGAAGCCCTTCTCCGCCGCGAGTCGGCCGACGCCGCCGATCACGAAGCCGTTCGCGGGCAATCCCAGCGCGGCTTTCGCTTCCGCGAGCGCGCGTGCGCGCGAATACTCGGTGCCGTCGATGCCGTTTTCGAGCAGCACGCAGTTCTTTTCGCGCACTCCCGCTTTGCGGCACGCTTCGTACAAGTCGTCCGAGACGCAGATCACCTTCTCGTACCGCGGCAGGCAGAACTTGTCGATGCGGTAATAGAGCGGCGTGCGCGCGGTGTGGTGGACCCAGCCGTGAACGGTGGTAACGAGCCGCATCCGGTGGAACCGCTTCAGCACGAGGCCGAGTGCGTTCGTTTTGTAGTCGTGCCCGTGCCACACGGTGACGCGCTCGCGCCGGCACACCCGCAGCGCTTCGGTGAACACGCGCCAGTCCCACGCGCCGCGATCGGGGATCGAGACCAGCGGCGCGCCGGCGCGCTCGGCCCGCGCGCGCAAAACGAC
>JALHNS010000051.1:0-11914 GCA_022843445.1 Gemmata sp.
GTCCGGTGAGAGGGACGGTGGGCGAGGTTGCCCTACCGCCCGCGATCTACTCCGCAGACCGAAGGTCACGACGAAACGTCGCCTTTTTCAACGGACTGCTAAGCGCGGGTCCGGCTGGCCGACGCGCCCGAGCAACTCGGCGTAACCGATCGACTGGCAGTTACCGGAAGTAGCGGAGGAAACCTGATTCGGAACCGCAGTCGTTTGCGCGCTTTGCAACCCCAATTTGAGCGGTTCTCGATTGAAGCCGCTGGTTCTTGTGGCACCGGACACAAGAACCAGCGGCTTCAGTTTGATTGGGCTGATGCGGTTGGCCGAGCCGCGATCAGTAGGTGTAAATTGGGGTCGCGAGGGCCTGCAACGTGTTCTGCACGAAACGAATCCGCCCGCGCCCAGTCCGCTTCACTTCGTCACGTCAGCGTACCATTCCACCAACTTCGCGCGGGTCGCGGGGTCGGGTGTCACCTTCAGCACCACCTCGAACTCGCGCTTCGCGCCGGCCGCGTCGCCGCGCTTGTGCAGGGCCGCGGCCAGCAGGAACCGGGCGCTTCCGCGGGTCGGTTCGAGCGCCAGTGCGGCGCGCGTGTCGGCTTCGATACCGGGCCAGTCGTTCCGCGCGAGGCGCGCGCTCGCTCGCGCCATCCGGTGGTCTACCGAGGTAGGGTTCAGTTCGATCAACTTGGTCGCAGCACCGAGGGAGGTCTCGTGATCGTCGGCCGCGAGCGCCGCGCCCGCGAGTTGGATCAGCGCCACTTCCGACTGCGGCGCGTGTGCAAGGGCGGCACGGGCCGCGGCGACCGCACCGGCTCCGTCGCGGTGCCGCGCGAGCGCCCGCGAGCGCGCCAGCAGCGCCGCGCCGTCGTCCGGCCAGCGGTTTAGCGAAACGTCCAGCAGCGCGAAACACGCGCGCCAGCGGTCGAGCGAAGTGCCGGTGCGCGCGAACTCGTTCGCCAGAACGATCGCAAAGTCGCGCTCGCGCTCCGCGACCGGGGGCGCGTGAGGGCCGGCCCGGTACGGCACCAGAGGCACGGCCCCCGCGGGCAGCAACTTCGCTTTCGCTCCGCCGGCGTCCGGCCTTCGCATGATTCGGTGGTCCGTCACCGCGACGTGCGCCACGTTCGTACTCGGCAGCTTCGGCATGTGGCACGCGGCGCAATCGTTCGCGCGGGCGGCGCGCGTCGGTTCCGGCAGCGCGCAGCCTTTGGTGGAATGGCACGTCAGGCACCGCGCGCGGAAGTGCGCCGCCGCTTCCCCCGGCGCGGGCTTCGCGTGCGGATCGTGACAGGTGGCGCAGTGCAGCTTCCCGGCGCTCGCGGTGAAGCAGCGGCTCGATTCGGTCTGCTCGAACTGCCCCACGGATTTCAGCGGGTCGGTCACGTCCGGGTGCCGCAGGAACGTGCTCACGAACTGCTCCCACGGCAGCCCCGGCCGGTACTCCAGTGCGGCGCGCCCGCGGCGCTCGATCTGCACCGCGCCTTGCAGGTGGCACTGCCGGCACACGTCGGCGCGCAGCTCGGCGCTCAGCCGCGCCGGGTTCACGATGCTCGTGTCGGTTCCCGCGCCGTCTTTCAACTGCGCGCGCTCGACGACGTGCAACTCGCCCGGTCCGTGGCACCGCTCGCACCCGATGTGCGCTTGCACCGGTAGCAGCGGTTCGGCGAACCGGTTCAGCGCGTCCGGTACCGACACCGGTAGGTCGGTGTGGCACTCCAAGCACCGCGGCACGATCGGCCGGCGCACCTGCTTCGCGAGGTCGAAGCCCGGCGACACGTTCCACCGCGCCTCGTGCCCGAACCAACTGATCGGCGACTGCCACACCGCGCCGCGCTCCACCGAGAGATACGACCGCCCGCGCTCACCGGAGCCGATGGCGAGGTCCGCGGGCGGTGCGTACTCCGGCCCGCCGCCTTCTGGGGTGAAGCAGTGCCGCACGCGGTCGCCGTCGCGCGCCACTTTCAGCGCGAAGCCGCTCGCGGTGAAGGAGGCGTGAGCGCCGGCGGCGTGGTCGAACGCGGACCCGCGCACCCACTCCGCGGAGCGCCCCATCGGGTGCTGCCGGTAGGTGCGTGCGATCTGCGCGTGGCACTTCTCGCAGGCGGCGTCGCCGACGTACTTCACGCCGGGGCGCGTGTTGCGAAACGGCGACTCGAACGCCGGCGCTTCGGGTTCGCGCGGAATCGGCTCCGGTGGTGGCGCGGGCGGCGCTGGCTTCGGCCACAGCAGCCACGCTGCCAGCGCGCCCGCACCCGCGAGCACCAAGACCGCCGCGGCGCGTGCAGGTGCGGTCATGTGGTGTGCCGTGCGTCGTCGTAGGCGGGGAGGGAGGCGAGGTAGTTCGCGTACACTTCGTTGTAAAGCGCGCCGTCGCGCTTGCGCCGCAGTTGCTCCACGGCCTGCGCCCCGGTGAGGCCGAAGTGCGTGAGCGCCACGCCGGCCATCAGCGGCGACCGGTTCAGGCCCATGCTGCAATGGATCAGCACCGCGTAGCCCGCGTTCATCATCTCCGCCGCGAGCCGGCCGAGCGCGTGCAACTTCACCAAGTCCGGCAGGCCCGCGTCGTCGAACGGGAAGTACACGTAGATCAGGCTGTTCGGTACAGTCGGTACGTCGTGGTCGATGGTGCCTTCGAGGTCGATGACGAGTTTGATCTTCTGGGCCGCGAGCGGTGCCCAATCGAGAATCTCCGGCGACACGAACAGCAGTCCGCGTTCGTCCACTTGGAACAGCTCCATGAGCTGCTCTTCGGTCACGTGTCGGTGTTCCACGGGCGCGCCTCTTTCCAGAGAAGTTGCGAAGCGGATTGTATCGCGGCACCGCGCGCCGCGGTAGCATGTCCCAATTCCGCCACAGAGGTTCCCGCCGTGTCCGCATCCCCGGTTCGTTCCACGGTCGATTTTGGCGCGCCCGGCAAGCACTACGGGCACTTGTACGTCCCGTACTCGTACAACCTTGGCGGGTGGGCGAACCTAATGGTGCCGGTGTGCGTCATCGCGCGCGGCACCGGCCCCACGGCGCTCGTACTCGCGGGCAACCACGGCGACGAGTACCCCGGGCAGATCGCGGTGATGCGCCTGCTGCGCGAACTCGACGAAACGCAGGTGAACGGCCGGCTCATCCTGATTCCCACGCTCACGATGCCCGGGGCGAAGGCCGCGACGCGGCTCTCGCCGCTCGACGGCAAGAACTTCAACCGCTGCTTCCCCGGCAACCCGGTCGGCGCGCCGAGTGAAGTGCTCGCGCACTACCTGAGCAGCGTGCTGTTCCCGCTCGCGGATATCGTGATCGACATTCACACCGGCGGGCGCAGTTTGGACTTCGAGCCGTGCGCGCACATGCACCTCGTGCCGAACGGCCCGCAGCGAAGCGCGATGCTCGCGGGAACTGAAGCGTGGAACACCGACTTCTGCTTCCTGTACGCGGACATCGCCGGCACCGGGTTGCTTCCCGTTGAAGCGGAGAATCAGGGCAAAATCGTCATCACGACCGAGATGGGCGGCAGCGAGAACGTGACCGCGACCGTTCACGCGCAAACGCAGATGGGCCTGCGCAACGTGCTGAAGCACTTCGGCATTCTGCCCGGCGTGGCCGTTACGCGCGAGCTGCTCGGCCTCGGCCCCACGCGCTGGGTGCAGGCGCTCAGTTGGGACGACTACCGGTTCGCGCCGGAATCGGGCGTGTACGAGAACCTCGTGCCGCTCGGCGAGAACGTGGACGCGGGCCAACCGGTCGGCGCGATCCACTTCCTCGAACGGCCCGACCGCGTGCCGGTGCAAGTGTTCGCGCACACCGCCGGCGTGCTGATTGCCACCCGCGCGCCGTCGGTGGTCGCGCAGGGCGATTGCGTGGCGTGCGTCGCGCACGACGTGGACCCGAGGAGCCTACCGTGAAAATTGCACAGGTTGTTTGTCAGATTCTGCGCATTCCGAACATCACCGCGAAGACCGCGAGCAGCCAAGATTCGGTGCTCGTTCGCGTCCGCACCGACGACGGGCTTGAGGGCGTCGGTGAAGCCGATTCGTCGCCGGAGGTGGTAAAGGCGATCATCGACGCGCCGTTCAGCCACAACATCGCGTGCGGGCTGCGGCAGTTACTCGTGGGCGAAAACCCGCTCGACCACGAGCGCCTGTGGCAGAAGATGTACCGGCGCACGATGTACTTCGGGCGCACCGCGGTCGGCATCACGGCGATGTCCGCCGTCGATATGGCGCTCTGGGATTTGAAGGGAAAAGCGTTCGGGCAACCGATTCACCGGTTGCTCGGCGGGAAGCGCCACGACCGCGTGCGCGGCTACGCCTCCATCCTCTTCGGGCGCGACGGAAAAGAAACCGCCGACATCGCGCGCCGGTGGGTGAAGGCCGGCTACACCGCGGTGAAGTTCGGCTGGGAACCGATGGGCACCTCCGAAGCCGTGGACATCGACTTGGTGCGCGGCGCGCGCGAAGGGCTTGGCGACGCGACACTGCTGATCGATGCCGGGTGCGTGTACGACGCGCGCACTGCGCTGCGCCGCGCGCACGCCTTCGCGGAGTACAAGCCGGAGTGGTTCGAGGAGCCGCTGCACGAAGCGGACATTGATGGCTACGTGTGGCTGCGCGACCGGTCGCCGCTTCCGATCGCGGCCGGGGAAGGGGAGTGCGGGCGCGAGTCGTTCCGCCCGCTCATCGACCGCAAAGCGCTGGACGTGTACCAAGTGGACATCTCGCGCTGCGGGTTCACCGACGCGAGCTACATTCGCGCGCGGGTCGAAGAGATCGGCGCGCGGCTGTGCAACCACTGCTACACCAGCCCGCTCACGGTCGCGGCGAGCATCCACTGGCTGAGCACCTGCCGCGACGCCTTCCTGTTCGAGGACTGTGTCGAAGATTCGCCACTGCGCCACGACCTAACGCACGAGAAGGTGCAATCGGTGAACGGCTGGATGGAGGTTCCCGACCGGCCCGGTCTGGGCGTGACGCTCGACGAAGCCTTCGTGCAGAAGTACCTCGTTGCGGAGTCGAAGTAACTGTGGTCCGGTCACTCCGTGACCGGAGTTTCTGTCTTTTGTCGCGTCGCTCTTCAAGTCCGGTCACGGAGTGACCGGACCACACGAAGGCGCTTACTTCCACTTGTTCTGGCGGTCCAGTTCGCGGAGGTAGTCGAGGGCTTCGTCTACCGTGCAGACGCGCGCCCCGGGCACGCGGCCCTTCGTGTCCAGTTCGCGCAACAGCATCAGGTCTTCAAACTCTTCGTGCGCTTCGAGGCGCTTGCACTGCCGGAACCCGAGCGTGCCGGCTTTGTACTCCAGCGCCAGCATGTGGTTCTCGATGAGCCACAGCGTGCGCTCCGTCACCAGCCCTTCGAGCGCCTGAACGCCGGCCCCGACGTGGTCGAACGGGTCGATGCCTTTGCCCACGTCGTGCAGCAGCGCCGCCTGCAAGAACTCTTCGTCCCACGCGCGCTCGGCGCGGGCCAACTCGAACACCTGCAACAGGTGGAACTGCACGTCGCCTTCGGGGTGGTACCGCGGGTTCTGCTTCACGTTCTCCAGCGGCACCAGCAGCAGGCGGAACAGTTGGTACGGATCGACGGCTTCCTCTTGCTCCGCGAGCGCCTCCTCGAGCGCAAGTTCCGGGTGCTCGGTCGCAATGAGTTCTTCGAGTTCGCGGGTGCTCGCACGCTCGATGGCCTTCCCGGTGATACTTGACTTGAACACGTAGTTCGCCAAGTTCTCCGCGTACACGGTCAGCTCGAACGTGAAAGTGTCGAAGACGTGGACGTGCGTGAACACGCGGCTTTCGCCGTGCTTCACCACCTGCTTGCGCTCCACTTCGTACCGCATGCCTTCGTCGTCGAGCGCCGCTGTCACGGCATCGATCGAATCGGAGAAGACGTGCAGGTCGATGTCGGAGCCTTTGCGGGTGTGGCCGGTCATCACGCTGCCGATGAGCCGCGGGCGGAACCGGCACAGCACGCGCATCAGGCGCAGCGCGTGAACGCGCATGTCGCGCAGGTTTTGCGTGCGCGCCTCCCCCTCGTGGAGTCGGGCGAGCGCTTGCACTTGGTCGCGGATTTCGGCGTTGCTGGGCAGGTCGCTGGGTTTCACCGTTCCGCGGCACAGGCGCTTCGCGGCCTTGCGCTTCGCGGTGAAGTATTCCGATTCGACCCGCTCGTACATGAGGCGCGCGGCCTCGAACGCGATAGCGTGACGCAATTTCGCGTCGGACATGTGGCAGAAGCGGCGGATGATGTTTAGCGAGCCTGTCCGAAGCCGCCGCGAGGCTCGTGTGAATGGAGCATAGCGAGAGCGGACAGGTTCGGGAAGGGCACGTTGTTCTTGTAGGTCGCGGTCGAGCGGCGCTTCGCCGCGAGGCCCGACGGCGAATCACCTGTGAACGGAACGCTTGCGTTCTGTGCACTGGGAAGCGCGCAAGCGTTTCTCGTGATGCGCTCTCGCCGTCGGGCCTCGCTCGCAAAGCCTCGCTCGACCGCGACCTACGAACGGGTCAACTGGGTTGGGCGCGCCAGTAGTCGATCACGTCGGTGAGCGAGCGCTCGATGGGTACGCGGGGCTGCCACCCGGTCGCGGTGCGCAACTTACGCGCGTCGGCGCGCGTGACGGAAGTGTCCGCTTTACGGCCCGGTTCGATGGTCTGCTTCACGCTGATCGGCACGCGGGCTTGCGCCACGAGTCGGTCCAGCAGGTCTTGGATGCGGTACGCTTCGCCGCGGGCCGCGTTGTACGCCTCGCCCCGCACGCCGCGTTCCAGCACCAGCGGGAACGCGGCGACAACGTCGCGCACGTCGGTGAAATCGCGCTGCGCCGAAAGGTCGCCGGTTACGATTTCTGCGGCCTTCCCGGAACGCTCGGCGGCCGCGATTTGGCGCGCAAAGTTCGGCACCGCGAAGTCTGCGCTCTGCCGCGGGCCGATCTGGTTGAACAGCCGCACGCGCACGATATCGAGGCCCGGGCTGCGCGCGTACTGGTAGCTCATCACGTCGGCGGCGGCCTTGCTCGCGGCGTACGGACTGGCCGGTTTCAGAGTCGTGCGCTCGTCGCACGCATCGCCGGGCGGGTCCGGTTCGCCGTAAATGAGACCGGTGGAGACGAACAGCACCCGCGGCTTCAAGCTGGTGCGCGCGAGCGCGTCGTAGAGCGTGCGCGTCGCGGTGAGGTTCTCGGCCCACGCGCGGTCGGGTTCTTTGAACGAACCGCCGGTGTTCGCGTAGCCCGCGAGGTGAATGATCCAATCGGGGTTCGCGTCGCGGATCGCGCGCTCGGCGTCCGCGGGCGAACACAGGTCGACAGGAGACAGGCGCGCGAGCGGCGCGAGGTGGGCAAGGTGCGCCGGCCACTCGCGGTGCCGCGCGATCCCGAACAGCGCGTGCCCGCCCGCCGCCGCGAGGTGTTCCACCAAGTGGCCGCCGACGAACCCGGTGATGCCGGTAATCAGGATGCGCATGTCTGGAAGTTCCAAGTTCCAGAGTTCCAGAGTTCCACGGCGTGCGGCCGGTTCGAACTTCTGGAACTTGGAACTTGGAACTAAAGGTCAGATGCCGCGGGCCTTGAAGTCCGGCACCGGTTGGCCCTGAAGCCGCGCGAGGTCGGCGCGCACCATGCGCTCGACCAGTTGCTCGAAGCTCACTTCCGGCTTCCACCCGAGCTTCGCCTTCGCCTTCGCCGGGTCGCCGATCAGCAGGTCGACTTCCGCCGGGCGCACCAGCGATTGGTCGATCTTGACGTGGTCCTCCCACTTCAGGCCGACCGCGCCGAACGCGAGCTCCACGAGTCGCTTCACGGTGTGCGTCTCGCCGGTGGCGACGACGTAATCGTCCGGTTCGTCCTGTTGGAGCATCAGCCACATCGCGCGCACGTAGTCGCCGGCGAAGCCCCAGTCGCGCTTGGAATCGAGGTTCCCGAGGCGCAGTTCCTTCGACATGCCGAGCTTGATCCGGGCCACGCCGTCGGTCACTTTGCGCGTCACGAACTCCTTGCCGCGGCGCTCGCTCTCGTGGTTGAACAGGATGCCCGAGCAGCAGAACATGTTGTACGATTCGCGGTAGTTCACCGTGATCCAGTGCCCGTACACCTTCGCGACCCCGTACGGGCTGCGGGGCCAGAACGGGGTGCTCTCCTTCTGCGGCACCTCTTGCACCTTCCCGAACATCTCGCTCGAAGACGCTTGGTAGAACTTGATGCTGTTCTTGCCGAGCAGTCGAATCGCTTCGAGCACCTGTGTGACGCCGAGCGCCGTGAACTGCCCGGTGAGCATCGGCTGTTTCCAGCTCGTCGGCACGAAGCTCATCGCCGCGAGGTTGTACACCTCGGCCGGGTCCGTTTCCTTGATGACGTCGATGATCGAGAGTTGGTCGAGCAGGTCGGCTTGGTGGAGCGTGATTTTGCCCGCGAGGTGCTCGATGCGGTCGAACGATTCCGTGCTCGCGCGGCGCACCACCCCGTGAACCTCGTAGCCCTTTTCGAGGAGCAGTTCCGCGAGGTAACTGCCGTCCTGCCCGGTCACGCCGGTGATGAGCGCGCGCTTCATTGCGTTGCGTCCTGCCTCGTATCAAATGGCCGAACCGCGGCGCGCGGGTGCGCCGGGCCGTTGGGGTTGTTGTATAGCGTGCCCGCGGCCCGGCACAAGTGGGAAACGTGGGCGGGAAGGGGAGTTGCGGCGGGCGCTCACCCGTTCGGCAGAATCAGAATCTTCCCGCTCAGCGTCCCGGCCTTTTTCAGCGTGTTCGCTTCCTGCAGTTCGTGCGCCTTCGCGGCGTCCGCGAGCGCGAACCGCGCGCCGATCGGCGCGCGCAACTTGCCGGCCGCGAGCCACGCGTTCATCGCGTCGGCGCACGCGCGCTGCTCGTCGGCGGTCATGTTGAACATGGCGAAACCGAGCAGCGACAACCCCTTCACGTAGAACGGGCCGTTCGGCAGCACCGGGCGCGCGGCGCGGCCCGCCATCACCACCACGCGCCCGCGAGGGGCCATCGCTTCCACGGTCTTGTCGAAGTCGCCCGGGGGCGTCGTTTCGTACCACACGTTCGCGCCCGTGCCGGTCGCCTCTTTCACCTTCGACGTCACGTCGTCGGTCTTGTAGTTCAGCGCGACATCCGCACCCAGCTCGAGCGCCGCGGCAACTTTCTCGGCGCTACCGGCGGTGCAAATCACCTTCGCGCCTGCGGCCTTCGCCATTTGAACAACCATCGACCCGACACCGCCCGTGCCCCCGTTCACGAACACCCATTCGCCCGGCTTCAGTTGCGCGCGGGCGAACAGGCCCAAGTGCGCCGTGATGCCCACCAGCGCGCACGCCGCGGCCTGCTCGTCGCTGGCGCCGTCGGGCGTCGGGTACGCCCACTCTGCGCTCACGCACGCGAACTCGGCGCACGTTCCCTGCCGGCCGAGCAAGCCCTGATTGCTACCCCACACGCGGTCCCCGACGCGGAAGCGCGAGACGTTCGCGCCGACCACTTCGACGGTGCCGGCGAAGTCGGTCCCGGTGATCGCCGGTTTCGGCAGCGGCATCGGGGCCGCGCCGCTGCGAATGTAACAGTCGATGGGGTTGATGGCCGCGACCGCGACCCGCACGCGGATTTCGTTCGGTTTCGGCTCCGGGGCGGGCAGGTCGCCGACGCGGATCACGTCGGGCGTGCCGGTGGTATCGAAGAACGCGGCTTTCATGGGTGCGGTTCCGCCCGAAGGGGTGAGGCGCGCGGCGCGGGCACCGATAGATATAATTGGTAGTGTCGCCGCCGTCAGGCCGTGCGCGAGGGTACCGCCGTGAAAGCCGCTCCCGAAACGCTGGTGCAGTACGGCCAAACCATCGACGCGCAGACGATGGTGAAGCCCCCGGACACCGAACAGTTCGCGCTCGACCCCGGGCACCCCGGCGAGCACGACTTCGCGTACATCGAGCGCCGCCGCGAGGTGTTCGCGCTCACCCGCAAGCATCGCCTCGAACGGCTCGGCCCGCCGGTCATCGAGTTCACCGCGGAAGAAACGCGCATCTGGCGCGACGTGGCCCCGAAGCTCGACGAACTGCACCGCAAGCACGCCTGCGGGCTGTACCTGAAGGCGAAGCGCGACCTGAGCATCACCGAAAGCGAAATCCCGCAACTGCGGACCATCAGCGAGCGGCTCGAGCGCGAAACGAACATGCACCTCGTACCCGCGGAAGGCGCGCTGCCGTACCGCACCTTCTACGAGTACATCGCGGAGCGCGGGTTCCCGGTCACGCAGTTCCTGCGGCACGGGTCGCACCCGGAGTTCACGCCCGAACCGGACATGATCCACGACTGCTTGGGCCACGTTCCGCCGCTGATGAACCAAGACTACGCGGAACTGCTCACGCTGATCGGCAAGGCCGCGGCGACGACCGATCGCGGGGACCACGTTCTCGCGCTGAAGCGGTTCAGTTGGTTCAGCATCGAGTTCGGGCTGATCGAAGAGGCCGGCGAAACGAAGGTGTTTGGGGCCGGTATTCTCAGCAGCACGGGCGAAATCCCGCACGCGCTCTTCTCGCCGGACGCGACGCGCCGCCCGTTCGTAACGGAAACGGTCATCACCACCGACTACGACCCGTCGTACATGCAGAAGGACTTTTTCGTCGCGCCGTCGCTGGTGTTCCTGCGCCGCGAACTGGAAACGCTGGTCAGGCGCTTCGGCATCCCGGTTTTGTGAGTGTGCCGGTCGAACCGCCGGCGTAAGCCGGTGGGTTGGTCTTAGCTCGCACCCACCGGCTTACGCCGGCGGTTCGACGAGCGGCGGATAACTCCCCTTCGGATTTCCTCCTATGTCAGACATCCCGCTGCGGAAGATCGATCACGTGCGGTTCTTCGTGGGGAACGCGCGGCAGAGCGCGTTCTTCTACCGCAACGCCTTCGGGTTCGATGTCGTCGCGTACGCGGGCCTCGAAACGAAGGTGCGGCACGAGGCCGGCTACGTGCTGAAACAGGGCGAAATCACGTTCGTGCTCACGTCGCCTCTCTCCGAACAGCACCCCGAAAGCAAGCGGCTGATTACACACGGCGACGGTGTGATGGACATCGCGCTCGATGTGGCCGACGTGCGCGGGGCGTTCGCCGAAGCGGTGCGGCGCGGCGCGAAGCCCTTGCGCGAACCCGAAGCGCTCGAAGACGAACACGGGGTGTTCGAGGCCGCGACCATTCTCGCCTACGGCGACACGTCGCACACGTTCATCAACCGCGACCGGTACCGCGGCGCGTTCGCCCCCGGCTACAAGCCCATCGACCCGGAGCGCTACCAAGACAAGACCGCGAAGCCCGTCGGCCTTGCCGCGATCGACCACATCGTCGGCAACGTCGAAGAGGGGAAGATGAACGAGTGGGTGGAGTGGTACAGCAAGATTCTCGGCTTCTCGCAGCTCGTTTCGTTCGACGACAAGGACATCAGTACCGAGTATTCGGCGCTCATGTCGAAGGTGGTGCAGAACGGTACCGGCCGCATCAAGTTCCCGATCAACGAACCGGCGAAGGCGAAGCGCCGCAGCCAAATCGACGAATATTTACAGTATTACGGCGGGCCGGGCGTGCAGCACATCGCGCTGATTACCGGCGACATCGTGAAGACCGTGCGGGCCATGCGCGCGAACGACGTGTCGTTCCTGCGCGTACCGAAGTCGTACTACGACGCGCTCACCGACCGCGTGGGCACCATCAAGGAAGACCTCGCGGAGCTTGCTGACCTCGGCATTCTCGTGGACCGCGACGACGAGGGCTACATGCTGCAAATCTTCACGAAGCCGGTGGCGGACCGTCCGACGCTGTTCTTCGAGGTGATCCAGCGCCGCGGGAGCAAGAGCTTCGGGAAGGGCAACTTCAAGGCGCTGTTCGAGGCCATCGAGCGCGAACAGGCGATCCGCGGGACGCTGTGATTTCCGGCGAGCGGCGGGGCGGTAATCCGCCGGGTTGGCCACAA
>JALHNS010000051.1:11924-24887 GCA_022843445.1 Gemmata sp.
TAGATGTGGTTTTTGTTTCCGCCCCCGCCGCTCGCCTCTCAGAACCGCGGCGGTTCCTTGCGCACCAGTTCGTTCGCGTAGTCGAGGCTGTCGAGCGTGCCGGCGTCGGTCCAGTAGCCGTCGAGGTTGAAGCACCCCATGCGGCCCTGAGAGATGTAGTGGTTGTTCACGTCCGTGATTTCGAGTTCCCCGCGGCGGCTCGGCTTCAGAGTCTTGATGAAGCCGAACACGTCCGCGGGGTAGATGTAGATGCCCACCACCGCGAACGGCGACTTCGGGTTCGGCGGCTTCTCTTCGATGCCGATCACCTTCTCGCCTTGCAACTCCGCGACACCGTAGCGCCCGGGGTCCGGCACTTCCTTTAGGCCGATCCACGCCCAATCGGGGCGCGAGTTGGCCTTCTCCAGTAGCGGCACGAGCGGGTCGCGGAAGATGTTATCACCGAGGAGCACGCACGCGCGGCTCCCGGTGCAGAAGTGTTCGGCGAGGCCCAGCGCTTGCGCGATGCCGCCGGCTTCGTCCTGCACGCGGTAGGTGAGGCGGCAGTTGTGCGCGCTGCCGGAGCCGAGCAGTTCGACGAAGTCGCCCATGTGTTCGGTGCCGGACACGAGCAGAATCTCTTGCAGCCCGGCCCCGGTGAGCTTCTTCAGCGGGTGGTACACCATCGGCCACGCGCCCACCGGGAGCAGGTGCTTGTTCGTCACCTTCGTGAGTTCGCCCATGCGGGTGCCCTTGCCCCCCGCGAGAATCACGCCGCGAATCGACATCGTGCTTCCTCAGTTCGCGTTGCGCCGTTTCAGGTCTTCGAGCCACTTCGTGTTCGTCCGGTACCACTCCACCGTTTCGCGCAGCCCGTCGGCGAACGAGACGCGCGGTTGCCAGCCCAACTCGCGCTCGGCTTTCGCGCAGTCGATCGCGTAGCGGCGGTCGTGGCCCAACCGGTCTTCGACGTAGCGAATCAGTGACTCCGGCTTGCCGATCAGTTTCAGCAACAGGCGCGTGAGATCGAGGTTCGTCATTTCGCACCGGCCGCCAAAGTTGTACACTTCGCCCGCGCGCCCGGTGCGCCACGCGGCTTCGACCCCGAGGCAGTGGTCGCTCACGTGAATCCAGTCGCGCACCTGTTGGCCGTCGCCGTACACCGGCACCGGTTTGTCCGCGAACAGGTTCGTGACGAACAGCGGGATCAGCTTTTCGGGATACTGATACGGCCCGTAGTTGTTCGAACACCGCGTAATCACCGCGTTCAGGCCGAACGTGTGGTGGTACGCACGCACGAGCATGTCGGCCCCGGCCTTGCTCGCCGAATACGGGCTGTTCGGGGCCAGCGGCGTGTCTTCGCGAAAGAACCCGGTGGGGCCGAGCGAGCCGTACACTTCGTCGGTCGAAACCTGCACGTATCGGGCGATGCGAAACTCGCGGGCCGCGTCCAGCAGCACCTGCGTACCGAGTACGTTCGTGCGCACGAACGGCCCGCTGTTCTGAATGCTGCGATCGACGTGACTTTCCGCCGCGAAGTTGATGACGTCGGAGACGCCGAGGCTCAGCGCGGTGCGCACGTCGTCGGCGCTCGTGATGTCGCCTTTGAGGAAGGAGTAGCGCGGGTGGCCTTCGAGGTCGCGCAGGTTGTCGGGGTTGCCGGCGTAGGTGAGTGCGTCGAGATTGACCACGCGCGCGCCCGAGTCGGTGGCGAGCAGGTGCCGCACGAAGTTCGAGCCGATGAAGCCGCAACCGCCGGTGACGAGAACGGTCGCCATGACACCCCTCCGGCGCGTCGTGCGCCGGAGGGGTTATAAGTGATTCGCGGGCGCGAGTCAAACCGCTTCGGGGCGCGCGGGGCCTGCCGCGCGACACGGTCCGCGTCCCCGTCTGCGCCCGGCGGGAGCCGCGCGCGCGGCCGTTCCGGTCGGGTTTCCGTGCCCCAGCCGCTCGCATCGGGTACACTCGTCGTTCGTGGCCCGCGGCGCCCGCGGTTCCATCCCACCCGAGGCCGAACCATGAGCGATCCGGGCGAGACGCCGCTGGTGCCCGTCGGTGAGGTCGTTACCGGCGCGCTGTCCGGCCGGCGCATCGTGCTACCCGGCCCCGGGCACACGGTTCCCGCCCTCGCGCCTCCGGGGGTCGTTCTGAACGGCCGCGCGGCCGACGGGTTCGGCCCGATCGGCGCGGACCGCGCGTACCCGGACGCGCGCAGCTTCCGGCGCAAGTTCGGGCTGCTGGTGCCGGCCACCAACACCAGCACGGAGCACGAACTCTGGGGCCTCGTGTTCGGCAACTCGGGCGCGAACGGGCTGCGCGGGGTGGGCCTGCACACCACTCCGGTGGTCACCCCGCGCCCGGTGCTCGCCACGGCCGCCGACCTCGACCGGTACCGCGACCAGTTCCTCGGCGGGGTGCGAGAGGCGGTGCGGGCGGCCCTGCTGGCGGACCCCCAGTACCTGATCTTGGGGATGAGCCTCGAGCACGTCCTCCCCGGACTCGACCCGATTCGCGCGGCGACGGCCGAGATCGAAGGGCTGTGCGACCGCACGTGGGCGACGTGGCACGACGCCGCGCGGGCCGCGCTGACCCGCTACCGGGCGACGCGGATCGGCCTGCTGACGCCGTTCGACGCGACGGGCAACCGCAACGCCGCGCGGCTGTTCGCGGACATGGGGTTCGAGGTGGTGGCGAGCGTCGGGTTCTCGTGCGCGCACGCCGGGCACATCGCTCACGTGCCCGACTGGGCGAAGGAGCGGGCCGTCCTCGAACTGCTCGCCACCCCGCGGAACCGCCTCGACGCGGTGGTCCAGTGTGGGACCAACATGAGCTTGGTGGATGTGGCCGAGCGGTTGGAACCGCAGATCGGTATCCCGATCTTGGGGATCAACGCCGTCACCTTCTGGTACGCGCTGCGGGAGACCGGCATCGCGGCCCCGCTCGTCGGGGGCGGGCGGCTGCTGCGGGAGTTCTAACCGGCGCGCGGCACAACCCCGTGAACAGTCTGGGGCTACAGGCAACTGTACGCACTTGTGCTCGATTCGGGCCTTGTGTTCAGTTTGCCGCAATCGGACGCGAACCCGTCGCTACAGGGCCTTGAATTCGAGCACGTCGTTGGCCGACGGCGCTGGCGCGTCAGTCGCTCGCCGGCGGGTCGCGTCGGTACCCGGGGTCGGGCGCTCGCGGTACAGCATCCAGTACACCACGGGGATGAGGAGGAGCGTGAACGCGGTCGAAACGGCCAGCCCGAAGATGAGGGCCCACGCCAGCCCGCTGAACACCGGGTCGAGCGTAATCGGCCACGCCCCCAGCATCGCGGCCCCGGCTGTAAGCAGAATCGGGCGGAACCGCACCGCGCCGCTCTCAACGAGCGCCTCCTTCAGGCTCGCGCCGCGGGCCTTCACGTGTTCGATAAAGTCGAGGAGCAAGATCGCGTTCCGGTCGGCGATGCCCGCGAGGGCGATCATCCCGATCATCGCGGTCGCGGTGAAGTACACCGGGTTCGCGTACCCGCCGATGGTCGTGCCGGTGGCGAGGTTCAGCAGCCAGAAGCCCGGCATGATCCCGACCACCGTGAGCGGGATCGAGATCATCTGTACGAGGGGTATCAGGTAACTGCCGGTCTGGTACACCATCAAGATGTAGATCAGCAGCAGCGCGCCGCCGAACGCGAGGCCGAGGTCCAGGAACACGTCGAGCGTGATCTTCCACTCGCCCTCCCCGCTCCACACCACGTCCGCGCCGCCCGGCGTCGGGGCGCGGCGCATCGCGAACAGCAACCCGATGACCGCCTCGGCCGGGGTGCGCCCGGCGGTCTCCGCGGTGACGTACGCCACGCGGCGCAGGTTCTTGTGGTAGATCGTTTGCTCCGCCGGGAGTTCCTCGAACGCCCCGAGTTCGCCCACGCGCACGATCTCGCCGGTCGGGGTCTTCACACCGAGGCGCAACAGGTCGCCGGTGCCGGTGCGGCTCGGCTGCGGCACCGTGAGCAGTATCGTGAGCGGGTTCAGCTCGCGCGGCAGGTGCCCGGTGCCGGAGCGGAAGTCCTTGGGGTCGCCCTCGCCCGGCGTCATGCCGCTCACGCCGATGCGGAGCGTGTTGGCGATCTGCTCGGTGGTGACCCCGGTGAGCGACGCCTTCTCCTTGTCCACGCGGAACACGAGCCGCGGGCGCTGCGCCTCGAACGTGTCGTCCGGGTCAACCACGCCCGGTTCCTGTGCGAACAGCCCGCGCACGTGCTTCACGTCGGCGCGGAGCGCCTCGTACGACTGCCCCGCGGCGGGATACACTTCGGCCACCAGCGTGCTGAGTACCGGCGGGCCGGGCGGCACTTCGACGATCTTGATGCGCGCCGCGTGCCGGGCCGCGAGCCGTTCGAGCCCGGGGCGCACGCGGAGCGCGATCTCGTGGCTCTGCGCGGTGCGGTCCTCTTTGGCGAGCAGGTTCACCCGCAGGTCGCCGCGGTGCGGTTCGCGCCGCAAGTAGTAGTGCCGCACCATGCCGTTGAAGTCCATCGGCGAGGCGGCCCCGGCGAACGCGAGCACCTCGGCGACTTCGGCCTGCCCGCGCAGTTCGTCGGACATGTCCTTGAGAACCGAGTCGGTCACTTCGGCCGGGGTGCCCTCCGGCAGATCGACGAGCACTTGGAACTCGTTCTTGTTGTCGTAGGGGAGCATTTTTAGCGGCACCAGCCCGAGCGCGGGTAGCGCGCACGCCGCCGCGACCAACCCGCCGGTGAACAGGATCAGCCCCCACGCCGCGAGCCGCGAGTTCAGGAACGGGGTCAGCACGGCCCGGTACAGGCGGTAGGTGAGCGTCGCCTTCGGGTCGGCCGGTTCGTGCCCGCCGCGGCCGTACGCGCCCTTCAGCACGTGGTAGCTGAGCTACGGCGTCACGGTGAACGCGACCACCATCGACATGAACATCGCGACCGGCACGTTCAGCGCCAGCGGCCGCATGTACGGCCCCATCATGCCGGTGATGAACACCATCGGCAGGAACGAGAGCATCACCACGAGCGTGGCCACGATGATGGGCGGGCGCACCTCGTTCACGGCCTCCAGCACCGCCTCGCGCGGCGGTTTGCGCCGCAGCCCGAAGTGCCGGAAGATGTTCTCCACGTCCACAATCGGGTCGTCCACGACCAGTCCGAGCGCGAGGATGAGCGCGAACAGCGTGACGCGGTTGATGGAGTACCCGGCGAGGTAGTTGACGAGGAGCGTGAGCGCGAACGTGAGCGGGACCGCGGTGACCACGATCGCGGCCTCGCGCCAGCCGAGGCTGAACATCACGAGCGCCGACACGATGACCACCGCGAGCCCCAACTCGCGGATCAGTTCGTTCACCTTTTCGTCGGCCGTCTCGCCGTTGTTGCGGGTGATCCGGGCCGACACGTCGTTCGGTATCACAGTGCGGCGCAGTTCGTCCAGTTTCGCCTCGAGGTCGTGCGCGACGGAGACGGCGTTGCTCCCTTTGCATTTGGCGACCGCGACCGTGACCGCGGGGAAGTCGCCGGGGCCCTCGGGCCGGTCCTTCGCCGCGGGGCCGAACGCGATCCGCGCGTACCCGGTCGGCTCTTCCGGCCCGTCGGTCACGGTCGCGATCTCGCGCACGTACACAGGGCGACCGCCGAACACGCCGACCACCAGCGGTTCCAGCTCGCGGGCGGTGCGCACGAACGGCCCGCCCTCGACCGTCACCTCGCGGTTGTTCGCCCGCAAGGTGCCCGCGGTCACGTTCACGTTCGCGCCCCGCAACACGCGGTCCACGTCCAGCGCGGTCACCCGTCGGGCGCTCATCTTGTCGGGGTCGAGCGCCACGCGCAACTGCCGGCGCCGGCCCCCGACCACCTCCGTGCGCGCGGTGTCGGGCACGCCTTGGAGGGCCACTTCCACTTGTTCGGCCACGCGGCGCAGCGCGAAGTCGTCGGCCGTGGCGCTCCACAGTGTGACGGTGACGACCGGCACGTCGTCGATCTCGACCGGCTTCACCACCCAGCCCGTGACTCCCGGCGGGACCACGTCGGCGTTCATCATGATCTTGTTGTGCAGTTTGACGAGGCTGTCTTCGCGGTTCTCGCCGACGTAGAACCGCACGGTGACGAGCGCCTCGCCCGGGCGCGACATGGAGTACACGTACTCCACGCCGTCGATCTGCGCGAGCAACCGTTCGAGCTTGGACGACACCTGCTGCTCGATTTCCTCCGCGGTGGCCCCCGGCATGCGCACGTGAATGTCGGCGAGCGGGACCACGATCTGCGGGTCCTCTTCGCGCGGGGTGAGCGCGAGCGCCGCGGCCCCGCACGCGAGCATCACGAGGATCAGCAGGACCGACAGGTTACCGTGGAGGAACGCCTCGACCACGCGCGATACGAAGCCCTGATCTGGGCGGGGAGCGGTCATCTGGGCACCTCGTGACGGTTGGCGCGTTCGGGGAGACGGGTCAGCGGGGCGCGGCCGGGAGCGCGACCCGTTCGCCCGCGCGCAGCCCGGCGAGCACTTCGACGCGGTCGCCGACGTCCGGCCCGAGGCGCACGAACCGGCGGTTCACTGTGCCGTCGGGACCGACCACCTCGACGAGATCAAGTTGACCGACGTGGGCGACCGCGGCGCGCGGCACGAACAGCCGCTCGACGGTACCGATCGGGATGCCGACGCGCCCGAACATGCCCGGGAGCAGCGGCTTGCCGCCCGGCAGCGGCGGCAGCGCGATCTTCACGAGCACAGAGCGGCTCGCCGGCTGCGCCTGCGGCACCACCTCGCGCACGGTGCCGGTGACCGCACTCACCCCGGCGGCGTCGATCCGCACGCGCACCGGCTGACCGGCGCGCACGTCCGGGGCGAGGCTCTCGGGCACGTTCGCGTGCAGTTCGAGCTCCGAGGGGTCGTAGACGACCATCAGCACCTTGCCCGGCGAGGCGATGTCGCCGGGGTCCGCGTAGCGGTCGGCGACCACGCCCCGCGCCGGCGCGACGATCGCGGTGTACGTCAGTTGAACCGCGAGCCGCTTGACGTTCTCTTTGGCCCGTTTCACTTGGGCGTCGGACACCTTCAGCGCGCCGTCGTACCGGGCGAAATCGGTATCGCTGATGACGCCCCCGGTGCGCTCCCGCTGGGCGCGGGCGTAATCGACCTTCCGGAGTGCCAGATCGGCCTCGGCGACGGCGACCGCGGCTTCCGCCTCCGCTTGCTGCGCGCGCAACTCGAGGTCGTCGAGTCGAACGAGCACCTTCCCCGGTTCGACCGTTTCGCCGGGTTCCAAACTTACCTGAAGGATGCGGGCCTGCACTTGCGCCGCGAACTCGGTGCGCCGCCGCGGTTGGACACTGGCGACCACCGGGGCGCCCTCTTCGACCCGGTGGGCCTCGACCGCCCGCAACTCGCGCCCCGCGGCGCTCGCCTTCGGTGCGGCGACCTCTCCGGGCCGAGTCTTCTCGCGGAACGCGCCGCCCATCCACGCGAGGAACCCGCCCAACACGGCGAGCGCGACACCGGCGGACTGCAGCGATCGGACGAGCGCACGGCGGCGCGCGAGTGGGGCGGTCATGGGTCGTTCCGTTCGGGCGCGGGCGGGGGTGGGGCGCGGTCGGGTGCGCGGGGAGAGGCATCGGGCCGCGACCGCGGCTCGCACGCCCCGCTCATTCAGGTGGGCCCCCCGGCCTTCGGGAGCACCCACACTTGCAGGATCACCCAGAGCGCGAACAGGCCGAGAACGAACAGTGCGTCCACAATTCGGCTCCTCGCGGGCGACGGTGCGGGTGTCACGGCTTCTTCACTCCGGGCCGCTCGGGCAGCGGGTGGTTCTTGTGAACCTCATCGAACCCGTTCTCGATGAACTTGGACACCACGCGGGCGTGCGCGCGAATCAGTTCGGCCACGTACGTGTCGTCGGAGGTTTCAACGACCTTCACACCCTTCTCGGTCTTCTCCACTTTCATTACGATTTTGTCCGCGTGCTTGAACAGTTCCGCGAACAGCGGGTCCCGGTAGTGCAACCCGGTGCCGCTCGTGACGCGGGCGTGCATAGCGGCGACGTGCTCTTGGAGCTTCTTCGCAACTTCCGGCTTCGCGGACTCGGTCACCGTCTCGACACCGGTCTTCGTGTCTTTCACCGTGCGGCGGATGTGCTCTCGGTTCTCGAGGAGGTAGTGGAACGCGGCGCGGTCGGCGGCGAACGCCTCGTCTTTCCCCGCGCCCTTCCCCTTGCCCGGGGGCGGCCCTTTACCGGGCGGTTGTGAAAAGCCGGGGGTCGCCAGCGCGAGGGCGGCGCACGTGGCGCACAGCCCGGCGGCGCGCAGAATTCGTGTGCGGTTCATGTGAGCTCCGGTTCGGGGTTACGCGCGGCGGTCCGGGTACAGTAGCAACAGGAACCCGCCGGCCGCGGCGAGGGACACCAACACGGGATCGACGAACGCGGCAAGGGCGGCACCGACGAGCGCGAGCGCCCCGCCGACCACGACGACGCGGCGGTGCGCGCGGCGGCCGTTCGGTGCCGCCGTGTGGGTTCGGGGCGATTGGACGGTTGTCATGGGTTAGTTCCTGTGTGGTCAGACCATTGGTAGGGAACTTCGCGCGGGTCCGTGCTCCGATAGCCGCATCACCGCGCGCGTTCGCTCAACCGTCGGTTCCCGGTGCGCCGCGCGAGATCGTCCAGAGCGGTCAGCACCGTCTCCGTTCGCGGCAATCCGTCCAGCCGACCGACCGCGCGCCCGTCCCGGAAGAACAGCAGGGTGGGGACGGCACTCACGCCGAAGTACTCGGCGATCTCCGGGGAGCCGTCGATGTCGACTTTCACGAACTTGACTTCCGATGCGTACAAGCCCGCGTACGTCTCGAGCAGCGGCGCGAGAGCGCGGCACGGTCCGCACCAGTTCGCGTACACGTCAACAACGACCGGTATCGGGGACGCGAGTACCTGTTCGGAAAACGTCGCTGTGGCAACGTCGGTCACGCGCGCCATCTGCAACTCCTGTGTGCGGTTGCTGTGCCGTTCTGAAGGGTACGATCCGTGAGGGGCGCATTCGGTTACACCTCTTTTGCGATGTAACCGAATCGCCCCTCGCGGATCGTACCAGATGGGCCCGCGCGGGGCGGGCTTCAGACTTTCGGAGGGTGGGATGAAACGGCACTCCATGGCCGCACTCGTCGCGTTCGGTCTCACGACCGTTGCGTGTGCCGCCGAACACACGACCGACGGGCTCGACGCGGTCAAGAAGAGCGTGGCCGCGAAGAAGGCGGTGCTGGTGGACGTCCGCGAAGCGAGCGAGTGGAAGGACGGGCACCTGAAGGACGCCAACCACCTCGCCCTCTCGGAACTGAAGGCCGGGGCCGACGCGGAGAAGGTGAAGACAGAGTTGCCGGCAGGTTCGATCGTCTACCTGCACTGCGGCTCCGGTAAGCGGTGCCTCGTCGCGGCCGACATCCTGAAGAAGCAAGGCTACGACGTGCGCCCGCTCAAGGAGGGCTTCGCGGACCTCGTAAAGAACGGGTTCCCGGCCGACAAGTGACCGGTGGGGTGGCCGCGCCGCGCCGCGCGGGTTAGGGTATCGGCTACCGATGGCGAAGGAACGATGGACCCGACCGCACCACCCGCGCCCGCGCCCGACCCGGACAGCGAACTGGTCGGGCGGGCGCGCGCCGGGGACTTCGCCGCGTTCGAAGAACTGGTCGGCAAATACCAGAATCGGGTGCACGCGCTCGCACACCGCATTGTCGGTTCGGCGCACGACGCCGAAGACGTGACGCAGCAAACGTTCCTGAGCGCCGTGGAGCACTTGCGTTCGTTCCGCGGCGACGCGCCGTTCGCCGGGTGGCTGCTCCGCGTCGCCGCGAACCACGCCCTCAAGGCGCTCCGCAAGCGCCGCGGGTTGCCGACCGTGAGCGCCGACGCCGAGGAGGGCTACGGCGACGTGCCGCACCCGGAGTTCATCGCCCCGTGGCGCGAGGACCCGGCCGACCTCGCCGCCCGGCACGAGGTGCGCGAGCTGATTGACGCGGCGCTCGCGGAATTGGACGACAAGTACCGCGTCGTGTTCGCGCTCCGCGACATCGAGGGGCTGTCGGTCCGCGAAACGGCCGAAGCGACCGGGCTGACCGAGTCGGCCGTGAAGGTGCGGTTGCTGCGCGCCCGCATGGCCCTCCGCGAGAAACTGACCCGCGCGCTCGGCGACGAGTCCGCGCGCTTGTTCCCCGATCACCGGCACGGCTAACGTACCGAGGTGTCACGTGTCCGAACCGACCCCGGCCGCGCTCAGTTGCGAAGAGATCATGCGCGCGCTGAACGATTACGTCGACGGTGAGACCGTCGCCGCGGTGTGCCGCGAGTTCGCCGAGCACCTCGCCGGGTGCAACCCGTGCCAAGTGGTCGTGGACAACATCCGCAAAACGATCCGCTTGTACAAGGCCGGGGAACCGTACCCGGTGCCCCCGCAGTGTACCGCGCGTCTCACCGCCGCGCTCCGGGCCAAGTGGGCGGCGACGTTCCCCGCCCCGCCCGCCCACCCGCGCTAGGGGCGCTTGTCGACCTTCTCGAACACGACCATGTAGTTGTCTTTCAGCAACTCTTTCACCTCATCGACCTTCTTGAACGCGCACGAGGCGATTTCCTTCTCGAACACCTCTTGGCCCGCGCGCACGTGGTTCAGCGTCCAATCCGAACTCTTGCCCTTCTCGCGCACAAAATCGATGACGATCACGCGCCCGCCCGGCTTCAGCGCGCGGTGCAGCGAGAGCATCGTCTTTTCGGGGAACTCGAAGTGGTGGTAGGTGTCGCAGACGAACGCGACGTCGACCGACTTCGGCGGCAGATCGACCGAATCGAAGTTGCACAGCACCGGGGTGACGTTCTTCAGCTCGGCGTCGCGGCTCGTCTTCTGGACGTGTTCGAGGAACTTGGGCGCGATGTCCACCGCGAACACCTGCCCGTCCGGGCCGACCGCTTTGGCGAACAGGCGCGTGTACAGCCCGGTGCCGGCCCCGATGTCGGCGACCACCGCGCCCTTTTTCAGCCCGCACGCCGCGACCACCTTGTCGCGCAGCACGTACACCTCGCGGCTCTCGCCCTCGAACGTCTTGGCGTACTTCGCCACGTCCGGGTTCTGGAACGGGTCGTTGATCCCCGGGCGCACGCTCTTCTCTTGCGCCACCACGAACGCACACGCGACCGCGAGCGCCGCGACCGCACCGCACACGCGCCTCATGCCTCCCCCTTCAGGTATCATCCCGAGCCGAGTCGATTTCGGTCCGCAGGCTTCTGACGCTCGACAGGGCCACAAGATTCGTTGCTGGTGAAAAATCCGACACACATGTCGGGAAGGGAGTAACGCAGAGCTATTTCTTCGTGTTTCAAACTGCGTTTGGTATGTGGAAGCGACCCGGCGCGAGCCCACCGGGTGAACGACCGAACCTAATGTGAAACGCGAAACCGTCTTCGCATGAACAGCAGGGGCTACAGGCAACTTCTGTCACCTGTAGCCCGGATCTAACTGTACGTTCAGGTGGCCAAGGTGGGACTCGAACCCACCGCTTCAACGCCTTGAATTCAAGCACTTCCCCGCCCTGCGCCACCGAACCCGGTGCAGAATCCGGTGCAGTTCCCCCCGATTCCGATTTACACCAACTGATCGCGGCTTGGCCAACCTTAACAGACCCGATCAAGCGGGCGATGCTCGCGCTGCTGGCGAGTGCGGGTTCCCCGCGCGGCGGGTAAGGTGGAGAAGCGGGGCACGCGCGGAGGTGTAACAGAATGGGGTGGGACAAAAACGGGCGCTATTACACCCGCTCCAAGCGCGTGAACGGGCGCGTGGTGCGCGAGTACGTCGGCGGTGGGCGCGTCGGCGAACTGGTCGCGCGGATGTACGCCCTCGAGCGCGACAAGCGCGAGGCCGAGCGGCAGTGCGCGCGGCTCGAGCGCGAGGAGATCGCGGAGTTGGACGCCCCGCTCGACGAACTCAACCAACTGGCCGATCTGCTCGCCCGCGCCGCACTGCTCGCGGCCGGGTACGTCCAACACAACCGCGGCGCGTGGAGGAAAAAACGTGGCTGACACCCAGACCCCGACAGCGAAGGAAACGCGCGCCGCGCACACCGCGTTGACGAACCTCGCCGAGCGCGCCCGCACCGGCGACGAAACGGCCGTGCCACTAATTCGGGAGTTTCTCCAGCGCCCCGGCGCGGTGGGCGCGTTCGGTGGCGACCTCGCGGAACAGGTGTTCGTGTCGATGACCAAATCGATAGCCGGCAAGAACCTCGCGTTCCGCGAAGACGTGCGCTGCAAGCTCGAACGCTTCCGCGCGGAACTGAGCGGCGACAACCCGACACCGGTGGAGCGCGTCCTCGTGGAGCGCGTGGTCGCGTGCTGGCTTCAGTGCAAGACGCCGAACTGCGCGCGGCCCAAGCGACCGACGCGAGCATCAAGCAAGCCGACTTTCACCAGCGCCGCATGGACGCCACCAACCGCCGGTTCCTCGCCGCGGTGAAAACGCTCGCGCTGGTGCGCAAGCTCGCGGTGCCGGTGCTTCAGGTGAACATCGCCAAGAAGCAAGTGAACGTTGCCGCGAACGCGGTCGTTGCGAGTGGCGTAGGTTGAGCGCGACCCTGTACTGTGGTCCGGGCGAGTTTACCCGGAGCGGCGCGAATCGAATTGACCGAAGTGGGCCGCGGGGTATACGATCCCCGTATGGGATTCCCCGCGCGAGTTCGGTTCGTGCTGTGTCTGCTGCTCGCGGTCGCGACCGCAGCCAGCGGAGCGGTACCCCTCCGCGCGTGTGCGTGTCTCTCAGTCGCGCCTCCGACGAGCGCGACGCCGGCCGCACAAGCCCCGGCTCCGCAATCGTGCTGCACGTCTGCGACGAAAGTCGGCAAATGTTGCGCAGCGAAGCCCGCCGCGAAGGCAACCTGTTGCGCCGCGCACCCGCCGGCAGACCGGCCCGCGTTCGCCTGCACCTGTGAGCGGCCCGCGGCCCCCGACGCGCCCGCGCCGGTGCCC
>JALHNS010000052.1 GCA_022843445.1 Gemmata sp.
GGTGGGCGCCCGCCGCCACCCGAAACGACTCAGAAAAACAGGATCAACCGACTTGACCCACACACGGCTTCATAGTAGCGACACCGCTCACCGGCCCGGCCGCGACACCAGTGTGCGGCCGATGCGCCCGGGGAGCACCGGGAAACAAACTACATGGCCGGGTCCGGTGCAGCGTTGGACCCGTTTCCCCCAACCTACCCGACCGACGCCCCGCAATGCCTTGTTTTTTCAGGTTTTTCTCTCTGTCACGCTTCAGGACAAACCGACGCGGGACAAAGAACAGGACAATCCGACGCACAGTTTGAGAGACGTTCGCTTTCTGTGCGTGTACCGGGCAGGGGGGAAAAGGCAATGGAAGTGGCTGCTATTCACGGCACCGGCACTTTCGACCACACCATGAGGAAGTGGAAGATTCGCACGCGGGAACTCACCGCATCCGCCAGCATCCGCCAGTTGTCGAACATGTTCAAGACGGAAGTGCCAAACACCGAACGCGAATCCCGCCCGTACTGGCTTCGCTACCTCGAAGAACTCCGCAAGGCAAAGACCGTCACGCAAGCCGAAACCGAACTCGAAGCGGCGAAGAAACGCTATGCGAACGACGCCCCGCCCGAATACAGCCCGTTCGAGCGTGACACGGCTACGGGCGAAGTGCGGCGGAAAACGCCCCTGAACTTCGATCAGATTCGCATTCTGAACGCGGCTACGCAGATTCAGAACCCGGACACTGAACCGGCCGTGCGTGAGTTCCTACTAGAACGCCTGACACCGAAGCCCGCAGCGGCCGAAAGCCTGAAGGCCGAAATCGCTTCCGCAATCCAACGGGCGAAGGCGCGGAACCCGAAGGGCAAGGGTTGGTTTAGCATCCGGCAGTTCCTCGAAATGTTCGGTGACATCACGGGGGACATCTCTTTCCGAAACATCACCGTGAAGCACTACCGCGAGTATTGGGAGAAGGTGAAAGCGGAGAAGTGGTCAGACCGGAACCGGGCGAACGCGATGCAAACCCTGAACACCTTCTTGAAACGCCTCGAAGCCGATCACGACTTGCGGTTCACGTTCCGCCAGAACCCCGAATACCGGATCACGGCGGGCGAAGGGCAGAAAACGCAGTACACCGTTGAGCAAGTGAAGACGGCACTTCAGAACGCAACGGACATCGCGCGTACCGCTCTCCTTCTGGGGCTGAACTGCGGTTTCTACTGGGGCGACCTCACGAGTTTGAAGCCGCAGCACATCATCGACGGCGGTTACTTGAAGAAGGGCAGGAAGAAGAACGAAAAGAAGCCGGTTCAAGTGGTCGGAACATGGAAGCTCTGGCCCGAAACCATCGAGGCGATTCAGTACGGGCTGACGAAATGGCAACTCGAAGAAGCGTACCGCCAGTTCCGCGAAGCCCATGACCTTCCTGAACATAAGGCGTTACGCAAGACCGTTGCCCAAATGATTCAGGACGACATCGGCGAGACGGAAGCCCGCTTGTACCGTTGCGAAGGCGTCGGCGGGACACACGGCCGCAGCTACATCAAGAACTTCACCCCGCCGCAAGTCGCCAAACTCGAAGCCGCGTTACTGCACGTTCGCGCGAAGTTGCTCGCCTGAAACGGGAACGTGAAGCCCCGGCAAGCGGGTACAATGGGCTTGCCGGGGCTTCGTGTTTTCGCTTGGGGGCAGCAATGGCAAAGGCACCAAAACGAACCGCCAAACCGACCAGAGGGAAGAAGGCATCCGCCGAGTTCACCGGCACCGCGAACGCCCCGGTGAAGATCGAAGTACGGATCACCGATGCCAGTTACGAAGTTGATCTTCTCGCGGACGACATCGACAAGAAGCGGGTTTGGTTTGAACCGCGTGCCGACGCTCAGGGTTGGTTCAAGCTCGTCTACAGCGCGGACGGGCCAAACGGCGACCCGTGGACTATCGGCAAAATCCGGTTCGCCTTCGATCCGAACGACCTCGATAAGCACTTCGGAAACGTCGCGGGCGTGAAGCTCTCGAAGCCAGCGGACGAATAGCCGATTGTGAAGATTGCGTGAGTATTTCGCCCGACGCCTCAACCGACATGGTGGGAACGCGAACCTCTTTCGTAAAGTGCAGTGTCATGTTGTTGCACTCGTTGGCATGAGGCGTTCGCGTGAACCTGCCGATTTCCGTTTACGACTTCTTCGGCTACCTCGCTTCGGGGTTCTTGCTGCTTGCGGCCGTTGAGTTCGGCTTCGACGGCAATTGGCTTGTCGAACGCGAATGGAAGCCGGGCGTAATCGCGCTCTACGTCACGCTCGCCTACGTCATCGGTCACATCGTCGCTTCGCTCGCCAGTCACTTCCTCGAACAGAACCTGAGCCGCAAGTACCTCGGCCCGTCCGAAGAACTCCTCTTGGGCAAAGAGCCGAAAGCCCATGCGGTTTGCAAGTGGCTGTTCTGGAGCTTCTTCAAGCCACTCAGCCCGAAGACGCAAGAACGCATCCTTGAAGCGGCGAAAGCGGAAGGGCTGACGGAAGTGAACCGGGCGTTGTACGATCACGCCTTCGAGGTTGCCAAGCAAGATAAGACCACGTTCGACCGCATGAACTCGTTCCTGAACCTCTACGGCTTCTGTCGCAACATCTCGTTCGCGTTGCTTCTCGCCTCACTGGTCATTGCGGCTAGTGGCGTCTGGTACGCGGCGTTCCTCGACTTGAAGACCCCGGACGCCAAGAAGATTTCCGTTGGCGTGCTGTGCGTCGGCGGGGCGTTCATGATGCTCTACCGCTACCTGAAGTTCTACCGGCTGTACACCATCGAGGTTTTGCGGGCGTACCCAGACCTCAAGAAGAAGAAGGACGACAAGAAAAAGGACGGGCAGTAACACATGCCAAGAGTTCACTTCCTGAACGTCAAGAACGGCGATTGCTCCATCATTCAGCACGGGAGCGGTCGCGTTTCTGTCCTCGACGTGAATTGCGCCGTCGCGGAGCCGATTAAGCTCTCTTGCAACTACAAGGCGTATTCGGAATCGGTCGAACGGGAGCCGGTGCCGGGCAACTTCGGACGCAAGCACTACCCAGACAACCCGATTGCGTACCTGAACAAGATCGGCGTTTCTTCGATCTTCCGGTTCATCCTGACGCACCCGGACATGGATCACCTCGACGGGATTAAAGACCTGTTCGAGAGCTTCCATGTTTCCAACTTCTGGGACACGAACAACACGAAGAACTGCACCCCTGAATCCTTTGGGCGGCGGGCAGACTTGCGAAGGCATTGGCAGTTCTACACAAGTCTGCGCGACGGTGGCGACTCAAGGCGGCGTGTGTACACTTCAGGGCAAAGCTACGACTACTTCAAGGGCGACGGGCTGAAGATTCTGGCACCAACACCGGCCCTAATTGCCGATGCGAACCGACGCGGCAACTGGAACGACGCTTCATATGTCATCCTCTACAAATCTGGCGGGAAGAAAATCCTGTTCTGCGGCGACTCAGAGGATAAGACTTGGGAACACATCCTGAAAACGTGGCCCCTGTCGGTTGCAGATGTTGATGTCCTGATTGCTCCGCATCATGGCCGCAAGTCGGGGCGTGATTACTCGTTCCTCAACGTCGTGAACCCCAAGTTGGTTATCTTTGGAAACGCTGATTCGGAATACCTGATGTACGACGCTTGCTATTGTCGGGACATCCCAATCTTGACGAACAATCAGGCCGGCTACATCGTCCTCGACATCAATTCATCGAGGCTAGATGTCTGGGTTGATTACGATGTGTTCGCGCACGCCTACGCCGAAGAAAACGACATGAACACATGGCACGATCCCCAGATTGACGGTTGGTATGTTGGTTCACTCTAGGCCGTGTTCCGTCTGCGGGGCTGCCACTGCGTTCGCTCCGCACCGGCAGCACGCACACGACCCGTCAGAAGCGAAGAGATCGTAGCTTGTGTGGTGCCGTATTCCGCCGCTATCTGTGACTGCCGCACGCCAGATTCCCAAAGCTCTCGAATGCGTTGCAAGTCTTCAACCGACCAGCGAGAACAGCCAGACCGACGACGTGTTTCCATGAACTGGCGGATTCGCGGAATATCACTCGGCAAGTAGTACATGGAGTTCCCGAAGTGGACGCACGGCGGCGGAACCGAACCCCGCGCGACGTGATAGCTAAGGCAGTGACTCGACACGCCTACACGTTCGGCCACTTGCGAAATTGACAGGTATTTTGAAGGACGTTTCATGCACATAGATAAGCGTACTCGCAACAATTTTCACCGCGAGAACTCTTAATAGTGACATGAAAAACGCATGGATCAAAAGGCACGTTCAACGGCAACTCTTCACGATGCCCGTTAGCCTCAATTCGGATTACGAAATCGAGTTCGAGGAAGTGACCGGCAAGCAGATTCCCAAACTCATTCGGTTCTGGCGACGGCACGCAAAGCTAGGCAGCATCACGCGCGAAGCCTACGCCACCATTGCCGGAATCATCCTGTACAGTTTCGAGAGGGAAAGCGGAATATATCTCGACGCGGACACACTATAATACTGTGCGTTTGCGTTCATCCTTGAGGCTGCGGGGCTGTCGATGCTGTGTTGGCGCGACAGCCCCGCAGTTCGTTACAGAGGACAATGAAGCACTACTACACCAAAGAAGAAATCGCGGCCGAAGTTCTCGCGGTGCAAAGCGGAAAGCAGATGTCAGCCCGCTTCGCCGAAATCGTTGAGATAATCGCCCGGTCGGTCTTCAAGCAGTACAGCGACTACCGAACGGACGACTTCGAGGAGTTCGCCCAAGATTGCATCGTTCGAGTGTTGAAGGCCGTTCCCAAGATCAAAGTAGGTCAACGCTGTTGTGCGGCAAATTACCTCTGGACAGCGTGCCGTAACGTGTTGCTCATGCGGAACCGCCGAAAAGTCTTGTGGGCAAAGTATCTAGATAGGGCATGCTCGAAGCAACGCTCTACGAACGACTCAGCACCGACGCGGCACTTAACGCCCTATGCCCTCGAATCCGCCCGTCTGAACCAGAGGTAAACGAACCCGTTCCGCACATCTACTACACAGTGACCGGACGCGAACAGGGAACGAACCTCGACGGCATGAGTAGCATTGCGAACTACGCCTTCACCGTTGACGTGTGGGCAGTGAACGCGGCAGACATCGCACCCATCGTAGACAGGCTGAACGAACTGCTTAACGGTTGGCGCGGGGGCGAAGTCAAGCTCTGCCGCAACGTAGGCCACACGACCGACCAGCAAGAACGCGGGTATCACGCTCAGGAATCGTACAGCGTTTGGGCTGCCGCTTGACCCGCCGCACGCCCTCGAACTTTTCCGTAAGTGCTACTGACCCACTCCGCTCCCGTGCGCACTTTAATTTCACTTTTGACCTAAGCCAACATGAACAAGCCGAAGAACCTAGACGAACTCGCCTCGAAGTATTGGGACCGACACGCCAAACGCCTACGGGCCGAAGGGCTATTAACTCCCGCAACCTTCGATTCGTTCGTCATGCTCTGCCGCACTCACAGCATCCTCGAACGCCTCGACCCGGACGACGACCCGAAGACAGGGATTATTAAATACGTTGCGATGACTCGCGTTTATCAGCAACTGGCGAAGGGCTTCGGGATGCACTCCGACAAGCCGAAGGCACCACAACAAGGAACGGAACCAGATGAGTTCGGTATCGGATAACGGGCCGCAGATGCCACCGTTGACGCCCAAGCGAAAGGCGAACAAACCGCCGCGAGCAACCACAACGCAACGCGGGTACGGTTCGCGCCACCAACGCATACGGGCCGCGTTCCTACGCCTTCACCCCATCTGCCAGCGTTGCGGCGGGGCGTGGGCGAAAGAGCTTCACCACCGCGACAGGAACACCGCGAACACGTCGGCCGCAAACCTCGAAGCACTTTGCACCGCATGTCACCAGAAGGAACACAAGGGGGCGATTGCTTGAATACATCGTTACCGCCAGTGACCGAAAGGCCGTAGAAGAAGGCGCGTACTTCGACCCGAAACAAGCGGACAGAGCAGTTGCGTTCATCGAGAGGTATTACCGCCCCTCGACGCTTGGGCAACCGATTCGCCTTCTCACATGGCAACGGGATTTAGTGCGGCGGTTGTACGGTTGGCGAACGAAGGAAGGCCGACGCAGACACCGGAAGTTGATCCTTTCGACGGGTAAGAAGAACGGCAAGAACACGGTTCAAAGTGGCATCTTGCTTTACGAACTCTTGGGGGGCGTTCAGCCTTCCCCGTTCGTCGTCTCTGCCAGTACCACACGGGAAAACGCCGGGCAGCTTTACCGCGAAATGGCCTTCAGCGTTCGCGCCGACGACAAGCTAAAGAAGATCACAAAAGCCCTCGACAGCTTCAAGGAAATCCGGTGTAGCTCGAAGGCAGCCCGTTACCGTGCGTTCTCTGCCGATGCCGGGGCCGCAGAAGGCGAGAACGTTTCCGCCCTTGTTGTTGACGAACTTCACGCCCACCAATCCGACCGCCTTTACCGCTCTCTTGAATACGCCACTATCGCACGGCCGGACGGGTTAACGTGCGTAATCAGCACTGCGGGCGTAGATCAGTCTTCACTTTGGTACGACCTGTTCAAGTACGCCCAAGCCGTTCAGAAAGGCGAACTCATCGACACAGGTTTACTTCCCCTCATCTACACGACCAACCCGGAAGACGACCTCGAAGACCCGGCGGTATGGCGGAAGGCGAACCCGTCGTTGGGCGTGTCCTTCACCGAAGATGATTTCAAACGCGACTTGCAAGCAGCGAAAGCGGACACGTCAAGCCTTCTGAGCTTCCGCCGGTATCGCCTCAACCAGTGGTGCCAAGCGGAAGACGGTTTCATTGCCCCTGAAAAGTGGGACGCATGCCGGGGGCCGATGACTGATTCCGAACTCGCAACATGTCCGTTGTACGTCGGATGCGACCTTTCCCAGACAACTGACCCTTGTTCCGTGTCGTGCGTGTGGGCGTTGGGCGAACGGCGGTTCTACGTCCGAAATCACGCTTGGGTGTGCGAAGAAGGCGTCAAGCGGCGCGAACTCACGAACCTACCGAAGTACCGGGCGTTCGCCGAAGAAGGGGCGTTGTCGATCACTCGCGGTTCGGTCAACGACTACCGCCAAATCAAAGCGTTCCTTCTCGGCTTGCGTTCGAGGTTCCAGTTAAAGGAAATCGTGTTCGACCAATACAACGCCCTCGAAATGGCAGCCGAACTGATGGCGGAAGGGATCACCGTTTACCGCCAACCGCAGAACCACCGGGCATACACCGCACCCGTGAAAGAGTTCGAGGTAGCCGTTTCGGAAGGCCGGTTGAAGCACGATGGAAACAAGCTCTTGCGATGGGCATTACAAAACACGCGGCTAGACCTCGACAGCTACGGGAACTGCAAGCCGTCGCGCGACAAGTCAACGGACAAGATCGACCCCGCTATTAGCTCCCTCATGGCGTTCGGGCGGGCTGTCGAACAGGGGGCATCGGGGCAGACGCGAAAGAGCATCTACGAAGGCCGGGGCGTTTTCGTCATGTGAACCGCTACATAGGGCATGAGCTTTCTTTCGCGTCTATTCGGCTTTGGGAAACAAGAACCGCAGCCCTCGAACCGTGCGATCACTTGGGAACAGGCATACCGTTCGGGATTGGTCGATAGCCCTACCCGTTCCGGTGTACATGTTAATGAACAAACCGCGTTGGGCGTGTCGGCCGTCTGGTGTGCGGTAAACGTCATTTCGCAGAGTATCGGCAGCCTTCCCCTTCCTCTGTACCGTCGCACCGGCACCGCGCAGACTGTCGCCACCGATCACCCGTTGGCAAGCATCCTCGACATCGCACCGAACTACGAATGCACCGCCCGCGTTTTCTGGGAGACGTTCGTTTCGCACTGCCTCTTGTGGGGCAACGGGTTTGCTGAAATCGAAAGAGATCAAGCCGGGCAGCCTCTCGCACTCTGGGTGATTCACCCGAAGAACGTGACCGTTGACCGCGACAGTTCCGGCCGACTTGTGTACCGGGTTCGCGTGAACGGGTTGGAAGCGGACCTCTCGCCCGAAGACGTAATGCACGTTCCGGGGCTGTCACCCGATACCGTTTACGGCCACCAGCTTTTGAGCATCGCGCGGGACAACATCGGCTTCAGCATCCAAGCGGACAGGTACGGGCAGCACTACTTTGCGAACGCGGGCAACGTGGGAACGTACCTCACTTACCCCGGACAACTCAGCGACCCGGCACGCGAAAACATCCGCCGATCATTCCAAAGCACTGCCGGGGGCGTTGAGAACACGGGCCGCGTTTACCTACTCGAAGAAGGCATGACGGCAAACCGGCAGACGCTTTCAAACGAAGCCGGGCAGTACACCGAAACGCGGCAATTCCAAATCACAGAGGTTTCGAGGCTGTTCAATGTGACGCCCGTGAAGCTCCATGAACTGGGCCGCGCGACGTGGGGCAACCTTGCTTCCCTCAACGCTGACTTCTGGGGCGTGACATGTAGACCGTGGGCGGGAAAGATCGAAGCCGAAATCTCGCGGAAGCTCTTGAGCATCGAGGACCGCCGCACCCACTTCGCAGAGTTCGACGCGGACACTTTGCTACGGGGCGATGTGACCACACGATACGCAGCATACGCGACAGGCATTCAAGCCGGGTTCCTGACGCCTGAACTTGTCTGCCAGTGGGAGAACATCCCGGCACCGCCGAAACCCGAACCAGTACCGACACCAGCACCGGAGAGCAATGGAAACACGCAGCCGATCAACCCAGTTCAGTAACGAAGGAAACAAGCTCGCGGGCTATGCGATTGTCTGGGACAGCCCGACGACGATTTCGGAACGGGGCAAGACCTTCAACGAGATCGTTCGACGCGGTGCGATCCACCTTCAGCCGGACGTAATCGCAACCTTCAATCACGACCCTTCCCGCTTGCTAGGCCGGTTGAGTTCGGGAACGCTTCGCCTTTCGCAAGATGACATCGGCGTTCGCTTTGAAGTCGATCTACCAGACTCCGCAAACGACATCCGCGAGTTGGTGGCGCGGGGCGATCTTCGAGGGGCGAGCTTCACGTTTTCAGTTCGGCCGAACGGCGAGCAATGGAAGGGTAGCACCCGCGAGCTTACCGCCCTCGATGTGTACGAACTGGGGCCGGTAACGATTCCCGCTTACCCGACAACCAGCGTTGGCCTTCGCAGCCGAATCAACATGACGAAAGCGAAGCTCGCACTACTCGAACGAAAATAACAACTGCCGGACTAGATACCAGCAACGAGTTACGAATCAATCCCTATGGAGGACTGTTGACCGCACAAGACCTACGCGAACAACGCGCCAAGTTAATCGCAAATGCCAAAGTCATTGTTGATGCTGCCGAAGCCGATCAACGCGACTTGACCGAAGAAGAAAACACGCAGATTGAAGGCATGTTCGCGCAGGCCGATCAACTCGAAGCACAAGCCACATCGGAAGAAACCAAGAGCAAGGTTCAGGCAGCCGAAGCCCGCTTGAAGGAAACCGCCGGCCGCAAGACCGCACCGAACAAACTCGCCAGCATCAACGTTACCGACACTGACCGCAAGGCAGCGTTCCGGGCGTGGGCGATGTATGGGACCGGCACCGTTGGCAATGACCTTCTGGGCCGTGCGTCTCTCTTGGGGCTGAACGTCGCTTCCCGTTCCTTGAATCTCCGCGAACTGCGTGCGTTGTCGAAGAGTACCTCGAACGCCCCGGTTCCGGCTGACTTCACGGCCGAATACGAAAAGAAGCTCGCCTACTTCTTCCCCGTCGCGAACGCGATCACGTCTTTCTCTACCGCAGACGGCCGCGACCTTCCTTTCACGGTTGTAGACGACACTGGCAACTCTGCCGCGATTGTCTCTGAAGCCGGTTCGATTGGTTCGTCTTCTGACCCGTCCTTCACCAAAGTCACGTTCAAAGCGTGGAAGTACGCAAGCCCGATTGTGAAGGTAAGCGTTGAGCTTCTGCAAGACTCTGTTATCGACCTCGAAAGCTACTTGGCGGAAGCCTTCGGCGAGCGGTTCGGTCGTGCGTATGAAGCCGCAGTAGTTTCGAGCAACGCGGGATCGGCCGCACCGCAAGGGCTGTTGAACGGCGTGTCTGCGGGCGTGAATCTCGCATCCGGTAACGCTCTGACTCTGGCGAAGCTCATCGACTTGGAAACGTCGGTTGACATCGCATACCGCAATCAACCCGGTGCCGGTTTCGTCATGCACGATGCGACTTGGGCAGCTATCCGCCAACTCGCAGACGATCAGAACTTCCCGATTTTCATGGGCAACCTTCAGGAAGGCACTACGCCCCGGTTGCTTGGCTATCCTGTGTACATCAGCAATCAAATGACCTCGATTGCAAGCCCCGGCGATAACGCCCCGCTCATCCTGTTCGGCGCACTCAGCAAGTACCGTTGGCGTACCTGTAGCGACCGCGTGCTTACTCGCCTCGATGAACTCTATGCCGCAACGGGCGAAGTCGGGTTCGTCATGCTCGAAAGGGCTGACGGCCGATACCTGAACAGCAGCGGAGTTAAGACCTTGAACAGCTACGACGCACCGTAAGCACCTTTGGCACGGATGCCACACGCCCGCCGGTTCTCTTCATCGAGGATCGGCGGGCGTTCTTATTTCCAGAGCCAGAGGGCTAACTATTCACATGGCAGAACGCATTGAGATCATTACCGCACCGGCTACCACCAGCGTAAGCACAGCAACGCTTAAAGCTCACCTACGCCTTAACGACAGTTCCGAAGACGATCTACTTGCGGATTGGCTTACGGCTGCCGATGACTTGTTCCGAAGGCAAACGGGTTACGTCTTAATCACCTCAACCTACCGCTTGCGTCTTGACGGTTGGCCGCGCGACGGGACGGTTTTCATTCCTGTCCATCCCGTCACCGCCGTATCGAGTGTTCAATACCTCGATACGGCGGGTGCGTGGCAAACCGTCAGCAGCAGCGACTACAGCACCGACCTATCCGACGCTCCCGCACGGATCGCTTTCGGCACCGGGTTCACGTTCCCAGAACTTCATGCGACAGCCGTTCCCAACGTTCGAGTTCAGTTCGTTGCGGGGCATGCTAATAGCTCTGCGGTGCCGAAATTGGCAGCCCAAGCCGTGAAGCTCCTTGCGGCACACTGGTACGCGACACGGGAAGCGTTCAGCGACAGCACACATGTTGAAGTACCGGCCGGTTGGCGGGCTGTCTGCGATCAGTTCCGAACGGGCATTTCTGGCAGTTGGAATGAGGGGGCGTAATGGCGGGGGCAGGCATTTACAACACGCGGTTGCGTCGGTTGGTTGGCACTCGCACAGAGGACGCAACGACCGGGCAGGAAGTCTTAACGCACGCGGGTACGGGCTACCTCTGGTGCAGCGTTGAGGAAACGAACGGCCGCAGACAGAGTGAGTACGGCGCGACACAGACAGGGGCAGACGCAACTATCCGCGTGAGGAACTACCCCACCGTGACCGTTGACGACTTGCTAGAGGACACGGACGGGAACATCTGGCGTATCGATGCGATCCATGCGGGCGACAACGAACTTGTCTTGGAAGCATTCAGGCACGACACGTTAGTTGACTACAGCATCGAGGACTAATGGCCGCAAGCATCAAGTGGACTATCGACCCGGTTCAATCACTCGCGGGCTTGGCTTCTGGAATCAAGAACAAGGCCATGCGTATTGCGATCAACGCCGGGGCAGCACCAATGAAGGCCGCAGTGATTTCGGCAGCCCCAAGCGATAGCGGATTACTGAAGAGATCAATCAGGATTCGGGTACGCAACTACAAGGCTAATAACACTTGGGCCGCAATCGTCGGTGCGTCTTGGGGCTTCAAGAAGAATGTGAAGATCGGCAAGGGCCGGAACGCAAAGCGGAAGCTCGTTCAGCCCGCTAGGTATCAGCACCTTGTAGACCGTGGAACGAAGAACTTCGTGGGCAGGAACTTCATGGAAGCCGCCCTCAACTCTGGCAAGGCCGCGTTCACGCAGACCGTGTTTCGCAAGCTCTCCGAAGTCATTCCCGCGTTAATTGCAGGCCGCAAACCCTAAATAGAGGCAACCACAACGGAGGACTATGGCAGTTATCGGTATCAGTGCATCCCTCGAATACGAAGACTCTTCAGCGTTCGTGCCTGTCGCGGGCGTGAAGAGTGTGAACTTTCCCGGCTTCACCACATCGTCAGTTGACACGACCCACTTGGGCAACACAGATTTCGCCATGTCATTTATGCCGGGCGCGATTGACGCGGGCGCGATCACATTTGAAGCGGAGTTCAGCGAAGCCACTTACACCGCGTTGCAAGGCAAGGTTCGGCAAATCATCGGTTGGCGCGTGACTGGCCCCGATGATGAAGACGTTGCGGTAACATGCGACGGGTTCCTTACCAAGATCGATGTCAACGTGACGCCCGCCGATGAGGTGATGATTGCGGGCGAAGTCAAACTTACCGGCATGCCAGTGGTGAGCTAATGGACATCCGCGAAGCAATCCGCACCGCGAATGACTTGCGATTGACGCCCGTTGAAGTGCCTGAATGGGGCATGACGCTTCACCTACGTCAACTCAATGTTGGGGAACGCCTCGAACTGTTTCGGGTTCTGGGCGACGACGCGAACAAAGACAAGTTGCTTTACGTCGTCGCAATCCTGTTCACGGCGTGCGACCCGGACGGAAAGCGGCTGTTCACCCTCGAAGATTACGACCTACTCAACGCCAAGAACGGCGAAGTAATCTTGCGACTTGGGCGAGAGGCAGCGAAGTTGAACAAGCTCGTTGGCGAACCCATCGAAGAAGCAAAAAAAAACTGAAGGCGTCGGCCGAACTCGCAACCTTCTATCGACTGTGTAGCGAACTGAAGTGGACGCCTGACGCGGTGCGATCACTCAGCACCGAAGACTACATGTTCTTGATTGCGGACATGACGCGGAACGCGGCAAAGCCCCTGAAATGGAAAGAGGGGGGCCGGGGCGTAGTGGTCGCGTGGGCCGAAGCCTTGAAGAAACAGAACCAGCAAAGGAAGACGTGTCACAAGCAGTTGCCGAAGGATCGATTGTTCTCTCCCTCGACGCGACCCAGTTAAACGCCGGGTTGAAGAAGGCTGCGCAGAAAGCCAAAAGCGAAAGCAAAACCATCGGGCAGAACTTCAAGGAAGGTAGCAAAGACTTTCTGAAGGACGCGACCGGGGGCGATAAAGGCATCTTCGGCGGGTTCGGGAAGGCGGGTTTGATCGGTGCCGGTATCGCGGGCGTGGCGATGATTGGCAAAGAAATCTGGGACGTAATCACGCCCGTCAAGGCACTCGAAAAGGAGCTTGAGAAGGCCGCAGACGTTCAGAAGTTGTGGCGCGAGAGCATCAAAGAGAGCATCGAGGTTGAACAGGAATGGATTTCGTCGCTTTCGAGCATCGCGGGAACCACAGAAGGGATGGCCGCGATAGAAGGACGCATCGCGGGTATCCGAACCCAAGTGGCTACGCTCGATGCCGACTTGAAGAAGACCTCGAAGACCAAAGACGACCTCGACAGCAAATGGAACAGCCTCGACAACTTCGGCACTTGGTTGACCGGCGGGCTTGAAACCAAGCAGAAGGCCGCAGCCAAAGAGTACGACGCGGCGAAGTCTGCCCGTGAGGAAGCCGACAAAGCCGCGCGAGACGCACAAAAGCAACTCTCACGCTTACGCGACCCACTGACGAACCCGGCAGCCGTTCAAGCTCACCGCGATTTCATCCGCGATTTGCAGTACGCAACGAAAGAGATCGAAGGCCAATCGGCCGAAACCTCGAAGTTGCTCAGGCTGAAGGAACAATTCAACCTGACTTCGGGGCAGATGCGGGAAGCAATGGCCGCAATCAGCGCCAAAGAGCTTGCACAGAACGCGAAAGACGCAGACGACCTGATTAAGACGTTGACGGCCGATGTTCTGGAACTCGCGGGCGTTGCCAAGAAGACGGCAGAGGAAGAAAAGCTCGATGACTTGATGAAAAAGGGCATCGACAAGGACAAGGCCGAACGAATCAAGGGGCTTATCGCACTCAAGAAGCTCGAAGCACAGCAGTTCACGCCGCTAAACGCTCTGGTTCGAGGAACGGCACAAGAGATCACCTTCCAAAACAAGTCGAAGTTCGAGGAAGCACGCAACGCGGCCGTTCAAAAGCAACTTGCGGAACTCGAAAAGCACGGACGCATTCTTTCCGACATCCGAGAGGGTATTTTCAAGGACAAGGCACCGGCCGAAATCTGACAGGGGGATAGTTGGCAGCGTGGGCAGAAGAAACACACAGAGGACAAGCACAAGTTTCGCGCGACGGTGAAGTAACACTCACCCGCACCTTTCGATTCTTTGCCGACACGACCGCGATTCGCCCCGCGTGGGGTTTGGTCGCAATCGGCATCAACAAATACGACGTTCACCCCGACGACAGCACATGTTTAGCCGTCGAAGTGACCAGTACGGCTATCGACGGGCAGCTAGGTTGGTTCGACCTCTCGTATTCGTACACCAACCGGCCGTTTGACGTTGGAAGCACTGACGCAAGCGGCGATCCGGGGCAGCAAGACCCCACGCAACAGCCGAACCCGACGCTACGAACTCCTTCCCTGAAGTATTCCAGCAACCGCCGCATGGTTCCGTTGACTCGTGACCGGGCAGGCAAGGCCGTTCAGAACTCCGCAAGGCAGCCTATCGAGGGCTTGGAAGTCGAAGTCTGCACCACAGTTCTTACGGTTGAGTTCAACAAAGGGCTTGTCGATGTGATTGCGAAGAAACAGGCATACCAGAACAAAGTTAATGATGCGAACTTCAAAATCATAGCGGCACACAACGCCTTCGCGCAAGGAACGCTGCGGTGCAACTCTTGGGATGGGCAATACGCCTTCGAGCAAGGTTACGGCTGGTTCACTTCGTGTTCAGTGGAGTTCGAGTATAACCCCGTTGGTTGGGGAATCGAAGTTCTCGATCAGGGCTTCTATGAACACTTCAACAACGGCGTTCAGTATGTGGAACAGAAGTTCATAAACACCACAACGGGCATGCCGGTTGACAGCCCGCAGAAGCTCAATGGGCTAGGTCGGAAGCTCAACCCGAACGACAACCCGGCGGCGGGCTTGCCCTTCTTTGTCGTCGGTGGCGGTACTCCCGCAGTCAGCGTTTACCAAACCATCTATCCGTATCAAGAAACCTCTTTCACCAACGTATTCGCGTAACACATGGGCTTCCAACTCTCGAAACAGACGGCACGCAAGGTTAAAAGCCTGTTACTGAAGGGCGACAGAGGCGGTACGCCCTCGAACACGTTCAGAGGTACGGGCCGGTTCGATGTGCATGTCAAGATCACTGGGCCGGAAGAAGACGGCTATTACCCGTGCGTTACGACCGACTTCAATTGCGGTTCGGAACTCTGGAACGAGTACACCGATACCAGCTACGCCCTTTCCTCGAATGCCGAACCACTGACGGAAGGCCGACGCTACCGGGCTATAAACTACGGGGCGATTGACGGCTTTCTAATCTTCGCGGTCGATACTGGCGAGCTTCCCGAAGCCGGTTGCGCACTCGAATACGACGCGGAAGGGAAGCTAGGCGTTAATGCGGGCGAACTCGCGGGCTGCGGGCTTGTGGTTGAGGACACCGATAGCGGCCCGTGCGATAAGCTCGCGGTTGACGTTGAAGCACTCGCGGGCGCGGGGCTTGAAGTCGAAGACATTAGCGGGGCGTGTCCTTCGTTTGCGGTCAAGCCGGGCTGCCACATCGACGTTACGGCCGAAGAAGGCGTTGCGGTCAACCTCGACACGGTGGCGGGCGATGGGCTGCAAGTGGTGCCAGATGCGAACCCGCTTTCTTGCTCGACGTTGGGAGTAAAGACGGGCTGCGGGCTTGGGATCGACGGCACCGGGGCTGTAGCACTTGACCTTTCCGAAGTGGCATTCGATGGCTTGGTTTGGGATGGGGAGAACTGCACACTTGGCGTGAATCCCGAATGCGGTTTGCAGTACGTCGGCACTTCGGGCATTGGCGTTGACCATGCGAGCTTGGCGGGCGACGGGCTTCAGGTTCAGGACAACAGCGGTTGCGATTCGTTGGCGGTAAAGACGGGCTGCGGTATCGTCCTCGACGGCGCGAAGGCTGTTGCGGTCGATGTTCCAACGCTCGCGGGCAACGGGTTGGAAGTCGAAGACGGAAGCGGATGCGATAAGCTCGCGGTAAAGCCTTCGTGCCACATTGATGTAACGGCCGATGGGGTAGCCGTGAACCTCGACACGGTGGCGGGGCCGGGGCTTGAAGTGGTGCCGGACGCCAATCCCGAATCATGTTCAACGTTGGGCGTGAAAGTCGGCTGCGGCTTGGAGATTGACGTAAGCGGGGCTGTCGCGGTCGATACCTTTACGGGCGTGGGGCCGACGTTCTCCGCAATCACCAGCATTACAAAGAACGGCTGCGGGATCACATACACAGTCACCCCGTTTGCGTTCGCGGTCAATGCGTGTGGCGTGTTCTTGGGCTTTGCTGCCGGTACGCCCTCGAACTACTCGATTAACCTTTGCCCCGATTGCGGTTCTTGCACTTCGAGTTCTTCGAGCAGTTCGAGCAGCCCTTCGAGTTCGAGCAGTAGCAGCCCTTCGAGTAGTAGCAGCCCTTCGAGTAGTAGCAGCCCTTCGAGTAGTAGCAGCAGTGGCAGTTGTTCCGGTACTTGCAATTGGTTTTGGTACGATGGCAGTTGGAATGTTAGTAGTAGTTCGTGTGGTGTGGGTTGCATTTGCGAATCGCCGACTAGAGAGGGGCGTTTCGAGGGCGATACGATTTCAACCCTTTGCGTGTCGTCCGGGTTCGCAATGGCAATGGCACCGATGACGATGGCGCAAAAGGAACGCTACACCGCGAAACCTCGACAAATCGGCCGTGTTCACAAGCCGTGCGGATGCAAAGAGACACCACTACCGGCACCGCTACCGCCAGTGACCTTCACCGCACCGACGCCCGCGCCAGCACTCCCGAACCCCGTTCTTATTTCCCTAAAGCGAAGGCCGGACAGGTTGACGACAGCCCTTGCGGAGTTTGCCAAGATCGGCGTTTCGCCCAAAGTGGTAACGGCCGTTGACGGTCACGCTTTGCCACTGCCTGACGCTTGGAAGGCTGCCGGGGCCGGGGCTTACGGTTGTTCCCTCTCGCATCGGCGGGTTCTCGAAGATGCGATAGCGGCGGGGCAGACCGAAATTGCCGTGTTCGAGGATGATGTAACGTTTGTGCCTGACTTCCGCGAGCGGTTCGGCGAGTTCATGGCAAAGGTTCCGGCCGACTGGGATTTCATCGCGTTGGGCGGGCAGCACATGACACCGGCCGACGACTTGGGTAACGGCGTTCTTCTCTGCAACCAAGTACACCGCACGCACGCTTACCTTGTCCGGGGCGAGTGCCTGAAGGAGCTTTACGGCTTGTGGGCTGCGGTGCCGGGGCATGTCGATCATGTTTGGGGTAAACACCAACGCTCTTGGAACGTTTACGCGCCCTCGACTTGGCTTTGTGGGCAATCGGCGAGCAAGTCAGACATCAACGGCCGCGAGCTTCCCGAAAGGTACTGGCAGCCCAAGAAACGCAGCCTGAAGCGTAGGGGGGCAGTTGGCAAGTAAAGTATTCGGGCATCAAGGGGACGTTGGCGACCTGATAGCAAGCCTTCCCGCGTTGAAGATGATGGGCGGGGGCGAGCTTGTGCTATCGCCTTCCGACCGCGTGCGCGAAGCATGGTTCCCCAAGAAGGTTGAGAGGGTACGCGGCTTCCTCGAAATGCAACCCTACGTTCATGGCGTTCGGTACTCGGATCGGCCGGAAGGCGTTCAGCTAGATCGGTGGCGGTACGTCCGGGTTCGTTCGAGGTTGCGACGGGAGAAACGCAACATTATCGACTGGCACTCTGACGCCCTCGAACTCCCGCGTTGGAATCCCGAAGACGCATGGCTAACAGTGGATCGGCCGGAACGCATCGCGGGAACCGTCTTCAACCGCACGTTGCGTTATCGAGGCTGCGGAATGCGTGGGGCTGTCGATCAGTACGGGGCCGATGCCGTCTTCTTGGGAACGCCAGACGAACACTCTTCTTTCTTGCACGACTGCGGAGAGCTACGGCACCATGAAACGCCTACGCTCCTCGATGCTGCCCGCGTGATTGCCGGGGCTTCGAGGTACTGCGGCAATCAAAGCTCTCTGTTGTGGGTAGCGATGGGCTTGGGCGTTCCTGTTCATGTCGAAGAATGGGCCGTTGACGCGAATTGCCGTTTGGCGCGGGCGAGCTATCAGGCACTTCGGTAAGAGATCACTTCTTGTTTCCAAAGTCGCAACGTTCCTTATTGAGACTGAAAGCCCCTTATTGAGACTGTGGGCGCGATTCGGGAAACAAGAACGGAAATCTATACAAATCTTGGCGTTTTCGTTGATGTGTTGAGTATTTCGATATGTGACGAGACTAAAATAGAGACGGCACGCTTACCTTTAGCGGGGTGATAGCGTGCCGTCTACGAAAGGAACTAACATGAGTATTGTAGCTACCTCACGCCGAAAAACACAACTCCAAAAGAAGATTGATAGACTTGTTGGACCCGTCTACGGCATCAAGACCGCGAACGGCTGCCCCAGAAGCTACAAGAACTTCACCTACGTTCGCCAGTACAACAAGTTAAAGCACAAGTTCGCTTCCTACTTCAAGCCTACGGTTGCGGCCTACTCACACGGTTCCAACCTGAAGGTATCGCCTACCCTCGACTCGAAAAGTACGCTCGTTTACCTCGACTTCGACACGCACACAAAGGGTAACTCCGCAGACGTGAAGACGTTGTTTGATCGGCTGCGCCACTACATCCCCGGACTACTCGACGGCACCATTAACGCACGCGGCGGAAGCAACTGGCTTGTAGTCCGAACGCGCGAATGCAAAGGCGGGAACGTCTGGCACTCGCTCGCCACCGACAAAGAATACAACGCCCTCATTGTTGAGTTTCAACGCCGCTTGCAGCTACTCGGCGCGGACCTCGACATTGAACACATCGAAGTAAAGGGCAAGGTTTACGAACGCAACGACGACGAACGCGGGCAGCTTCTTTCCGTCAAGTGTGGCGATCTTCTCAAGTGTCCTACCGAAGACAAGTACGTTGACCAGAAACCTATTAGCTTCGAGGAACTGAAAGCAATCGTCGCAAGTCTGCCTGTCATCCCGTATGCGGCACCGGCAGCTACATCAGTTTCACCGCAAAGCCCGAAGGCAGCCAAGAAGAAGGCCGGTAGCTTCCATTCACGCACTTTGACTGACGAACAGATTGCGAACCTCGATACGCTCGCGCGAAAGGCTGACATGTGGTTCAAGGATCGGCCGAAAGTAGCACCCGGACGCCATGCCATTACCGCCCGACGCTTCGCCGAAATCCTTACCGCTCTCGTTGTCCTCGAACCGAACGCCGATGGAACCAACCCGTACAAGCGGCACGAAAAGTTCATTAACGCCATGTGCGATGAGGGGCATTTTCAACACCGCTACCGGCATGAGGTTTACAAACAAGTTCGTGATTACCTTTCGCACTGCGGCCTACTGAACTGGCAGGATCACACTTACTCTTTCGGCGACGGTAAGAGCAAAGGGCGGGCGTGCAAGTTCGAGGCTGCACATGAGCTAATAGAAGCGGTTACGAACGTTCTCGACGGCTTAACAAAACAACCAAGCACCTTGATTACTACAAGTATGCGTTTGAATGTGTACATGGTGCCTGTTCTCGCACACAGCGTAGGCGTTCTGTCCTTCAACCTACGTCAACGTGAAATGGAACGGTGGGTTGAGGAACATTCCTACGCCCACGCAGCCTGATTCACGCCCTTTCGCTTCGAGTTCTGAGGGGAAGATATGTCTACCAGCCTAGAAGACCTGTTCAAGCCTCTGTTTGCACTACCAAAGGCCGAAGCAGAGAGGCGAATTACCGAGATCGCGAAAGCCTCTGGTATCACGGATGAAGCGACACGGCTATTGGTCGCGGCCATAAGCGATGAGCGTGAGAATCTCGCCGCAATCGCTTACCTCGATGACCTCGCGCGAAATCGATGACTAGCTGCATACATAGGGCATGAACAACTTTGACCCTTACGACGTGCGGCAAGCCCTCGAACAAACAACCGTTGAAGCCCTCGAAGCCGATGACGTGTTTCAACGGGCAGTCAAATTGGCCGAAGACGTGCAAGCCCTTCACGGGTTCGTTTCCGAAGTGCCTCGATGGGCTGCGTTGTGGGATCAAGTGGCGCGGGCTTCAAGTTCAGTGGCACTCAACTTTGCACAAGGGTTTTCCAAGTTGAGGGGCTTCGTTCAAAATGACTGGCTTGTTTCGAGGGGCGAACTCGCGGAAACACTGGCAGCGTTGACACTGGGGCCGAAGCCGTTCCGTGACTTGAAGCCCCAAGCGAAAGAACTCTACGCCCTTCTTAATTCCCGAATCCTTGCACTTCCCGAAAAGCACGAACGCCCCGCTTGGAAGAACTGACGGGCGTTACTTCTTGGCTGCCGCGAGAAAGGCCGCTTTTGACTGGTTGATTGCTTTGGCTTGGCTGATGAGGGTATCCGCGACGTAGCCCACTTCCTTTTCGGCCGACGACTTCAGCCGCTTCGCCGCTTCGAGGGAATCCCCGAACTTGTAGTCGAAGTAGACTGCCATGTCGTAGGTTGCGGGGTTGGCTACGTCCTCGACAGCAGCCTTTGAGCGGTTCGTGATGTCCGTGAGTTCCACCACCGCGCTACCCACTGCCTTTTCGTCGGAGTTCGAGGACGACGCCATTTTCTGGGCTGTCGCCAAGACGCCTTCAGCGGGAACGATGAAACGGAACTGAACGTTGACTTGCTTCGCCATAGCGAGTTCTCCTTGTGAAGCTTTTCTCCCCCACAATCGTACCAGACTTACGCCGTTCTCGAAGGTCGGTTGCTGCGGTTACACAGGTTCCCAGACAACGCCATACTTGTCTTGAAAGCTCCCGTCCGCTTGTCGGTCGATCCTGTCCCCATCTTCGGCGCGGTAGAAGTGGAACTCCGCGACCTCTCTTTGCGTGCTACGCATGTTCGTCTGGTCAATCCGGTAGCTGCTTGCGGTAAACTCTTTCGTCTCTCCCGTATCCGGCCGGCGGAAGGTTTTCGTTCGCGTGTTCATGGCTTCTCCGGTAAGTGTCATCGCCATTTTACACGTCTTGGCAAGCCTTCCCGCCCCGACGCTTTGCACGCGAACGCATGCTTCAGAAATGCCGACAGGTAGGCCAGTTCACGCAGGACAATCGAGGCATCCGCCCTTGCACTTTGTCCTACTTTGCCCTAAAAAAGCTCTAGAAATCTGAAGGCAAGTCCGGTGCAGCGCCGGGTTCGGCCCAGCTGCTGTGGCGACATGCTACCTTGTGACGCCTACTCCACCAGCTCGATGTCCCCCGGCTTCCAGGACTTGTTGAACCACGGCTCCAGCGGCCCGTACAGGCGCAGGATGGTGCACCAACTCTTTCCGGGGATGGTTTGGACCCAGTTGCTCTCCTTGCCCTGCGGGGCCTTCGGGCCGAAGAACACGTCCACCGAACCGTCCGCGTTGACCTGCACCTTCTTGTTCTGGCTGCTCACGCTGGGGAACTGCTGATCGGTTTGCAGCATCGACCGGGTCTGGGTGTCGTAGACGATGACGGACCAGAAGGTCTTGACCGGGACGTTCGGCGGCAAGCGGAGCTTGTAGTTCTTCCCGCCGTCGAGGGGTCGGTTCTTGGCATCCACCGCGGTCCACGGGTAGGTGGAGCCCTCACCCACGGTCTTCGTATCCATCGCAGGCGTGACTCCGGTGGCCATGAAGAAGTACATGGCCGCCCCGTCCAAGTTCGGCACGCCCGGCTGCCACTCGAACTTGTACCCGCCGATGAACGGCCGCTTCCACTGCCGGTCGTCGAAGAAGAACGCACTCTTCTCGCGCGTCCGGTAGCCGAGGGCCCGGCCCGTGGCGTCGCCGACTGCGGCGGCCTCGGTCAGGACCTTTTTCATCCGCGCGTCGGGGGCGAACGGTTGCCCTTTCCGGATCCCGACCGATGCCCATAGGCCGAGGGTGGTCGCGTCCATCGCGTCCGTCGGCTCGTCCTGCACAACCTTGTTCAGCAACTCCCAAAACCGGTAGTCGGCCGGGGCGACCATGTTGAACGGCTTGCCGGACATGTTCACGAACTTCAATTCCGGCGGGTTCGCCGCCCGAGCGAGCGGGTAGATTTTGGTGAACTTCTTCACCGCATCGACGCCGGGCTTCGGGTCGCCGTCGACGACGAAACTCCGCCACGCGGCCCAAACGCTCAACGACCCCGGGCGGATCACGAAGTAGCCCTCGGGCACGGCACCCTTGTAGCCGGGCGGCAGGAGCAGGTACTTGCCGCCCGCGCCCTTGTCCGGCCCGGTGATGCCGATATCGCCGTTCCAGTGGTACCAGATGTCGTTGACCAACCCCAGCACCTTGGGCGGCGCTTCGATGACGAGTGGTCCCGTCCGGAGGTCGAGCCAGAACCAAGTGTACGGCGTGTTGTTGTTGGCGGTTAACTCCACCGTGCGGGAGTCCACCAGATCCTCCCAGATCGGCACGGTGGTGTTCGCGGGGCCCATCGTGAGGATGTTGTCCCGGTTGCCGACCTGATTCACGACCGGCAGTCCGAGCAGGTAGGCCTGCACGGCGCGCTGGAAGTCGAGATTGTCGTAGATCTTCTCGGTGCTGGCCTGGTCCGGGACGCCGTCGAAGAAGTTGAGCTTCCCGAGGCGGGTCTCGACCTCATTCGGGCTCGCGACCCCCGGGGGGACTTCTGTAGTCATCTTGTACTTGCCGGGGCTAACCCCCTTCGGGGGCTGCGACTGCACAACGCCCCAGCCAATGAAGATGCCGGCGACCAGCGCGACACCCGCGAATACGGTGGTTCTCAAGCTCATGTGCCAGGTCCTCCACGCCTAGAATTCTGCCGCCGAACGAAAAGCTCACCGGCCCGGCCGCGACACCAGTGTGCGGCAGAGACGCGCGGCAAGCAACGGGAAACAGATCAGATGGCCGGGTCCGGTGCAGCGCCGGGTTCGGCGGCCTTGCGTCAGTGGCCGAGGGCCGCCGCGAACTCCGCGGACACCCCGGACAACCGAACCCGACCGCCGGCGGCCTCGGCGGCGATGGCCGGCGGGACGACCCACCGGTGCCACCCACAGACCGGGAGGCGGATCGCGCCGGGGCCGCGAGCCATTCGCTCGAGGTTATCGATGGCGAACTCACCGACCATCGGCGCGTAGCCGGACGACGGGCCGAGCACCCGGACCCGGCGGGTCCAGCGGGCCGGCCGCCCGCACCCGACGCAGGTTCTGGGCAGGCTCGCCGACATGGCAACGACGACATCCGCCATCGGCTGCTCTCCGCCGCCGAACACACGGCTTCATAGTCGACCAAGCTCACCGGCCCGGCCGCGCCCAACGCGCGACCACGACAAGCCGATGCGCTCTGACAAACAAATCACGTGGCCGGGTCCGGTGCAGCGCCGGGTTCGGCGTGTCTTCGGTGTCATACCGAATCTCGTTGATCAGTATCCATCGACCAAGTTGCAAGTGCATGATTCTGAGCCATTTGCGACGAGGCTGAAGAGAAACGGATCAACGAGATTTGGTATCAGTGGCTTCGATTGTCAGAACGGGGCCTTGTCCACTTTCTTAAACTTGCCGCTCACGTCCCCGGACAGTTCGATGTCGTCCGGGTTCAGGGACATCACCGGGGAACCGGCGTCGAGCTTGAACTTGGACAGGTCGGCCCACATCACGTTCGGGCTGGTGGTGAGTTCGAAGAAGTAGCGACCCTTGGTCACGTTGATGGCCGTCCGGTACTCGGTGTTGTACACCCCGAACCCGCCGTACGGTGCCCCGAACGGTACGGACACGTTGCGGATGACCGACAGCACATTGGCGATCGCCTCCCGCTCGTTCTTCGGCTCGGGCAGGACGGCCCCGAAGTAACTCGCCCGCTGGAAGCGGTGGATCGACCGCACGTTCCCCGGCAGCGGGGTGTCGCTGCTCGGCTTGGAAAAGTCCTGCTCCTTGAGCAGCCGGAGTTGCTCGCCGTAGGCCGGCTCGTTGGTCATCACCCGGTAGTCCTTGCTGTGGTGAATCTCGACCTTCCCCTTCACGTACTCGATGACGCCCGAGTCGCCGGACGCGTCCTCGATGGCCCAGTGGACGGTAGCCTTCTCCCCGCGGGCCTTGCACATCACCGGTTGGATGTCCTTCAGCAGCTTGAGGGCCTCTTTCACGTCGGCCGCGTTGTCGAGCAGGTACTGGAGCAAAATCACTGCGTTCACACCGGGCTTGTTGACGTCTCGCTCACCGAAGTCGGCGGGGGTGAAGTGGAGCATGTGGCCGGCCAGCCCCTTCTCGTTTACCCCGTCGGCCGCCCCGAGGCTCCAGATGGAGGTGACCATGCTGCCGTACTTGGAAGTCCACTTGGCCGGGTTCTCCTTGACAACGACCTCATCGCCCAACTTGCCGCCGTCACGCATCACACCGCGGGGGAACACCCACAGAGTCGGCTCGGTCGTGCCCGGCCAGTCCATGGTGCGAGCAACGAACACCCCGAGCTTGCTATTGTTCGACAGATATCGCGAACACGGGTACGCCGGGGTCGCCACCAGCGCAGCACCCAGAACGACTAACCAGATGAGCGCGAGACGACGCATTGTGCCGCTCCTGTTAGTAATGTGGTTTGCCGCCGAAAGAATCCATGCAAGCCGTGTGTGTTCGGGTGGGGGTAGTCGCCCGCACCGGTGGGAGGCTTGCGATGAGCACGATTATCGCGGTCGATCTGGGTCGGCACAAGAGCGTGGCGTGCGT
>JALHNS010000053.1 GCA_022843445.1 Gemmata sp.
TCGCGCGGCGGTCCGGCGTGGAGCACAGCAGCGCGCCGTCCGGCGCGAGCACGCGCGCCGCCGCGGTCACGAACCGCTCCGGGTGCGGCAGGTGTTCGACGTTCTCGAAACTGCACACCAAGTCGAACGGCCCCAGCCCCGCGAGCGCTTCGGCGTCGCCCACCGCGTAGGTGATGCCGGGGCGCGCGTACCGCTTCTGCGCCGCGGCCACCGTCGCGGCGTCGAAGTCGATCGCGGTCACGCTCGCGGCCCCGGCGGCGCGCAAGATCACCGCGCCGTAGCCGGGGCCGGTGCCCACGTCCAGCACGCGCTTGCCGACGGCGCGCTCCGCGGCCAGCGCGTAGCGGGCCACGTGGTCGGCGTAGTGGCGCGCCCACAGCGGCACGTCGTCGGGGTCCAGGCGCTCAAGGGCCATCGGTCGTTCCTTCCGGCGCGCGCGCGGCGCGAATCTCCCACGTTGCGGGCCAGCACACCGGGCCGGCGTTCGGTGGCGGCAACCGCCCGGTGCCGAACACGTCGGCCGCCACCACGGTCAGATCGGCCGCGTTGTGTACGGTGTCGAAGTCGTTGAGCCGGTCGCCGAAGTACAGGTCCAGCGGGTACACGCCGGGCATCAGCGGCAGGCGCGGCAGCCGGCACACCACGGTGCCCGCGGTCAGCGGCCCCGGCTGCGGCGGGCACGGCGTCACCTTGTTGTTGATGCCGAAGATCGGTGAGTAGTAGGCGTCCTTCACCACCACGCCGAGGGTCGCGTCCGCGAGCGGGCGGTCCAACTCGAACTCCACTTCGACGCGGGCCGTGCCGCCCATCGGCACCGCGGGCGAAGTGCCGTCGGCGTCGTCGCACACGCGCACGCGCGTCATGGCGCGTACCGAACCGAGGGTGCGGCCGGGGTGCGCGTCGAGGCGCACCTCGGCCCCGCCGCCACCGGCCGCGGCGCGGTTGTACGCTTCGGCCACCTCGCGCGCCGGGCCGTCGGCGTGAACGGTGCCGTCCTTCAGCCAGACGCACCGCGAGCACAGGCTCTGGACGGCGGTCATATTGTGGCTGACGAACAGCACGGTGCGCCCGCCGCGCGCGACCTCGCGCATCTTCCCCAAGCACTTGTTCTGGAACTCGGCGTCGCCGACCGCGAGCACCTCGTCCACGATCATGATTTCGGGGTTCAGGTGCGCCGCGACCGCGAACGCGAGCCGCACGTACATGCCGCTGCTGTACCGCTTCACCGGGGTGTCGATGAACCGCTCGACGCCCGCGAACGCGACGATCGCGTCGAAGTTCTTGGCGATTTCGCGGCGGCTCATGCCGAGCACGCTGCCGTTCAGGAACACGTTCTCGCGGCCGGTCAGTTCGGGGTGGAACCCGGTGCCCACTTCGAGCAGGCTGCCCACGCGCCCGCGCAGCTCGGCGCGCCCCGCGGTCGGTTCCACGATGCGCGACAGCACTTTGAGGAGTGTGCTTTTCCCCGCGCCGTTACGGCCGACTACGCCGACCACTTCGCCGGGGGTCACGTCGAACGACACCCCCTTGAGCGCCCAGAACTCGTTGTCCGGGTTCGCGCGCGGCTTGCGCACCAACCCCAACAGGCGCTCCGTGAGGTTCGGCCGCCCGCTGTTGGTGCCGAGCCGGAAGCTCTTCGTCACGTTCTGTACGCGGATCGCCGGGTGCATGGGGTTCTTGTGTTTCTCAAGAGTCGGCCGCTCGCTCCGCGAGCGGCCATTGCGCCTGCAATCACCTGTCGGTTGTTCGCACCGGAAATGGTCGCTCGCGGAGCGAGCGACCTACTCTTGCGTTCAAATCGTGTCCGCGAACGTGCGCTCGACGCGCCGGAAGTACAGCATCCCGAACAGCGCCAGCGCCGCGCCGGTCGCGGCGCTCACGCCGAACGCGTACCAGTCGACGGCTTCGCCCAGCGCGCTCTGGCGGAACGCGGCCACCAGCCCGTGCGCCGGGTTCAGCGGGAGCCACAGCCGCGCCGTTTCGCTCAGCGCTTCCGGCGGCAGGTACAGACTCGGGGTGGCAAACATCCACAGTTGCACGCCGAACGTCAGCACGTACTTGAAGTCGCGCTGCGCGACGATGAGAGCGGAGAGCAACACGCCGATACCGGCCGCCGCGAGCGTGAGCGCGAGCGCCACCAGCGGCAAGAGCAGGAGCGACCAGCTCGGCAGCACGCCCCACCACGCCGCGAGGCCGCCCAGCAGTGCCGTTGCCAGCACGAGGTCGAACAGGCCGACGCCCGCGGTGGCGAGCGGGATGACGAGTCGCGGGAAGTAGATTTTCGTGACCAGCCGCTCGTTCGACACGACACTGAGCGCGGCGGTGCCGATGGTGTTGCCGAAGAACGTCCACGCGACCATGCCCGCGTACACGAACAGCGGGTAGTTCGGCACGTCTTTGCCGACGCCGCCGACGCGCCCGAGGAACAGCGCGAACACGGCCATCGTCGCGAGCGGCTGCGCGAGCGCCCAGCCGACGCCGAGCACCGTTTGGGCGTACCGCACTTTGATGTCGCGGAGGGCAAGAAAGTACAGCAGTTCGCGATAGCGCCACAGTTCGCGGAAGTCCGGCAGCGCCCACCCCGGGCGCGGCTCGATCACCGTGAGCGGCGGTTCCGGCGGCGCGGGGGAGGGCGCGCGCTGCGGCGCTGAGGGCGAACCGGGTTGTGCGTCGGTAGTTACCACGCCACCAATGTAGGACAGGCTTCCGGTGCGGCCAAACGGCGCCGAATGAGAAACGGGCGGCGCTACGCCAGCACCTTCGCCAAGTGAATGTGGTGCGGGCCGAGTTTGCCGCCGTAGTTCCCGGCGGTGATCCCGCGGACGCCCGGTTTCGCGCACGCGGCCTGCACGCCGACGCGCGTCGCAAGTTCCACGCTCGCCAAGTCCAAGCCGTCGAACACGATCTCGTACACCGCGTTCACACCTTCGGGCAGTTTGGAATCGACCGACCCGCGAAGGGCCGGGCAGTACGCGTCGTTCGTGCTCGCCTTCAGCCCCTTGTACTTGCTGCCCACCTTGCTTCCGCTGCGGACGACGCCGCCGGGGAACGGCATGATGACGCCCGGCACGCCGCGAATCGCTTCCACCCCGGCTTCGGCGGCTGCTAAGCCCAGCGCCGCGGACTCGGCGAGAATGAGGAAGTTCCCGCCGCCCACGCCCTTCACGGTGCCGAACGACTCTTCGCAAAGGAATTCGCCGTCCATCGTTGGCATGCGCCAGTAGCGCTTGCCGTCCAAGAGTTTGGAAATCTGCCAGCCATCGCCGAAGAAGCGCAGCACGCCGCCGACTTTGATCGCGCGGCCGGGGTCGCCCGCGAGGCCGTTGTAGCACGCGGTGCCGGCGCAGGTGAGCACGCAGTTGCCCACGCGATTCGTCACGGCTTTCTGAAGCGCGTCGCGCGAGAAGCCGAAGAACAGCAGCGAAACCCCGGGCCGTCCGTCCGGGGTTTCGCTCGGCGCAAGTTCGCGCTCGATGCCGGCTTCGGCGTCGCACCCGATGACGCTCGCGGCGTACCCGGTGGCCGCGGTGCCCGCGACGCGCGCCCAGTGCGGCGAATCCGCCGTGACCAGCAGCCGGACCGCGGTCATCGGGAACGCTTCCGCGAACGTGTCTTCGACCGGCACGGAATTGACGGTGAGCAAGGTGTGAAGCTCCGCCGCGGGGTGAGGTAGTAATCGTGTATTCGGTTGCGTCGCGCGCTGCAACCGCTAATATGTGGTTCCACCCGCGCCGCGCCGAGATCGACATGCGCTTTCTGTTAATGCCAATCCGCTCGAACAAGCAGGGCGTTCAGATCAACGTCGGCAAGGACGGCGACGAGTACAACGCGATCGTGAACACGGTACAGATTCACCCGGACGACCTGAAGGAACTCGGCGGCACCAGCGGCGCGACGATTCGCGTGCGCACGGACGTCGGCGAGGCGACCTTCACGCTGAAGGAAGCGAACGTGCCCCGCGGGCTGCTGTTCGTGCCCTACGGCCCGCCGACGTGCCAGTTGTACGGCGGCGACACCGACGGCACCGGTATGCCGACTTCCAAAGGGTGGGACGTGGAAGTGGAACTCGTTCCGTAGGACAGGCTTCCAGCCTGTCCCGAATCGGACAGGAGGAAGCGATGTACACTGTGGGTCAGCGCCTGCAGATTGACGTGGGTTTGTTAGCGCGCTGCGAAGGCGAAGTGGTGTGCGGTTCGCCCGAGCAGCCCACGAACATGGTGACTGTGCGGATTATGTTCTGGGGCCGACCGCTAGATGTGGAATTGCCGGTGTGCCAAGTGCGTGCGACTGGAGGTTCCGATGACACCGAATGACCAACCGCCTGACCCGCAGCAACTCGCGGAGCAAGCGAGCGCCGACGCGCCGTGGGAAGAGATCGAGCCGGGCCGCTTCATGCCGCGGCGCGTGCGCGGCAGCTTTCGTGGACGCGCGCTGGGGTGAGCCTTTCTCGCTCCGCCGCCCGGTCCGGGCGGTCCCTCCCAAAACCCTCCGGGCGAACGGCCGGTGTGAACCGGCCGGTGCTGTCATTGGTGGCACAGGCTTTCTAGCCTGTGCTGTTTTGTAGCGCGAACCCGCACAGGCTAGAAAGCCTGTGCCACAAGTCCGATTTGAGGCTCGCATGAGCACCGCGACGTCCGCTCCCCCGGAACCCGCGAAGCACGAACTCACGGTCGTCAAGAACGCGGTCTGCACCTTCTGCGGGTGCGTGTGCGACGACATCGAGTTGCACGCCAACGCCGAGCGCATCGTGGAAACGAAGCGCGCGTGCATCCTCGGCGAAGCGTGGTTCAAGAACCACACCGCGGAGCGCCACTACCCGGACGCGCTCATCGACGGCAAAGAGGCCAGCATCGACGACGCGGTCGAGGTCGCCGCGGACATTCTCTACAAGGCGAACATGCCGCTGGTGTACGGCCTGAGCAACACCACCTGCGAGGCGCAGCGCGAGGCCGTGTGGCTCGCGGAACTCGTGGGGGGCGTGATCGACAGCCACACGTCGCTTTGACACGGCCCAACTGAAATAGCCGCCCAGTTGGGCGGTAAGGTGTCTTGCACGTTGGGCGAAGTGAAGAACCGGGCCGACTTCATCATCTACTGGGGCGGGAACCCGGCGGAGTGCCACCCGCGGCACTTCACGCGGTACGCGCTCACGCCGAAGGGGAAGTTCATCCCGCGCGGCCGCAAGGACCGCACGATGGTGCTCGTGGACATCCGCGAGACGCCGAGCGCGAAAGCCGCCGACATCTTCCTACAGGTGCGCCCCGGCAAAGATTTCGAGATGCTGAGCATCCTGCGCGCGCTGGTGAAGAACCAGAAGGTGAGCGCGTCGGCGGTCGCGGAGACGGGCCTCACGCTCGAACAGCTCACGGACTTGGTTTCGCGCATGAAAGCCGCGAAGTTCGGCGTGCTGTTCTTCGGCATGGGGCTTTCCATGACCCGCGGGAAGCACATGAACAGCGCCGCGGCGCTCACGCTGGCCGCGGAGATGAACGCCTTCACGAAGTTCGTAGCGATGCCGATGCGCGGGCACGGGAACGTGACCGGTGCGGACGTGATTATGCGCTACACGACCACCTACCCGTTCGGCATCAACCTGAGTCGCGGCTACCCGCGGTTCAACCCCGGTGAATACTCGACCATCGACCTGCTCGTGCGCGGCGACACCGACGCGACGCTGGTGCTCGGCGCGGACCCGGGCGCGACGATGCCGAAGCCCGCGATCGAGCACTTGCGCCGCACGCCGACGATCGTGCTGGACCCGAAGGTAACGCACACGAGCCGCTTGGCGCGGGTGCATTTCACGACGGCACCGGCCGGCATCAGCGCCCCCGGCACCGCGTACCGCATGGACGAAGTGCCCTTACCGCTGCGCCCCGCGCTGAAGCCGAGCTACCTGACCGACGAAGAAGTGCTGAAGCGCATCGTGGCCGCCGTGAAAGCGAAACCGCCGTGGTACCCCGCGGCGCGAGACGGCGCGCAGATCGCGTGAAGAACCTGAAAGATGGTGTGCCATGACCGACCAAGAAGCGATCCAAGGGCATTGGCGAATGATGTCGTGCATCTTCCGCGGAAGGCCGCTCGGGACAGCGACCACACACTTTCAGTTCGAGCAGGACAAAGTCAAGGAGTTTAATCCTTCGCAAGTGGACGGCGGAGAGTGGGCAACCTTTGAACTCGACTCGAGCTCCAAACTCAAACGCTTCACCATGACGAGCGAATGGGTGGGAAAGCAAAACACGCCCAGCCGGCGAGTAGACCGCTGGCTGTACGACTTAACCGGGGATACACTTCGCCTCTGCTGGCCGAACATCTTTGGCGAGTACCCAGATCAACTTTCCGAACAGGTGCATGGCGTTTTCACGTTAATCCGCGACCACGGACCGCTGCCTACCACTAAGGCCCGATCAGGGAAGCAACCGATACAAGACCCGCTGCTTGGTGAGGTGAAATGGGATGACAACTACGATCACTGGAAGGCGCGGTTAGAAGTGAAGTCGGGAGTGGTGATCGATTTCTACATCGAACCGGGCGACCAAACGGATGAGATTGCACTTGAGGCTGGGCGCACCCTAGCTCAGTGGCTTCGCGCGCACGAAGGAGATGGTAGGCGGTACGCCGCGAGTCAACTTCTCGACGATCACAATGAAAATTGGAACGATAGTGACCAGATTTCCGCAGAAGACTTCGCGAGCAGGATGACGTTGGAGACAGTAGCGCTGTCGCCTAACGGCGCGGGTTCGCTTTACTACGCGGATGGTGGTCTATTTGGTGGTCACTGCATCATCGTCTCGCAAAATCGTAACCGCGAGTTTACCTACGCGCACTTCGCGGGGTGAATGCGAACTGCGAAGCAAATTGATAGAACGAGTAGCACATGATTCGCATTACCGGCGGGACGGTTTACGACCCGAAGAACGGCGTGAACGGGGTCGTGCGCGACGTTTGCCTCAGCGAAGGCAAGGTCGTTGCGGACGTGCCAGCGCACGCGCGCACCATCGATGCACGCGGGATGATCGTGTTCCCCGGCGGCGTGGACGTTCACACGCACGTCGCGGGGGCGGCGCTCAACTTCGCTCGCGGACTTATCCCGGAGCAGCACCGCAAGGCGCGCCCGGTGTACCACTCGCCGCAGTGCCGCGCGGGCATCGCCGGCACTACGCCCACTACGTTCGCCACGGGCTACGTGTACGCGGGCATGGGTTGGACCACGGCGAACGAGGCCGCGGTGCCAATTCTCTCCGCAAAGCACACGCACGAGGAACTGCGGGACACGCCCATCATCGACAAATGCACCTGCGTGCTGATGGCGAACAACGAGATCATTCTCGACCTGTTGGAGAACGACGAGTTCGAGCGCGCGAAGCAAGTCACCGCGTGGCAGGTGTGGGCCGCGAAAGCCTACGGCATCAAGGCCGTGAACCCCGGCGGCGTCGCGGGGTGGAAGTGGGGCAAGGATTGCAAAGGGCTGGCGGAAGTCATCCCCGGTTACAACAAGGTCACGCCGCGAAACGTGATTCAGGCGCTCGCCCGCATCGCCGACGAACTCGCACTGCCGCACCCGGTTCACCTGCACTGCAACAACCTCGGCGCGCCCGGCAACTACACCACCACCCTCGAAACGATGAAGGCGCTGGAGGGCAACCGCGCGCACATGGCGCACCTTCAGTATCACGCCTACGGCGGGGAAGACTGGTTCGACATGCGCTCCGCGAGCGTGCCCATTGCCGAATACTTCAACGCGCACCCGAACCTGACCTGCGACGCGGGCGCGGTGCTGTTCGGCAACACGGTAACAATCACCGCGGACGGCCCGTGGCAGCACCTCTTGTACGAACTCACCGGCAAGAAGTGGGGCAACCTCGACGTCGAGAACGAAACCGGGTGCGGCGTGGTGCCCTACGTGTACAAGGAAAAGAACCTCGTCAACGCGATCCAGTGGGCCGTCGGCCTCGAACTGCTGTTGCTCATCACCGACCCGTGGCGGGTGTGCCTCACGACCGACCACCCGAACGGCGCGTGCTTCTGGCGCTACCCCGAAATTCTGCGCCTGCTCATGGACCGTGAGTTCCGCAAGGAAGAGATCAAGAAACTGCCGGAGAAGGTGCTGCCGCGCATCGTGCTGCCGGAACTCGACCGCGAGTACACGCTGTACGAAATCGCGATCATCACCTCCGCGGGTCCGGCGCGCACGCTCGGCCTCGAACAGAAGGGCCACCTCGGAATCGGGGCCGACGCGGACGTGGCGATCTACGAGTCGCGCGCGAACCCGGAAGAGATGTTCGCGCACCCGCGCATGGTGCTAAAAGCCGGGCAGGTGATTGTGGAAGAGGGTGAGATTCGCAACGTGATCGACGGCAACCAGTTCGCCACGAAGCCGAACTACGACCCCGCGATCGAAGACTTCCTGCGGCCGCTGTTCCAGCAGCAGTACACGGTACAGTTCGACAACTACCCGGTGAGCGAGGAGTGCGTCCACGGGCTGAACGTCCACCAGTGCGGCTCGTGCCTTCCGAAGCAGTAGGGCGCTGCCGCGCCCCTTCGGGCTACCCGCGTTTGCCGACGCGCGGTTGCGCGCTCGCCGCGGGGCGCTCCGGCAGCGGGATCACGCTGTCCAAGTGCGCGCGGGGCAGTTCGGCCGCAGCCCAGCGCGGCACGAGCGCGCCGATCGCCCGCGTGACGGCTTCCGGCGGGAGCAACTCCACGGCGGTGCTTTCGGGGACGTGCGCCTGAACCGCCCGCACGAGGCCCGGCAAGCGCCCGGCGGAATCGGTGAACCACACCGCCCGCGGCGGCGACGGCAGCCCGATGCCCATGAGGAAGTCGCGCGCCGAATCGCCCGCGAACCGCGACAGCGCCGCGCAGTGCGCCTCGAACTCTTCCGGCTGCTGCGCCACGTCCTGATACCAGTGCTGCGTGCGCACCGTCAGGCTGATGCGCTGCCCGGCCCGCGTGCGGTCGAGGGCATCGTCCAGTTGTTCGAACAGGAACTGCTCCGCGTCCGCCGAGTCGCGCGGGTCGCGCCGGCACAGCCGCACGCACCGGTCCGCGACCGCGTCCAAGAGCCGGTCTTTCCACAACTTCACGGAGAGTTTCGGCCACACCGCGGAACCGGCCAGCCGCACCAAATCGGCTTCCACCGACACGAGCGCCGCGCTCACCGCGAACTCGTCGGCGTCGATCACCAGTACCTCACCCGGCCCGCCGCCGGCGGGCCGCAATGGCACCACCCACTCGGCCCGCGGCACTTCGTTGGTTACGGGCTTCCCGGTGAGCAGCGTGCTCGCGCGATCCGCGCAAAGAGCGAGCGCACCGGTCGCCGTGCCTTTGAGCGGCAGCTTGGATTTCCCCGCGAGTTGCCCGGCCCGCGTGACCTGTGACGGCGACAGGTACACCGGCAGCGCGAGCGCGACGGAATCCGTTTCCGCGCACACCGGACCGCGGAGCGTGTCGAAGGTAAGCGCGAGTGCGCTTTCGGCAGAAAGCGTGTGCCGACCGATGCGCCACTCGCGCGCCTGCCCGAGCGCCGCGAGGAAGTTCGTACACACCAAGTGCGGGTGCTTGCGACAGAGGCGCGCGCCGGCGCGCCCGACCGCGAGCGCCCGCCCTTCCCCGCTGACGTACAGCGCGAGTTCCGTGTCTTCGCCGTCGAGTTCCAGCGCGCGCGGCTTCGCGCCGACCGCCTCCGCGCGCGCGCGGCTCGCGGTCAGGTCGATGCCGACCGCTCGCGCGCGGTCGTGAACGGCAGCCGGCTTGCGGGACCAGAACATGCGGGGAGTGCCAGTATGAGGGTGTGAGGGTGCGAGCGTGTGAGGGAAAAGAACGGAACTTGCGGTCTCCGTTCTCTCTACTCTGGCACACTCACACTCTCTCTCCTGCTCCGGGGTCGTAGAGGCGCAGCAGCAGGTGTTCTTGGCAGTATTGCTGGGCATCGGTCACGAGCGTTTCTTCGGCGCTCTGCACGCTGTGAACGAAGTACATCACCACGAGGCTGAGCAGCAGCGCGACGAGCGTGCAGTCGAAGGCGATTTTCAGTTGGTCCTTCGCCTGTTCGGTGAACGCCTCGATCTCAGGGGCGCTCGCGCCGAACGCGCCGCCGAGGCCGCGAACCGTGCCCACGAACCCGATCGCAGGAATCGCCCACGCCAAGTAGTTCACGGTGCTCATGCCGGTGACGAGGCGCGACAGTTCCACGTCGGCTTGGTTGCGCACCACTTCGCCTACGTCCGGGGCCGAGCGGCTGATGGCGAACTTGCCGAGGCCGAGCCGGATCATGTTCGCCAAGATGAACGGTCGCCCGCCGGTGACTTGCTCCACTTTCCGCGCGAGCGGGCGCGCGTCTTCCGGCAGAATCCGCGCGCCCTCTTCGGTCGGCAGCAGTTCCATGCCGAACGCTTTGCGCTGTCGGAGCACTTCGCGGAACCGGCTGAACAGGATGAGTGCGGCCCAAACCGCGCAAAGGTAACAGAGCACCTGTTCCGGCCCGACGAACAGCCGCTTCACGCGCTCGGCGTCCCACTTCGCCCAATCTTCGCGGGCTTTCGCACCGGAGAGCGTTTCCCAGAACGGCGCGACGACGCCCGCGACCACCGCGAGCGCGAGCAGGAGCCACAGCCATTCGCGGGCCGGTTTGTGGGACGCGGGTATCGACATGAGCGCGGGGCCTCCTGTGGCGCGCGGCGAACAGCTATTGTCACGAAGTGGGTGTCGCTTCGCAAGTTCCGTGTCCGCGAAGGGCGCACAGGGCTTCCGCCCTGTGCTACGTACGGCGACCCTGCTACGCAGGGTGCTCAGACAAAAGCCCTCTTTCGCCCCGTAGGGCGGACTACCGTAGCACAGGGCGGAAGCCCTGTGCGGCCTACGCGAAGAATCGGATTGCGTCGCGCGCTCGCATCTCTCACACTCTGGAACTCTGCCCCTCACACGAGAGCACCAATGCGCACCCTCTTCTTCCTCGCGCTATTCAGCGCAGCAACCGCAACAGCCGCGGACCTGCCGAAGTTCAAGGCGCAGGAAATCGACGCGGGGTTGAAGATCGGCTACGCGGTCGTCACCGCGGACGTGGACGGCGACAAGAAGCCGGACATCGTGATCGTGGATCAGCACAAGGTGGTGTGGTACCGCAACCCCGGGAAGGCCGAAGGCGAGTGGAAGAAGTTCGTCATGTTGGATGGCAAGACGAAACCCGACAACGTGTGTATCGCGCCCATTGATATCGACGGCGACGGCAAGCCGGAGTTCGTGGTGGGCGCGGCGTGGAAGCCGTTCGACACCGCGAACCCCGGTCAACTGGTGTGGCTGAAACGCGGCGACGACGTGACCAAGGAGTGGACGATGCACGAGCTACCGTGCGACGAACCGACGGTTCACCGCGTGCGTTGCTTCGACATCGACGGCGACGGCAAACCGGAGATCGTCCACGTCCCGCTGATGGGTCGCGGGAGCAGCGCGAAGGGCTTGTGGGTGGACGGCAAACCGGTGCGCGTGATTGCCATGAAAGTGCCCGCGAAAGAGCCGGAGAAGAAAGAGAACTGGAAGCCGGTCGTCATCAACGAGCAACTGCACGTCGTTCACAACTTCACCGGTTTGCCGGACCCGAAACGGAACGCGATCCTCTACGCGAGTTACGACGGCATTTTCGCCAGCGATTTCCGCGGCGACGGCTTCGAGACTGGTCGGCTTCACGAGGGCAATCAAGCGAACCCAAAGGGCAACCGCGGCGCGAGCGAGATCAAGGCAACGCGAACAATCGGCGGGAAAGTGGTCATCGCGACCGTCGAGCCGTGGCACGGAAATCAGATCGTGGTCTACACGGTTGGCAAGCGCGACGCGGATAAGGGATTCCCGTTCGAGCGGCACGTCATCGACGAGCAACTGCGGTGGGGCCACGCGGTGTCGTTCGCGGACCTCGACGGCGACGGTTCGGACGAACTCGTGATCGGCGTGCGCGACGACCCGAACCCGAAGATGGGCGACAACTTCAAAGAGCGCCGCGGGGTGCGCGTTTACAAATGCACCGACGGCAAGGGCGCGAAGTGGGAGCGCACGATCCTCGAAGACGGCGGCGTGGCGGTGGAAGACCTGACGGTCGCGGACCTGAACGGCGACGGCAAACCGGACATCGTCGCGGTGGGCCGCGCGACCGGGAACTGCCGCATCTACTGGAATCAGGGCAAGTGAAAGCGGAACGGGCCGGCCGACAACCGTCGGCCGGCCCGTTCGTTTACACCTCAACGGCCTCGAACGTCAGCTCCGGGGCGTATCGCCGGTTGATCGCTCGCACCACTTCGCCCCGCAGGTGGCCGCTCGCGCGGGCCGCCGCGGTCAGCATCGCAGTCGCGCCCACGTCGGCCGGCGCGCTCAGCACCACGCACAGCCGCCCGGTGTGCGGGGCCGGCGTCACGCTCAGCACGCTCGCGGCTTGCAGTACCGGGTCGGCGCACGCCGCGAGCGCGTCGTGCAGCGCTTCGGCCACTTGGCGACACAGTTGCGCCACCTTGCGCGCGGTCTGCTTCGGCGCGTCCCACGGCTTCGCGTGGAACTCCTTCGGGTCCGTGCCGTCATCGGGGTCGCTCTCGTCCGCGAGCGCCTTCTTCGGATCGGGTTTCATCGGAAGCGTCTCGGTAAGGGATGTGTTCGGAACACGCGCGAGACGCGAAGCGAATCGGTTGCACGGGACACACTCCTTCCGAGTACGCACACCAAACGCGAACACCCCGCGCCGGGGCGCGGGGTGCAAGAGAGACACGGGCGCGGCGAACAGGTTCACGGGAGCAGCCGCTTCCGGGGCGGGTTCCGCAAAAACGCTTCGACGTTTTCGGGCGTGTTGGCCACCACGCGCCCGCGATAGGTGCGGCACACGAGCGGGTAGCGGTCGAGGCCGAGCGCGGGCAGCAGCCAACTGTGGTCGGTGCCGGGGCCGATGATGACCGGGCGCTCGGAGATCTGCTTCACGATGTGCTCGCTGGCCGCCTCGCCGAAGTACGACAGCGGGTAGCGGCCGCGGTCGAACTGCGGGTCCATGTCCGTAACCGCGTGAATGCAGTCGCTCCCGGTGCCGAGCCGCGCGCTGCGGCCGATGGTGTCGATGCACTGGTAGCCGATCGCGCCGGTTTCCAAGAACTCCTTCTGCACGAGGAACCGCCGGAACAGCCCCGGGCCGATCTCGTACGGCCCCCACACCGACACGCGCTCGTCGTGGCGCAGCATCTCCTCAATCGAGAAGTGCAGCGCGAGGTTCACTCCCTTCTCCGGCGAGCGGGCGAGCGGGCGAATGTCGAGCGTCGCGGGCATCCAACTGATGGTGTGCTCGTGCGCGGTCCCGTCGGCGGCCACGCGCACGGCGGTCGCCCACGTGTGCGTGTACTTCGCGCGCTTCGGCACCGACTGCGAGCCGAACACGAGCAGGTAGTACCGCTCGCCGGGCGGGGCGACGACGGCTCGCGCTTCTTCCGGGGTGATGTCGGCAGCCGGAGTCGGCGGTTTTTTCGCGAGTGCGGCGCACCCGGCACCGGCGGGCGCGACGAGTGCGACGGCGACGAGCGCGCGGACGATCGAGGACACGACAGAGTCTCCGGGCGGGCGGGCGGTAGGAGTTATCACACACTTTCGACCGTGCGGGAGTCACGCGCTCGCCCCGCGAACGCTCCGAACCGGCACAACCGACCGGTCGGGCGGCACAACCGGTACGGCTTCTCACAGCGGGGGCACCGCCCGCACATAAAACAACCCAGTCACTCTCCATCGAAAGGACGTGAGATGAAGCCGCGCTTGTTCACCCCCGGCCCCACGCCGGTGCCGGAAGAAACGCTCCTCGAACTCGCCAAGCCGGTGACCTACCACCGCTCCGCCGAGGCGAAGGCGATTCTGGCCGAGGTGAGCGAAGACCTGAAGTACGTGTTCCAAACGTCGCAACCCGTGTACACGCTCACGTGCTCCGGCACCGGCGGCATGGAAGCGGCCGTCAGCAACGCGCTCGCGGTCGGCGAGAAGGCCATCCTCTGCACCGCGGGCCGGTGGGGCGAGCGGTGGCGCGGCGTGCTGAAGGCGTTTTCGGCGGACATCGTCGCGGTCGAAGTGCCCTACGGCAAAGCCGTCACACCGGAGATGCTGGAAACGGCACTGAAGGCGAACCCAGACGCGAAGGCCGTGTTCACCACACTGAGCGAAACGAGTACCGGCGTCGGGCACGACCTCGAAGCGTTCGGGAAGATCGTGGCCGGCACCGACGCGCTGCTCGCGGTGGACGGCATCAGCGGGTTGGGTGCGATGGAGTGCCGCACGGATGCGTGGAACCTCGACCTTGTCGTGACCGGGTCGCAGAAGGCGCTGATGATGCCGCCGGGCCTCGCGTTCATCTGCGCGAGCGCGAAGGCGTGGAAGAAGATCGACGCGACGCCGGTGCGCAACTTCTACTTCGACCTGCGCCGCTACCGCAAGTCGCTGCTCGAAAGCGACACCCCGTTCACGCCCGGCAACACGCTCATCAAGGCGCAGCGCGCGAGCCTGAAGCGCATCCGCGCCGAGGGCATCGAGAACCTGTGGGCGCGCCACACCCGCATCGCGGGCGCGACGCGCGCGGCCGTGGAAGCGATGGGGCTGAAGGTGTTCGCGGAGCGCCCGAACAGCGCGCTGACGGTGATCGCGGTGCCCGCCGGCATCGACGGCTCGTCGACGCTCAAGGCGCTCGAAAAGAAGTACGGGTACAAGCTCGCGGACGGCCAAGACGCGATGAAGGGGCAAATCTGGCGGCTCTCGCACATGGGCTACACGGACGCCTTCGAGGTGCTCGGCGCGGTGTCGGCGCTGGAACTGGTACTCATCGAAAGCGGCTTCAAACTGGAACCCGGCGCGGGCGTGAGCGCGTTCCAGAAGGCCTACGCCACCAGCAAGTGATCGCGGTATGATGTGTGCGCGGCCCGCGCGCCGCGCACACATGACACGTCAAGAAACCACCGCCGCCAACTACCGCACGCTGCCGCAACTCCCGCGTGCGGACGTCACCCTTCTGTGGCACAGCGACTTCTACGACGGCCCGATCAGCGGCTTAGCGCTGTGGCGCGGCGAGCGGTTGTGGTTCCAGATGATCGAAGAGAACGAAGAACATGAAGCGTGGTACCGGCGCTTTGCGCTGGTGCGCCTCAGCGAACAACAACTGCGCGACGAGGTGTGGTGGCACGAGTTGTTCCGGCAGCACGTCGGCACGCACACCGACTACGACCGCGCAGAAGGCGACCCCGGCACCGTGCAGTCGGGCGCCCAGCACGACAGGTTCTATGCCCCCTACGCGCAGCGCGAACCGCTCGACTTGTCGCAGAACGAAGTGCTCGGCTGGTTCGAGATGTAGGAGTGCGCCCAATGGACGCCGAAGAGCGCGACGACCACGACCAGCGGTTCAAGGCGCTGTTGCGCGAGTTCCTGCCGGAGTTCGTCGCGCTGTTCTTCCCGGATTGGGCCGCGCGGCTCGACCTCACTTCCGTCGAATGGCTCGAACAAGAAGCGTTCATCGACCCGCCGGGCGGCGAGAAGCGCGTGCTGGACGTTGTGGCGAAAGTGCCGACGCGCGACCCGGTGCCGGACCCCGGCGGGCGCGCCGCGACGCACTCGGTTGTCGTGGTGAACGTGGAGATCGAATCGCCGGACCGCGCCACCGACATTCGCCCGCGAATGCTGTGGTACTACGAGCACCTGCGGCACCGGTACGCGCTGCCCGTGCTCCCGGTGTGCCTGTTCCTCAAAGTCGGGCTGAACGGCATCGGCTGGGACGCCTACGAAGAGCACCTGTGGGACCACCCGCTATTGCGATTCGAGTACGCCTACATCGGCCTGTCGGCGCTCGACGGCATGACCTACTACAACGGCGCGAACCTGCTCGGTCTCGCGCTCTCCGCGCTGATGAAACTCCCCGCGACCGACCGCGCGCGCATCAAAGCCGAGGGCATCGCGCGCATCACAAATTCGGCAGTCAATGGCGCGCGGAAAGAACTGCTGGCGGAGTGCTTCCACAACTACCTTGCAGTGCCCCCGACCGATCTGCCAGAATACAAGCACTTAATTGCCGCGCAACCGAAAGAGGTGTCGGTGATGGTTAGCAGCTTTGAAGTGAGTGGGCGGCGCAAGGGCAAGCGCGACGTCCTCATGGTGCTGCTCGAAGCGAAGTTCGGGCCGCTACCCGAAAACATGGAAGACCGGCTCGACGTGCTCCCGGTCGAACGCCTCGACCAAATCGCGCGCGCGATTCTCACCGCGCAGTCGCTCAAGGAACTCGGCCTCGCCGACGAGTAACCGCACATGCCGCTCGCGTTCGAGCCGTATTCCGAACAGCTCAAAGTTTGGCCCCGCGACGGGCAACACGTCCTCGCGCAGTTCGACGCCGATAGCGTCGTCGTGTATCAGGCGTACAGCGCGGAGATCGGGCGGTACGCGGTCGAACACCAACGATTCGGCGGCGCGTTCAGCTTCTCGCGCATGAGCTGGATCAAGCCGAACTTCCTGTGGATGATGTTCCGCAGCGGATGGGGCACGAAAGAGAACCAAGAGGTCACGCTCGCGCTCCGCGTGCGCCGCGCGTTCTTCGAAACGCTCCTCGCGCACGCGGTGCCGTCATCGTGGGATCGCGACCGGTACGCGACGCGCGAAGGGTGGTCCGCGGCGGTTGGTCGGTCGAGCGTGCGCCTGCAATGGGACCCGGACCACCACCCGAGCGGGGCGAAGGTGAACCGTCGCGCGATTCAACTCGGCCTTCGCGGGCGCGCGCTCGAAGCGTTCGCCACCACCGAATTGCTGGAAGTGATCGACCTGTCGGAGTTCGTCGCGGAACAGCGGAAGGTGCTTGAGGGTCGCAGGGTGTCGGCGCTCGTAACGCCGCGCGAGCGCGTGTTCACGCCGACGAATGCCAGCACTTCGGCGCTCTTGGGCCTCGATGCGCCGCCGGTCGAACCTCACGGGACAAACCAGTAGTACGTCGCGAACGCGGTCGCGGTGCCGAGCACGAACAGGATCGCGCCCCACTTCCCGCGACTCTTCAGCGACCACCACATTACCAAGCCCGTACACGAGATGATGAGCAGCACGAAACACGTCGCGTCGATCACGAAGCTCCACACGCGGCCCGTGAACGGCACCTCGTTCGTCAGGTTGCCGCGGTTCCCGCGGTGCAGGTCGGTCAGCACGATCGGCCAGCCCTGATAGTTCCACACCACTTCCGCGGTCGCGTCGGAGCGGTCGATGCTCGCCGTCACCCACCCGCCGGCGCGCTTGAACTCCACCGCGATGTACTCTTTCGCCTCCGGTTCGCCGTCCGGGCGCTCCACGTCTTTCTTCACGTACTGGAACGAGTTCAGTTCGCCCCGCACGTCGAACTCTTTGCGCAGAGCTTCCACCACCATCAGCTTCGCATCGCCGGTGGCCTCACCGTCGGGCGTCGGTTCGGGCAGTTTGCCGCCGGGCATTTTGTCCAGCGGGAGCGGGCGCGTTTCTACGCGCTTCAGCTTCTCCAACTGCGAATCGCTGGGCAGGAACCACTCGATGTGGTTCAGCATGAACCCGGTTATCGCGAAGAACAGGATGAGCGTGAGGCCGAACAGCGTGAGGTAAACGTGGACCGTGCGCGAGGTTTTCAGCAACCAGCGTTGGAAGCGGGACATGGTGTGTGCGCGTGAGTGCGGAGCGGATACGGAATAAACGGCGCGCGCCGCGAAGTGGAGACAGGGAGCGGAACGAGCCGCACACGGCGCGCGTGGTGCGATGCCGAAGCGCGTGGCCCTCACTCGCGTTCGCGGCTCGTTGAACGTTGCCGCCCTCAATTCACGAACTGCAACAGCTCGATTTCCAGCGCCGCGAGCGCCTTGCCCACCGCGTTCGCGTCGGCCAGCAGTTTCTTGTCGGCCTCGCTCGATTGGTCGAGCGCGCCCACCAGTTCCGACAGCTTCCCGCCGGTGGTGCCGAAGATCACCAGCAGTTTGCGCAGCGTCAGCTTGTCGCCGTTCTTTTTGCACACGTCCACCTGCGCGCGAATCTGCGTCAGGCTGTCTTTGAAGTCCGGGATCGTCGCGACCGCCGGCCACGTGCGCAACAGGTAGTCGCGGGCCTTCGCGTGGGCCTCGTCCTTCGTCTTCCACTCCGCCACGAGTTTGTCGCGGCGCGCCTTCACGTCGGCGTTCTCCGGGAGCAGCGTCACCAGTTGCTCGAGCGCGGCGATGGCTTGGTCGTACTCGTGCGAACTCAGCAGCAGTTCGAACCGCGTGTTCACGGCTTGGGCTTGGGCCTCCTTCGCGGCGAAGTTCGGGTCGCTCTCCCGCTTCACGATGAGCGCGATCTGCTCCGCGGATTTCTTGAGCTGCTCGTTGTACGCGCGAACGGTGTCCACGTTCTGCTTGATTTTCGCCAGCAGCGCGTCGATGCCGTCGGCCTTCTGCACGCGGCCGGCCTGTTCGGTGAGTCGGGCCAGTTCGTCGGTGAGCACCTTTTCGGCCGCGTCGGCCGCGTCGTAGCCGCCGCGGGCGCGGGCGAGCGCCTCGGGGTTCCGCTGCTTCTCGATGAACTTCGCCACCGCGTCGAAGCACACGTTCTGCGCGGCCCGCGCGTCGGCCGACTGCGCCAGCGCCGCCAGCACCGCGCGCTCGAAAGCCGCGCGCTCCTCCTTCGCCGCGTCGATCTCGAACGGCAGCACGATCGGCGCGGCGCTCAGGATCGGCACCGGGAACTGCTTGGCCTGCGTCGCCCCGAGCGCGACCGTGACGCACGCGACGTTGTTCAGCGCGCGCTGGCTGCGGAACTGCGCGCTGGCGGTGTCGAACCCGCACACGTCCTTCACCGCATCGCCGCCGGGTCCGAAGTCGGTGTCGGTCGCGCGGACGCTCACCGCCGAGGCCGTCTTGTAGATCGCGCCGTCGGTGTTCTTGAGTTGGATCGCGACCGGGGCTTTTACGGTGCCGAGCTTCAGGCACCGGTAGCCGATGATGCCGCCGGCCAGCGGCATCGGCTTCTCGTACCGCGACAGCACGGTGCAGCGGAGCGTTCCGTCGGCGGCGACCTCGTTCACCTTCAACAGGGTGAAATCGCGGGGGGTGCTGGTGAGGCCCGGCGGCGGGACCGCCCCCGGCGGCGGCGCGACGATCTTGCCCGTCGCGGTGCGCACCGGCGGCGGCGCGGGGCGGTTCGTCTTGCGCACCGCGGCCACCGCGAACACGTCGCCCACGGCCACCTGCGCGGACACGGGGCCGAGGGCCGAACCGCGCACGAACACCTTCACGAGGTCGGTGCGGTCCCGTAGCGCCTCCACGGTGCCCGCGAGGCCGAAGTCGCGCTCGAGGAGCAACCCGGCGGCGCGGCCGATCTGGTCCGCGCCGCGCACCGCTTGCGCGCGCACCAGCGGCGACGACAGCCCGGTGAAGCCGTCGTACTGCCGCGTTTCGATGTGGAACTGCCCGTCGCGGTATTCCAGCTTGAGGAAGTGCGACTTCGCGCCCGTCAGGTCGCGCGGCGCGTCGAGCGCCGCGAACCCCTTCTCGATGAACTGCTGGAGCAGCGGCTCCTTGTCCGCGGGCAGGTCCGCGAGGTCGATGAACTCGACCGTGCCGAAGGTGCCGATGCCGGTTTGCAGCGCCGCGACTACGTCGCGTTTGACGCGCTCGCGCACCTCTGGCGTGATGAGCGGGTGCGGCTTGGCGCTGAGCACCACGCGCCACAAGTACGGCTGTTTGGGTTCTGCGTCGAGCTGCGCCCGCGCCGGCTGCGCCAGCGCCGCTACCGCGACCGCGATGAGAAGGGACCGGACCATTCCCGCGCCTCCGCACTCCGTTCCTTAACTCGAATTTAGGACCTTTTTCCGACAACCGCACGCGGGCGGGCGCATTTCTCCCCCACGCCCACTCTTGTTCCGGGAGTATGCCCATGCGCGCGTTCGCTCTGTTGCTCGTTTTCTCGGGTACCGTCGCTCTCGCGGCCCAAGAGCCGAAACCGGACAAGAAGGATGGGAAACCGGAACCGGCCAAAAAGGTACCGGCCAAAAAGGAACCGGTCCCGGGCCGGAAGCTGATGGTGATCGAGGGGTTCACCTTCTACCCGAGCGACGAGGCGGCGACCGAGGTCGCACAGTTCAAGGCCGAGCGGTCGCCGCTGGAGGCGCTCGCGTACGAGTGCAAACTGCTGGAACGGATTCTCTCCCCCAAAGCGGTCGACCTGCTCCGCCGGCTCACGGTGTTCGTGGACTGGGACAACCGCCCGCCGCTCACGAACGGGCGCACCGGAGCCGCACTCGCATTCTACTACGGCGGCTCGCCACAACAGATGGTGAAGGAGGGCCGGCACCCGCTCCAGTCGCGCGGGGTCACGATCAATTCGCTCAAGGTCCTCACCCAGCAGCGGCAGCCCAAAGACGACAACCGGGTCGCGTGCCTGCTGCTGCACGAATTCGCCCACGCGGTCCACGACCAACTGTTCACCTACGACCACGCGGGCATTCGAGCCATGTACGAACAGGCCATGGAGCGCCGCCTGTACGACAAGGAGTTTTACGCCGCGACCAACCACATCGAGTTTTTCGCGGAGATGACCTGCGCGTTTTTCGATCGGTTGCACCACTACCCGCACGACCGCGACGACCTGAAGAAGCACGACCCGGTGACGTACAAGACGCTCGAAACGGTGTGGGCCGGCGCGGTGCCGCGCAAGAAGGTGGAACTGCTGCCGGTGGCGCACTCGGCGCCCGCGGACCTGAATCTGGCGCTGGCCACAGACGTGCGACTCGGCACGGCCGTGCTCGGCGACCTCCCGCCACCGGACGCGCTGGCGGGCAAGGTGGTGGTGATCGGGTTCTGGGGCGGCGACTTCACGAACGTGCTCGACCGGTTGAATCGGATCCAAAACGAACTCGGGGATTACGGGCTGGTCGCCCTCGGCGTTCACGCCTACGCGGGCGAACCGGACGAGGTGCGGGCCAAAGCCGAGCGCCGCGGGGCCGCGGTGCCGGTGCTCGTGCGGACCTTCGTGCGCGCCGACGCCAAACTGTTCCGCAGCGAGCCGGGCGGCCGTGCGCTCGTGTTCGGCACGGACGGCAAGTGCGTGTACCGGAGTTCCGCGTACGACGCGGAGACCGCGGCGCGGGCCGCGGTGGGCAAGCGGTTGCTGGCCGACGCGCTCGGGCCGGGCGACCCGCCTGAGGCGTTCAAGGGTGTGGTAGCGGCGTTCGCGGGCGGCGCGACCCCGGTGGGAGCGTACGCCAAAGTGTCCGCGCTCGCGTCGTCGTCGGACCCGGACGTGAAGGCGAAGGCGACCAAACTGGCCGACGCGATCCTCGCGCCCGGGACAACGGCACTGGCCGGGGCGCAAGCCGGCGCGAAAGCGGACCCGGTGAACTCGTTCTTCGTGGCCGAGCGGGTGGCCGAGCGGTTCAAGGGCACCCCGCTGGCCACCAAAGCCACGGCGCTGGTGACCAAGTTGCGGGTCGAGAAGCCGGTGTCGACGGAACTGAAGGCCCGGACGTTGGCCGCGCAGCTGGAGCAGTTGGCGGGCAAGTTGCGGGGCGCGGAGGGGTCCGTCGAACCGACCGGGAGCACGTTCCAAACGAAGAACCGGGCCGCGCTCGAGCAGTTGAAGGCGCAAGTCGAGCAGTTGAAGAAGCAGTACCCGACCGCTCGGGCGACCGCCGACGCGCTCCGCGCCGCGGGCGAGTTCGGGGTGAAGTGAGGAAACGAAAAAACCCGCCGAGGTGAGGGGGCCTCGGCGGGTGATCGACCGGGCGAACGGGTGGCCCGGTCGATCGGGTTCGGGTTGTCAGTTACTTGCAGCAGGCCGGGGCCGGGGCGCAGCAGTCGTCTTGCTTGCCGCAGAACTTGCCCTTCATGCCGCCGAGGCGGGCCTTGATCTTGTCGAGCAGGCCGGCCTTCGCCGCGCCGCTGGCGCACGGGTCGCCGCAGCCGGAGCCGGTGCTCACGACCACGTCCTTCTCGACCACGGTGGCGACCATCTTGCACACCTTGCGGGTCTCCACCACCGGCTCGCACACGGTCACGTTGCGGGTCGCTTGGTAGGCCACGCACTTGCGCACGTTGACGGTCTTCGTGACGGTTTCGACGGTCGGCACGCACTTGGTCTTGGTGACCTGCGTCGGCACCGTCTTGGTCACGCACTCGTGCACGGTGATCGTCTTGGTGACCGGCACGCACTCGTACACGCAGACGGTCTTGGTGACCGGCACGCACTCGTAGGTGCAGACCGTCTTCGTCACCGGCACGCACTCGGCGACCTTCTTGCACACCGTGACCGGCTCGCACACCGTTTCACAGTGCCGCTCGGTCTTGCACCCGCTGATGGTGCGCGGGCACGGGTCGTAGCACGGGTCGCAGATCTTCTTGAGCCGGTCGGAGAAGCTCGGCCCGAGTTCCTTGGTGTACGGCACTTGCACCTTGTTCACCACGGTCCGGGACTTCATCTCCGTGACCATCACGGTCTTCCACTGCGTCTCGTTCACCGTGACGGTCTTTTGGACCGGCTTGCGCTCCATCACGGTGATCGTCTTCTGCACCGGCACGCGCTCGTTCACGGTGACCGTCTTCTGCACCGGCACGCGCTCCGTCACCGTGCGGTTCTCGGTGACCACTTCCGAGATCATCTTGTTGACGGTCACCTGCTGGGTGATCGTCTCCGGCACGCACTCCCACTTGTGCGCGGTGTAGGTCTCGGTCTTGGTGACCGGCTTCATCACCGTCACCTTCTCCTCGACCCACGTGGGGACGTATTCCGTCACCTTCACCTTCTGCGTGACCGGGGCCGCGGGGGCCGCCGGGGCCGGCATCGCCGGGCCGCAGTCGCCGCCGCTCCAGCCGCCACCGGTCCGCCCGCCCAGCCCGGCGAACTTGCCGCGCAAGCCCGCGAACCAGTCCTTCAGCCCGCCCCCCTTGTCGGCGCACGGGTCGGCACAGGGGTTCGCGCACGGGTCGGCGCACGCGTCCTTCTTGCCGAACACCTTCCCGCCGAACGCGTGCGCGTCGCCGGCAACCAAGCCGAGCAGACCGGCACACGTGGCGGTCATGATCCACGTTTTGATCCGACGAAAGCTCATGGTGACCCTCACTGCTCCGGGTATCAGCACCCCGCCACGCCGCCGCGACCGTTCCGTTCGCCGCTGATTGCGCCCGTGGGACCCGGTGTGCTTGCACTAGATATGACCGCGCCGAGCAAGTTGGGAAAGCGAACTAGGGCGGGTAAGGAGCGGAAAATCGCCAAGCTGCATAGCTCTCTGCGCGTTAGCGAAGGGGGACCGGTTGTGCCACTTCTGCGCGTTGGCGAAGCGCGCCCGGTGCGCGCGGTTGTGCGCCGGCCCGCGCGCCCGCACCGCTTCGCCAAACCGCACAACTGAACGAAAGCGGCCCCCACGCGGGGGCCGGTTGAGAACGGGGGCGGAATGGGCACTCAGTACGTCAGCAGGCTGAAGCACTCGCGGCCCGCGAGCGGGGCGCGGCCGTTCAGAACGGTCAGCTCGAGGAAGAACGCGCACCCGGCCACCGTGCCCCCCGCGCCCTCCACCAACTTGCACGCGGCGGCCATCGTGCCCCCGGTGGCGAGCACGTCGTCCACCAAGAGCACGCGCGCGCCGGGCACGATCGCGTCGGCGCGCACGTGCAGTTCCGCGGAGCCGTACTCGAGATCGTACTTGTAGCTGTGCGTGCGGCCGGGCAGCTTGCCGGGCTTGCGCAGCGGGATCAGCGGCACGTTCAGTTCCAGCGCCATCGGCGCGGCGAACAGGAACCCCCGCGCTTCGGCCCCGGCCACCGCGCCCAGCCGCGCGCCGCGGAACGGGTCGCACAGCGCGCGGACCGCGTACCGGAACGCGCCCGGGTCCGCGAACACCGGCATGATGTCTTTGAACAGGATGCCGGGCTTGGGGAAGTCCGGCACGTCGCGCACGAGCGCTTTGAGGTCCATCGGTTCGCCCCTTGAGATGCGGTTCCCTCAGCGTACGATGCTGAGTGTGCGAAGGCTCGTAGGAACCGCTGCCATGAACCTGACGCTCCGCCCCGCGACGCCCGCCGACGTGCCGGTGATCGTCGCGTTTAACGAGGCGCTCGCCTTCGAGAGCGAGAACGCGCGGTTGGCCGCCGACGTGCTCGCGGCCGGCGTGCGCGCGATGTTCGACGACCCGAGCCGCGGGTTCTACACGCTCGCGGAGCGCAACGGCGAGATCGTCGGCCAAATCATGGTCACCTACGAGTGGAGCGACTGGCGCAACGGCTGGTTCTGGTGGATCCAGAGCGTGTACGTGCGCGACGACGCGCGCCGCGGGGGCGTGTTCCGCGCACTGTACCGCGAGATCGAGCGCCGCGCCACCGCCGACCCCGCCGTGATCGGCCTGCGCCTGTACTTCGACCGCGACAACACCAAAGCCCAAGCCACGTACCTCGCACTGGGCATGGTGCAGAAGAGCTACGACATGATGGAGCGGTACCCGCTCGACGGCCGCCCGTCCGACGTCGCGTGACCGCGATGCTCCAGTTCCCGCGAGCGTGGTTCGACGCCGGCGTGGTGACGCCCGAGAGCGCGTCGGACTTCGCGCGCTATGCCGAGCGCGCGCCGCAGTTCCCGGAGCGCCACTGGAAGTGGCTCGCGTTCCGCGACTTCACCGAGGAGCGCGAGGCGCTAACCGCGAGCGAGTGCCGCGCGGCCTATCAACTCGGCGAAAGCGAACCCGATGTGAACCTCGGAACGGCGATTATGTGCCGCGTGCTGTACGAGCGCGG
>JALHNS010000054.1 GCA_022843445.1 Gemmata sp.
GGGCTGACCACCCGCGCCGCGCGCGCGCCGTGCGGCACGAGGCTCGCAACCGCCACCGTGCCGCCGGGCACCGCGAGCGTCGCGTTCGTGGCGTTCTTCTGTTCGAAGTCGGCGGCCCATTGCAGCGGGAACGACGGCACCGCGCGCTGCGGGTTCTTCGGGTTCACCGCGAACGGCAGCAGGTCTTGTAGCGGCGCGAGTTCGGTCGCGCGCTGCGCCTTCTCGCCTACCGAAACGACGAGCCGCCCGCCGCGACGCACCCACTCCACGAGCGCATCGCGGCGCTTCGCGTCCGGGCCGAACAGCCGGTTCAGGAAGTCGTCGGTCGCGGTCGCGGTGCAGAACACGACTAGGTCCGCGCCGTCGTAGCCGGTCCAGTGGTCGGGCAGTTTGGCGAACTCGGATATGTGCGCGAGTTCGACGCGCCCGTTGCGCAGGGGCGTCGGTTCCGCGCCGCCCACCGCGACCGGCTTCGGAAGTTCGAACCCGGCGGGCGCTCCGCCGAGAGCGAGCACAACGTACTGCAGAGGTTCGCGCACTCTGGTGCGCACGCGGAGCGGTTCGGAGACGGCTTTCCCGGCCTTCGTGCGCACGGTGAGCGTCACTTCGCTCGCACTGCCGCTCAAGCGGACGTAGGGGATCGCACCGCGGTCGGGTGCGAAGTGCGCGCCGGGTACGGTTCCGCGCAGATCCAATTCGACCGCGAACGCGGTGTTGATTTCGTCGGCGTCGGGCGTTTCGGCGACCAGTTCGACCGGTTCGGGGAGCGGTTCGGTCGACTCCAACGAGACGTACACGGGTGCCCACGCGCCGAACTTGGCGAGCGCGTCTGTCGGCGCGCCGTTGGGGACCGGGAACCCGACGCTCGCGCCGGTGAGGCGCACCGGGTCCGCGGCGCGAACAGGCGCGCCGCACGCGACAACGACGAACAGGCAGAAGAATCGAGCGCGAGTGAGCATCGAGCGGTTCCGCGGTTACGGCTTCGCGGCGGCGCACGCGCACGGCGACCGCCCGCACTTGGGGCACCCGGTCCCGTACTTGCGCCGCACCGCGTCGTCCAAGCTCACGCCCGCGATGTTGGCGAGTGTGGCGAGCCACGCGAGCACGTCGGCGAACTCGAGCTCCAAGTTGCCGGGGTCCGCGTGCGGGTCGCGGAGGGCCGCGGCGAGTTCGCCGACTTCCTCCATGAACCACATGAACGTACCTTCCGCGCCGCGCTTGTGGTCCTTCGCGCCGAACAGGTCGCGGATGCGCTGCTGAAGTTCGCCGAGTGTCACGTGGAGATTCTACGACCCTCGCGCGCGGCGGGTTCGGAAATGCGGGGATGTGGCTCCGGGCGAACGGCACGCGCGCGCGCCGGTTCTTCGCGCTTCAAGCAACCGGCACGCTCACGCGTGCCGCTCGCCTTCAACCATCTGCGCCGGTCGCGGCTTCGGCGGCTCTGCCGCGCAATCTTGGTCGCGCGCGCCGTCGCAGCAGTTCAGCGCGCCGGTGCCGGCGCACTCCGGGCACGGCACGCGCGTTCCGCTCAGCAGCACCACATGTTTGCCGTAACACCGCGGGCACAACATCGGCGGCCCCTCCCTCAGCGTGAAGATGTGAGGGTTGTACCGCGCCGGGCGCCCCGCGTGCAATGACGGTAGTCCGCTACCGGATCAGATCGGTCGTCGCTTGCAGCACTTGGTTCTCGACGGTGATCGCCCGCGCGTTGAACGCGAACGACTGCTGCGCGATGATGAGGTTCGTCAGCTCCGTCACCACTTCCACGTTCGAGCCTTCGAGAAAGCCCTGTTGGAGCGTGCCGTTGCCGCCCACCCCGGGCGCGGCGGTGATCGGGTCGCCGGTCGCCGCGGTCGCCACGAACGTCGTGTTCCCGACGCGCAGCAGGCCCGACGGGTTGCGGAACCGCGTGAGGTTCACGACGCCGAGCTGAACCGCCGCGCCGTTCACGGTCGCGGTGATCGCGCCGTTCGCGCCGATGCTCACGTTCGCCGCGCCGGTGGGAATCACCGCGTCGGTCACGAGGCGGAACCCGTCGCTCGACACGAGCCGCCCGGTCGAATCGAGCGCGAAGTTGCCGGCGCGCGTGTAGCCGAGCGTGCCGTCGGCGAGCGTGACCGAGAAGAACCCTTCGCCCTGAATCGCCACGTCGAACGGCCCGCCGGACATGTTCAGCGGGCCTTGGGTGAACAGCCCGGTGATCGCGTCCACCGCGACGCCGGTGCCGATCTGGTTCACCCCCGGCGGCGTCACGCCCTGAGCCGGCGCACCCACGCCGCCGCTGTCGAAGGTGTAGAGCAGGTCTTGGAAGGTGACGCGGGCGGTCTTGAACCCGGTCGTGTTCGCGTTCGCGACGTTGTTGCTCACCACGTCCAAGAACGAACTCGCGGCGTCGAGTCCGCTGACGCTCGTGAATACGGCGGAAATCGCCATCGCAGTTCCGTGGGTGCGCGTCTGTGGTGTTCAATCGTTGTCGGATTCGCGCGCGGTACACCGCACGGATTCATGGTACCATCCCGGCGGGCGCGCCGCACGCGCCGTTCCGATTCGCACCGCCAATACTCCTTTCCCACAGCGGAGAATCAGAGATGCCCTCCCGCCGCACGTTCCTCGCCGCTTCCGCTTCGTCCGTGGCTCTCGCTTCGCGCGCGAGCGCGGCACCGGGCGACAAGCTCACCGTCGCGCTCGTCGGCTGCGGCGGCATGGGCCGCGCCCACCTGAACCTGCTCGTGAAGGACAAGCAACTGAACGTGGCCTACGTGTGCGACGCCGACGCGAACCGCCTGAAGGACGCGGCGAAAGTGGCGTCCGACGCCGGGCACGCGGTCAAGGCCGTGAAAGACATGCGCACCGTGCTCGACGACAAGGCCGTACACGCGGTGTGGATGGCCACGCCGGACCACTGGCACGCGCCCGGGGCGATTCTCGCGGCCGACGGCGGCAAGCACGTGTACGTCGAGAAGCCGTGTTCGCACAACGTGCGCGAGGGCCGGCTGCTCGCGGACGCCGCGGCCCGCAACAAAGTTCACATTCAGGTGGGCACACAGGCCCGCAGCACGAAGACGGTGCAAGAGGCGATGGCCCGGTTGCACGGCGGTGCGATCGGCGAAATTCTGTGCGCGAAGGCGTGGAACAGCCAACTGCGCCGCAACCTCGGCAAGGTGAAGGCGAGCGCGCCGCCCGCGCACATCGATTACGAACTGTGGCAAGGCCCGGTGCCGGACGCGCCGTTCTACGCGAACCGCGTTCACGGCAGTTGGCGCTTCTTCCGCGACTACGGCGCGGGCGACATCGGCAACGACGGCGTCCACAACATCGACGTCGCGGTGTGGGGGCTGAAGCTGGACGCGCTGCCGAACCGCGTCGCGGCGCTGGGCGGCAAGTTCTTCTTCGACGACGACCAAGAGTGGCCGGACACGCAGTACGCGGTGTGCGAGTACGACGCGGGCAACGGCGGCCCGAAAGCGCGGCAGTTCGTGTTCGAACAGCGCATCTGGTCGCCGTACGTGCAAGAGGGCTACGAGAACGGCAACGCCTTCTACGGCACGAAGGGCGTGCTCGTCATCGGCCACACGATCGGCTGGAAGCTGTACGGCGAGCGGAACAAACTGCTCGAGGAGATGACCGGGAGCGTGAGCCTACCCGCGCACCACCAGAATTTCATCGACGCCATCACGAGCGACGGGAAGCTCGCGACCCCGGCCGCGGTGGGCCACATCTCCGCGGGCATTTGCCACTTGGCGAACATCGCGACCGTGCAGCGAAAGACGCTGGAGTTCGACCCGAAGAAGGAGTCGATCACCAACGGCGCGGAAGCGAACGCGCTGGTGCGCCGCAAGTACCGCCCGAACCACTGGGCCGTCCCGAAGGGCGCGTGACATAGCGCGGAGGGTATTCTCTTGCCCTCTCCCCTTCCGCGCCCGGTCGCCGACTCGTGTGGGACACGAGTTCACGGCGACCGGGCTGGTCGCGTAGGAGAGGGTGGCCGAGTCGAGACCAGACTGCGGAGCAGGCGCACTCGAAGTGAACAGAGGCCGGGTGAGGGGAACCACCCCACCATCCAAGTGTTGCTGAAACAGTGCTGTAGCTCACCCCTCATCCGTCGGCGAAGCGCCGCCACCCTCTCCCACAAAGGGAGAGGGCAAAGACAATCCCTCGCTCACGCGGCGGGTTACTTCCGGCCGTTCAGCTCGGCCAAACGCTTCTCGGCTTGGCGGATGTGGTCGGGGTTCGTGTCGTGATCCACCACAGCGCGGTACATCTCCACCGCCTTGCTGCGCTCGTTCAACTGCTTGTCGTACAGCAGCGCGGCCCGGAGGCGGGCGTCGGTGCGCGGGCCACCCTTCACCCACTGGCACGAGCGCTCGTAGTACTTCGCGGCGCGGTCGTACTGCTTGTACGCGCGGCTCTCGTAGATGTCGCCGAGTTGGTACGCCACGTCGCCGATCTTGTCCGAATTCGGGTACTTCTCCAGCACCTCGCGAAGGAGCAACTCGGCCCGGCGCATGTTCAGCACGTAGTCGTCGCCGAAGCCTTTGCCCTTGTACTCCATCGCACTGCGGTACAGGTCGTTCGCGTCCTTCACGTTCACGCTCGCCTGAAGCGTCGGCGGCGGCACGTCCCGCACGTCGAGGTTGTAACTCGGTTTCCACAGCATGTGAAACGCCATGAGTTCGCGCTCCGCCCACGCGAGGCGCTGCTTGTCGCCCACCTTCGTGTAATGCTCGTAAAGCGCTTTGATGCTGGTCTCGTACTCCTTGCGGGCCGCGAGGTTCCGCTCCACGAGCGCGATGTCGTTCGCGGCGGCAGCCGGCGGCAGCGCGTCCGGCTTCGCCGGTTCGGTGAGCGGCTTGCTCGGCGGGTCCGCGGCCAGCGCCAAGCCCAGCGCCATCGCCCCGCAGCCCAGCGCCCCAAGAAAAAACGCGCGCATCGTTCACCTCCCGAAACAGAAGAACCCACGGGTTCGGCCCGTGGGTTCGCAGCGCGCGCCGAAGGCCGGGGCTAGCTCTTCGTCTCGCCCCCCTTCGACTGGTCGCGCGGCGCGGTCCCACCCACTCGTGAATCGGTGCCCGAAACCGGCGGCGCGGTGCCCGTGCCCGGTGCCGGGGCGTTCGTGCTGCCCCCCGGCAGCGGCGTGTGCGAGCCGCTCGCGCGGGTGTCCGGCCGACCGAAGATCATGCGGCCCGCGGGCGTTTGCAGCACGCTCGTTACCACGATCCCGACCTCCTGCCCGATCAAGTTGCGTCCCTGCTCCACCACCACCATCGTGCCGTCGTCGAGATACCCGACGCCCTGCCCGATTTGATCGCCGGCCTTCACCACCCGCACGTTCATGAACTCGCCCGGCAGCGCGACCGTCTTCAGCGCGTTCGCCAGTTCGTTCAGGTTGATGACGTCCACGCCCTGAAGTTGCGCCACCTTGTTCAGGTTGAAGTCGTTCGTCACGACGCGGGCGTTCATTGCTTTGGCGAAGATCACCAGGCGCTCGTCTACGCGGATGCGCTCGCCGGTGCGCAGCTCGGGCACGTTACCGTCGTGAATCTCCAGTTCGAGCTTCGGGTTGCTCTGGAGCCGCTTCAGCACGTCCAGCCCGCGCCGCCCGCGGTTCCGCTTGAGCCGGTCGTTGCTGTCCGCCACGGCCTGAAGCTCTTGCAGCACGAACCGCGGGATGATGAGCTTCGTGTCGATCAATCGAGTATCGCACACGTCGGCGATGCGCCCGTCAATGATTACGCTCGTATCCAGCACGAGGGGCCGCCCGCCCTTGGTCTGCTTGGAAAATTCGACATAGGGGATAATGAAGCGAAACTCGTCTTTAGTCTGCAAGAACGTCGAAATCGTCACATAACAGCAGACCACGGTAATCAGCACGCGCGTCAGAAGTTTCATCTGCCACTTGTCCGGGAAAGAATTCTCCACGATGGGCTCGATGGCGAGCGAGAACAGGTAGCCGAGTAGCAGCCCCAACAACAGCCCGAAGTACACCGCGGACACGGTGGTGATTTGCTTCTGCTTTTCCCACACGTCCGTAGCGAGGACGAGCGAGCCGATGCCGAGGATCGCGATCGGTGCGATCACGACCGCATTCCCGTCATTTTCGTAGAGCATGCTCACGGAAATCGCCGCCGTGCCGACGAGCATGGCGACGTATGCGATGCGGAAGAGAAAGAGCAGCATGAGTGGTCAGTGGTCAGTGGTCAGTGGTCGGCCGGCAGAAATCGGCGCGCGGCCCGCCGCGTCGCGGGCGACGACCGATTCCCAATCACCGAATTCTACAGTTCCGTAGAAGGCAAAAATAGCCTTCGGTACTCCATTTGCGCGAAGCGGTCGGTCATGCCGGCGAGATAATCGCCCACCACGCGCTCTAAGCATTCCAGCTTCGTGCGCGCTTCCGTGACCCAACCGGGCGGCGGCGGGCCGATCACCGCGTCGGCCCCGGTCCACCGGCGCAGGTGCTTTTCGGGCAGCAGTTCCGGGGCGCGCACGTACTCCGCGAACAGCGACTCCAGAATGCGTTTCCCGTTCGCGGTCATGCGCAACACGCGGTGGTTCTTGTACACGCGCTCGCGCAGGAACCGCTCCAACCCGGCCTTGAGCTTCAACACCTCCGGCGTGAAGCCGACCAAGTGAACGGTCGCAGCCCGCACGTCGTCGAGGGACCACACGTTGTTCGTTTCGATGCGCCGCGCGGTTTCGGCGAGCAGGTCCGCGACCTGCCACGCGAGCAGTTCGCGCACCACCGCGACGCGCAGCGGGTGCCCGCTGAGGCCCGGCGTGTGCGCCGCCACGCGCTCCGACGCCCGCGCCCAGAACTCCACGCGCTGGAGTTCTTCGAGCGTGATGAAGCCGAGGCCGAGCGCGTCGTCGGTGTCGTGCGTGTCGTAGGCCACCGAGTCGCACACGTCCGCGATCTGCGCTTCCAGCAGCGGCGCGCCGACGTCGCGGAACTCGGCGCACTCGTCGGTGTCGCGCCGCCCGCTGTGCTGAACGAACGCCTCGCGCACCTCGAACGACAGGTTCAGCCCCGGGAACTGCGGGTACCGCTCCTCCAGTTCGTCCACGCGGCGCAGGCCGTACAGGTTGTGATCGAACCCGCCGAACGGCTTCAGGCACTCGTTCAGCGCGCTCTCGCCCGCGTGCCCGAACGGGGGGTGCCCGATGTCGTGCGCCAGCGCGATCGCTTCCGCGAGGTCTTCGTTCAGCCGTAAGCGGCGCGCGACGGTGCGCGCGAGTTGGGTGACTTCGAGGGTGTGCGTGAGGCGGGTGCGGTGGTGGTCGTTCACGCTCGCCACCAGCACCTGCGTCTTGCCGGTCATGCGGCGGAACGCGGTGCAGTGGACGACGCGCTCGCGGTCCCGCTGGTAGAGCGCGCGGAACTCGTGGGCCGGCTCGGTGTGCCTGCGCCCGCGGCTCGCGCGCGCCGGCATCGCGTACGGCGCGAGCCAGTGCGCCTCGAAGTCGTGCCAGTCGTCGATCGAAATCGGAGAGGACATGGTTAGTTCGCCGCAAGCGCGCGCTCGATCCACCCGCCGCCGAGGACGCGGGTGCCGTCATACAGCGCGACCGCTTGCCCCGGAGTGACGGCCGACTGCGGTTCCGCGAACCGCACTTCCGCGCCGCCGTCGGGCAGCGCGCGAACGGTCGCGGGCACGCCGGCGTGCCGGTAGCGAATCTTCGCGGTCACACGCAGCGGTTCGGCCGGCGCGTCGATCAGCCAATTCATCCCGCTGGCGAGCAACCCGGGTGCGAACAGTTCGCGCTCGTCGCCCACAACGACGGTGTTCGTGTCCGGAAGCAGTTCCAGCACGAACCGCTTTTGCCCGCCGCCGATGTTCAGCCCTTTGCGCTGGCCCACCGTGTAGCGGTCCAAGCCGTCGTGCTCGCCGAGCACTTCCCCTTCGCGCGAAACGATCGCACCCGCGACCGCGACTTCCGGCCGGCGCGCGCGCACCACATCAGTGTGCTTGCCACTGGGCACGAAGCAGATTTCGACGCTATCGGGCTTCTCCGCGACGCCCGCAAGCCCGGCCTCGCGCGCGAGCGCGCGAATTTCGGGCTTCGTGTACCCGCCGACCGGGAACAGCAGGTGCGGCAACACGTCGCGCTTGATGCCGTGCAGTACGTAGCTCTGATCCTTGTCGGGATCGACGCCCTTGTGCAACTCGCCGTTGAGCGCTTGCGCGTAGTGCCCGGTGGCGATGAGGTCCGCGCCGAGCTTCTGGCCGAACGCCCAGAGCTGCCCGAACTTCAGCCAGTTGTTGCACACGACGCACGGGTTCGGCGTGCGCCCGCGGGCGTACTCGGCGGCGAAGTAGTCGATAATTTGGTCGAACTCGCGCTGGAAGTCGAGCGCGTAGAACGGGATGTCGAGCTTGTCCGCGACGCGCCGGGCGTCGCCCGCGTCGATGGCGGAGCAGCAGCCCTTCTTGTTGTCGCGGCGCGTGTCGATTCCCGGCTGGTCGTGCCCGTGCGTGCCGGTGCGCATGAACAGGCCGATCACGTCGTAGCCCTGCCGCTTGAGCAGCACGGCCGACGCGGAGCTATCGACCCCGCCACTCATCGCCAACACGACCCGCGGCATGCGCTTCCTCCTACGCTCAGTATAGAGGGCGCGCGAAGCAGAAGTGTTCGCAGCAGTCGGTGAACAGGAAGTCGGGAACAGAACAACAAGAAAGGCACAGTTCGACGGGATAACGGGATGAAGAAGATACAGCGGTCTTCGCTCTGTATCCTTTTAATCCCGTTATCCCGTCGAAATTTCTTCTGAGTTTTGCTGCCCGAACTACGCCACGACGCTGACCGGGCCGTGGTGGTCGCAGTGGCCGTCGTGCTGGTAGTGCAGGTGGCCGTCCACGATGTAGCACACGTGGTCGCCGTGCGGCACCGCCTCGTGCCCGCAGCCGGGGCCGTGAACGTGGTCCGCGGGGTGCGCGGTGCAGGCGTGCCCGCCGTGGCAGGTCGCCGGGTTCATCGAGTTCACATCGAGCTTGTGCTCTTCCACGCTCCCGTCCGGCTTCATGAAGTGCAGGTGGCCGTCGTGCGCGTAGCACACGTGGTCGCCGTGGCGCACGCCGGTGTGCCCGCAGCCGGGGCCGTGCGTGTGGTCGTGGTTTCCGTGGCAACAGGTGGGGCTCATTCGTCGTCCTCCGTTGGGGTGTTCGCGGGTTCCGGTTCGCTCGCGTGCGCGAGCGCGTTTGCTACCAAGTCCTTCACGTGGTCGTCGGCGAGGGCGTAGTACACGTGCGACCCGTCGCGGCGACGGCGCACCAGCCCTTCGGACCGCAGCACGCGCAACCGCTGCGACACGGTCGAAAACTTCTCGCCCAGCGCCGCGACCAGTTCGCCGACACACACCTCGCCGCGCGCCAGCAGGTGCAGCATGCGGAGCCGGGCCGTGTCGCCCATCGCGCGAAACAGCCCCGCGGCGCGCTCGAGCGCGTCCGGGTCCGGCGGAAGACTCAGCACCAGCGCGTGGTCGTGCGCGCAGGGTGCCTTCGCGTCGGGTGCCGGTTTACCGCTTCGTGATTTCATCACTTAATGAAATAGCAGACCGGTGAAGTGTGTGCAAGTGAAAAATGACCCCGATGCGTGAGCCCGGATTATTCGTTGCCGCTACCGCCAGCAGTTCACCCAGGAACACAAGGCAATGGAATGTCACAAGTTGTGTTGATCAGACGTGCGTGAGCAGCGGAAACAGTCTGTTTCGAGTCGGATCGGCGGCGGCAGAGGCGATGACGCTGGGTTAGCGGACACCCGCGTAGGAGAGGCATGCCGACGAGAGTCCCGCTGAAGAACAGCAGGCCGGCGACGCAACCGCGCCTCGTGCGGCCTTCTTTGCACTGATGAGTGTCACTGCTTGCCGGCCTTCTCTTTCATCAGGGGGAGCGTGTACAGGTACACCGTTCGCTCCACGTCGTCCTCGGCCGAGGTGACCTTCAGCACCTTGTCCGGCGTCACTCCGGGAATCGGGAACACGTGCGAAACCACCCGCGATCCCGCCTTCATCTTCTCCAACTGTGGCAACAGTTTGGCGTTGAGCGTGGTTCCGACGAACAGCGTCACCACCGTCACCCCCGACAGATCGACCTCGAGAATGTCGGCCTCCTCGATCCGCACCAACTTCCCGACGCCGGCCTTCTCGACCGCCGCCCGCGACCGCTTCACACACTCCCGGTCGAGGTCGTAGCCGACCGCCTTGCACCCGTACACCCTCGCCGCGGTCACTACGATCCGCCCGTCGCCGCACCCCAGGTCGGCGACCACGTCGGCCTTCGTTACCTTCGCCGCGGCCAGCATCTTCTCGACCACGTCCTGCGGGGTCGGGACGAACTCCACGACCGGCTTCTTGCCGCGGGGTGGTTCGGCCGCCGCGGCCGCCACGGCGGAGAGCGCCAGCACGACCAGACACGCGCGGGCGGCACTCATTTCGGACTCCGAACGGCGTACAGGCGGGACTGGCCGGTCACGTACAGGGTGCCGTTGGCGAAGACCAGCCCGGGGTACAGCAACTCGTCCGACTCGACCTTCGCCAGCAGTTTCTTCTCCTTGCCGTGGGCGAAGATGAAGACGTTTCCGTCGTCCGTCCCGACGAACAACTTGCCGTCGGCCCAGAGCGGCTGGCCGCGGACGAGCGACTTCGTGTCCTCGACCCAGTGCAGCTTGCCGGTCTTCGCGTCGAAGCAATACACGTACCCGTCCAGTTCGGCGGTGTACAGCAGGCCGTCGTGGGCGGTGGTGCCGGCGATCGTGCGGCCGAAGTAGAAGTCCCGCCGGTCGCGGAGCAGGTCGCGCTTCTTCTTCCCGACCTCGATCCTCGGCGCGTCGGCCGGGACTTGCGACGGCGTGTACCAGACGACCGCCGAGTTCGGGTTCGGCTTGCCCTTCTTCGGCCCGGCGTCCAGCTCGCGGCTCACGTCGCCGGCCTTCGTCGGGTCGATGCAGTACAGGTGCGCGACGCCGCCGGCGTGCTCGGGGTCCTGGCCGGTCGGCAGGTACACCCGGCCGTCGTACAGCATCGGGGTGGCCATGACGTAGTTGCGGGTGCCGCCCCCGGCGATCTCGTACTCCGCGTCCTTCGGGTTGAGGTCGAACTTCCAGAGCGGTTTCCCGGTCGGCGGGTCGAAGCTGCGGAGCCACCCGTCGCCTTGCCCGACGATCACCTGCGCCCGCCCGCCGACCTCGCACACCAGCGGGCTGGACACCTGGCAGTGCAGGATGCCCGTGCCGGGGGAGCTGTCCTTCCACAGCACCTTTCCGCTGGCCTTGTCGAGGCACACGAGGCTGGGCGCGTCCGGGGACGGGACCTTGACGTGGTTCTCGTCCACCCCGTTGTGGGTGACGACGAACAGTCGCTCCTTGTCGGCCGCAACAGAGGCGGCGAACCCGCGGGCCATGAGCGGCAGGTGCTGGAACACGCCGAGTTGCTTCCGCAAGTCCAGCTTCCAGACCTCGCGGGGTTCGCCCTTGCCCGTCTTGAGCGGGGCGATGTCCAGACAGACGACCTCGCACCGGTTGTTGGTGAACCACAACCGGTCGCCCTCGACCAGCGGCACCGACCCCAGCGCGGCGTGCGGGAAGTCCTCGGTGTAGCTGGTGCCCAGCCGCGGCGTCCGCTGCCTCCACAGCAGTTTGCCGTCGCTCTCGCGGAGGCACATCAGCACCCCGCCGTCCCAGTCCTTGTCCTTGAGCTTGGGGTCGTCGGGGGCGCGGGCGTTGGTGCAGACCCAGACGAGGCCGCCGGCGACGACCGGGGGGATGACCGTCTGCGAGCCGAGTTCGGCGGTCCACGCGATCCCGCGGGCCGCTTTGACGACCTTGCCGTCCTCGGTGATGGGGAGTTGGAAGTCGGTGGGCGGGTTCTTCTCCGGGCTGACCGCGTTGCGGGTCGGCCCGCCGTTCCACTGGGGCCAGTCCGCGGCGGCCGCGGGAAGGGCCGCAACGAGCGAGAGGGCGAAGGCGAGCCGGACGGTGGGCACTGACATGGCGGTCCCCGGGAGAGGGTGAAGCCCGGCCGGGCGGCCGGGCGGCCGGCGGTTCACTTCTTCTCGCTGGCCTTGTCGATGAACTCGGCGATCTTCTTGGCGTCGTCGGCCGGGAGCACCTTGGTGTTCTTGTACGCGATCTTGCCGTCCGGATCGACGACGAAGGTCCACCGGGCGGCGGTACCCTTGCGCTCGAACTCGTACGGCTTGCCGTCGACCATCAGCGGCTGGTTCTTGGCGTCCCGGGCCTTCACGGTGGCCCCCTTGCCGAACGGCACGCCGAACTGCTTGGCGACGGCCCCGTCCTCGTCGGCGAGCAGGGTGAAGTTGAGCGCGTGGGCCTTCTTGAACAGGTCGTGGGTCTGGACCGAATCGCCGCTCACGCCGACGACCGCGACGCCCTTTTCGGTGAGCTTGTCCATGGCGGCGTTGAACGCCTTGGCCTGTGTGGTGCAGCCCGGGGTGAAGTCGCCGGGGTAGAAGTAGAGCACCACCCACTTCTTGCCGAAGTGCCCGACGCGGACACGCCCCGGCTCGTGTTCGCGGACGTAGAAGTAGAGCACCACCCACTTCTTGCCGAAGTGATCGGAGCTGCTCCACGACTTGCCGAGATCGTTGGGGAGCTGGAACGTGGGAGCGGGATCGCCGACCTTCAGGTCGACCGGCTTCTCGTCCTTCTTGTCGTCGGCCGCGCCGGCCGCGGCGAACAGGCCGAGTGCGAGACCCAGAGCGGACACGCGGAACAGGGATGCGGACATGACGGACCTCAGAAAGGGGAGAGGGAAACGAAACATCCAAACGCCGTCAGCGGACGGCCTCATTTGCGGGGCGGTGCCTCCCAGACGCGAACCGTTCCGTCCCCGCTCGCCGACGCGATCCGCCTGCCGTCGGTACTCCAGACGACGGCCCAGACTGGCCCGTTGTGGCCCGCCAGCGAGAGGATTTCTTCACCCGTGGTCGCGTTCCAGAGTTTCACCGTTCCGTCCGCACTGCCCGTGACCAGCCGGGTTTCATCCGGATTCAGGGCGGCTCCGTAGACGGCACCCTCGTGACCCCGGAAGTGCCGAACGGGCGAGTCACTCCCAACGGCCCAGACGGTCGCTTCCTTGCCCCCCCCGCAGGTGATGAGCTGGCGATGGTCACGGGTCAGCAACGCCGTCGTGTAGTGCTCCGCCCGCCCCGTACAGGTCACCTCCGCGCCGGACGCCGAGTCCCAGATCTGAACCGGACTGCCGTACCGACCCGTGATGATCTGGTTGCCGTCCCGGGAGTAACTCAGACTCGTCACCCAGCCAGTCGTCTTCGTCGAGGTGGTGATGCTGCGGACGACCTCCCACGTCGCGGTGTCGAATGTGGTGAAACCGGATACGTGGGCCGCCGCGAGCCGGGTTCCGTCGGGGCTGAACGCGAGCCGGTCGGCCCAAGAGCCGGTCTTCAGCTTTCTGAGTTCCGTCCGGTCGGACAGCGACCAGACGGTGACGCCCCCCTTGCCAGCCGCGGCCAACAACCTGCTGCACGGGCTGATGGCGACCTCGTAGATTTCTTCCGCGTGCGGCAAGCGGCACCGCTCCTCCCCGGTGCCGGCGTCCCACACAATAACTCCGGGCTTTGCCTTCCCGAACTTGCGAGTTCCGGACGGAGAGGCCACCAGTGCTCCGTCCGGACTGAACGACACCGTGTGGTACTGGGTGGCGTCCGTCGGCAAGGCGAGGCAGTCGGGCGGGCGGGTCACGTCCCAGAGCTTGGTCTGGTCCTTGTCGGCGGCGAACAACCGCGTGCCGTCGGCACTGAACGTCAGGCCCACAACGGCGGAGGCGTGCCCGCGGATGCGGAACGATTCGGCACCCGTCTGAGCGTTGAGGAGTTTGATGCTTCCGTTCTGGCAGCCGACCGCGAGCCGCGCCCCGTCCGGGCTGTACGCCAAGGAGGTCAGGCCGGTGTGCCCGCCGAACACGCGGAGCCTCGAACCCGACTTGGCGTCCAACACGACCACCTCGTGTTTCCCGCTCATCACCGCCAGCGACTTCCCGTCCGGGCTGAACCGCCAGCCCCCGAGGTCCACGGCCGTGCCCTTGGTCTCAATCCCGCCGGGCGGCGCGAACGCCCGCCGTCCGGTTCCGGTCTCGATCACTTCGCCCGCGGCGACCACGGCCGCCCCGTCTGGGCTGAACGCGGGTGGGTGGGAAGTCCCGATGGCGATCGTCTCGCGGAGCGTCAGCACGTCATTCCCGGTGGTCGCGTCCCACAGTTTGACCGGTCCGTTTCCGTAGGGGGTGATCGCCAGTCGGCGACTGTCGGGCGTGAAGGCCATGCCCCAGATCGCGCCCGGCTGCGGGTGCGAGATCTCGATGGTGATCTGCTTTTTCGCCGCGGAGATGTTCCAGATGTCCGCGGACACCGCGCCCGAGTTCCCGCGCGAGACCGCGAGCAGGTTCCCGTCCGGGCTGAGTGCCATTTCGACCTCGCCGAACCGGGCCTCGGGTACCATGAAGACCACCGCCCCGGACGCCGTGTCGAGAACCGCCAGATTCCCCCCGGGGCCGAACAGGGCCAGCCGGGTCGTATCACGGCTGAGCGGGAGCGCGCGTCCGCCCGCGATTCCGTTCGCGTGAAGGGCGAGTTTCCCTGCGAACGAGCGGACGCCGGGGTGGCCGCACTGGTGCTTCACGTAGCGCCACTCCCAGTCCCGCGTCTCGGGCGAGCCGGTGGACCCGAGGATCTGGTCCGCCCGAACGATTCGACTGTCGAGCCAAGCGCTCTCGGCGAGTTGCACTCCGCGGTAGTACGCGAGCCGTCTCTCCCGGGCCAGTGTCAATCGCAACTCCGCCAAGGTGTTCTGCTCGCGGCCCAGCGTCTCCAGCGTCTTCTGCTGTTCGCGCGTCAGCAGTTGGTTGGCATCCAGTTCGCGGCCCAAGGCGGCCTCCGTCGCCTCGTGTGCGACGGCAATCCGCACGTTGCTCACGGCAAGCGTGGTCACCAACAGCGCGATCGCCGCCCCCCCAATAGCACCTCCCGTCGCCAGCGCCGGGTTCCGCCGTGCCCACTTGTACGCCCGCTCGAGCCGCCCCGCCCGCCGGGCCTCGACCGGCTCGCCGCGCAGGAACCGGCCCAGTTCCACAGCCAGCGCCTGCGCCGTCGCGTACCGCCGAGCCGGGTCCTTCTCCAAGCACTTCAGGCAGATCGTTTCCAGATCGCGCGGCACCGACGGGTTCACCGACCGTGGCCGGGCCGGCTCCTCGGCGATCACCTTCTGCAACGTGACCGCGTGCGAGTCGCCCTGAAACGGGGGCCGGCCGGTCAGCACGTCGTAAAGCACCGCCCCCAGCGCGTACACGTCCGAGGCCGTGCCGACCTCATGCACCTTGCCCGCCGCCTGCTCCGGCGACATGTACGCTGGTGTCCCCAGCACTTGACCGGTGACACTCAGGTTGTGGTCGGCGCGGCCCACCTTCGCCAGCCCGAAGTCGGCCAGCCGCGGCTCCCCGTCGGCCCCGAACAGGACGTTCGCCGGTTTGATGTCCCGGTGTACCACCCCGCGGCTGTGGGCGTGGGCCGCGGCTTCGGCCAGTTGGGTCACCAGCCCGGCCGCCTCGCGGGCCGACATCGGCCCGCCCGCCTTGAGCCGCTGGGCGAGCGTGCCGCCGGGGAGGTACTCCATCGCGAGGTACGGGTGGCGGCCGTTCTCGCCGAACGCGAACACGCGGACGATGTGCGGGTGCTCCAGCGCCGCGACCGACTCCGCCTCCACCAGAAAGCGGGTGCGCAACGCCGGTGAGGCGTAGGCACCGGCCAGCAGCATCTTCAGCGCCACCTCGCGGTTCAGCCCGACCTGCCGCGCCTTGTACACCACGCCCATTCCGCCGTGGTCCAGTTCCTCCAACAACTCGAAGTCGCCAACCCGCGACCCGGCGGCCGGTGCCGCGGCGCTGGAGCTTTCGCCGATACTGGCGGTTTGCCGGCCTGCGATCGATGTGCCGCCCACCACTCCGGCTAGCCAGTGCGGGTCCAGTTCGGGGAACGCCTCCGCGTACTCGCCGACCGCCGGCGCGAGGCCGTTCTGGCGCCGGTAGTACACGTCGAGCTGGACCAGTTCCTTCAGCGCCGCGGTGCGCAGCGCCGCCGGCAGTTCCCGCGCCGCGGCCCGCACGTCGGGCTTGCCGCCCCCGCGCCACTCGGCCTCGAAGGCGTTGCACGCCTCGTCCAGAAGGAGCGCCTGTTCCACCGGCAGTTCGCCCGATTCGGCGAACGACCCGGTTCCGCCGTCACTGCGACTCATGGCGCGCCTCCCGCTCCCAGATGCCGCGAATCAGCTTCAGCCGCCGCTTCACCGTCGGCGTCGAACACGGGATCATCGCCGCCACCTCCTCGACCGTGTGCCCGTCCATCCGCAAGAGGGCGATCTGCCGCAGGTCCGGGTCGGTCAGGGCCGCCAGCAGCCGCTCGCACTCCTCGGCCACCTCCGCGGCCAGCGCCGGATCCGGCTCGCGCCCCAGCACTTCCTCGAAAACCCCGTCGCCCGCGGCCGTCACTTTTCCGCCGCCCCGCTTGAGCGCCGACCCGTCCCGGACGCGGTGCGCGGCCTTGCGGAGGGTGAACTCGGCGAGCAGGCGCCACAGGCTGTCGCGGTCGGTCAGGTCGGGGAACCGCCCGGCCTCGGCGTTCCGGCAGAAGCTGTCGAACGCGCTGAGCGCGACGTCCTCCTCGTCCGAGACCCGCCGGGCAGCGGTGTGGAGCCGGGTGCGGGCCAACCCGACGAGCCGGTGGAAATACTTCTCCCACAGCGGGCGCGCGGCCGCTGACTCCCCGGCCTGGAGTTGGTGCAGCCAAACGGTGACGGCGTCGGATGGCATGGGCGTGCCGGTTGAAAGGGAAGAGAGCGTGATCATACCGCGGATACCCACGCGAGTGGCCACCAATCCGGTTCGCGAGTGGTCCGGGGCGGTGGGCCTCGTTTCGGGAATGCCCAACGGCTCGCGGACGGGATCACGAATTCCGGTATTAGGAAAAATTGATCCGGCCCGCGAGCGGTTGGGCATCACCCCGATAAGCCGCGGGTCGATGACGCGACCGACGCGGCGAGGCGAAACAACCGGGCGGAGGACGTGCGATGCGAGACGCGACCGGACAGGAAGCGGCCACCGTGAGCGCGGCGGCTCGGGTCGAGCGGGGGTTCTGGGCGCGGTTCTGGGAGGGCCTGCGGAACAGTCTCGGGAGCGTGTGCGTCTGACCGGTTCCTGATCGACCACGCACGCGGAGGTGGGTCCATGAACCCGCTCGAAACAGCAGAACAGGCAGGACCGGAGACCGACGTTGCGAATCGCGTGACCGAAGTGTTGCAAGGTTACCTGCTCCCAGCCGTACGTGGCATGTGGCCGGGTACGGACGGGCTGACCGTCACGGAGGCGGTCGGGGCGCTCTACCACGTGGAAGCGCGGGCCGGGCGAGTCCCCGACTTCGTTGAACTGGCACAACGGCACCCCGAACTGGCCGACGGGATCGAAGCGTTCTTCGGCCAGATGGGTCACGCCGAGATTCACCGGAGGTGATAACAAGGGGGTCGGGGTTCGTCGAACAGGTTGCACCCCGAACCACGGGCAACGAGACCGGAGATCGATCGTGCCTCCCCGCGCCGCCTCGCTATTCGACTTCGACTTCCACGAGCCGCTGCCCATTCAGGTCGAGGTGTCCGACGCCCCGCTCACCTCCGACGCCGGCTTGTTGCCCCTGCGGCAATTCGACGACCGCATCGGCCTGACATCACAGTTCGCCGCCGCTCTCCACGACCCGCGCAACCCCGACCGGATCGACCACACGTTCCCGGAGATGGTTCGGTCCCGCGTGTTCGGCATCCTCGCCGGGTACGCGGACCAGAACGACCACGACACCCTTCGTACCGATCCCGCCTTCAAGCTCATCGCCGGCCGCTCGCCCGATGACGCGGACCTCGCCAGCCAGCCGACTCTGTCCCGGTTCGAGAACCTCATCGACATCCCGTCCCTGTTCCGACTCCGCGACGTGTTCATCGACCAGTTCATCGCCTCCTTCGCGCAACCGCCGATCACATTGACCTTCGATCTCGACGCGGTGGACGACCCGGCCCACGGGTCGCAGCAACTGACGCTGTTCCACGCCTTCTACGAACAGTACCAGTACCTGCCGCTGGTCATCACCTGCGCCGAGAACGACGCGATCGTGATGCTCAGCCTGCGCCACGGCACGGCACCGGCTTCACTCGGTGCCGACGACGACCTGGAACACCTGGTGACGCGGATTCGTGCGGTCTGGCCCAACGTGCGAATCCGGGTGCGGGGCGACGGCGGGTTCGGCAACCCGACCATGTACGAAGTGAGCGAGCGCCTCGACGTGATCTACACCTACGGCCTCTCCACGAATGCCGTGCTGCAGCGTGAGAGCGAGGCGTTACTGGCCGAAGCCGTCCGGCGTTGGGACGAAACACACGAGGCGCAACGGCTGTTCGCGGGCTTCTGGTATCAGGCCGGGACGTGGCCCGTGCCGCGCTGGGTGGTGGTGAAGGCCGAGGCGAACGCACAGGGTACGAACCGCCGCTTCGTGACCACCAACCGGCCCGGGGCACCCGCGTACCCGGAAGCGACCTACGACGAATATGCGGTCCGCGGCGAGAGCGAGAATCGGAATAAGGAGTTCAAGTGCGGGATGGCGATGGACCGGCTGAGCGACCACCGGTTCCTGGCGAACTACTTCCGCCTGTACCCGCACGCGGCCGCGTTGAACCTGTTGGTGCGGTTGCGTCGAGAGATCGCCGACCCGCCACCGGCACCCGCCGGCGACGTACCCATACCCGCGCTACCGGAACCGGCTCGTAAGCGTCACCAGAACGCCCGTCGTCGCCGCGACCCGTTGGGCGAGGGCCAACCCGCTACGTGGCGACTGCTGCTGATCAAGGTGGCTGCCTCGGTGGTGGTCAGTTGCCGCCGCATCGTCGTGCGGCTCAGCGGTAGTTGGCCGAATCAGCAGTTCTTCGAGCGGGTAGCTCAGCACGTCTGTCGGCGTCCGGCCGTCGCACACTTCTGGACCGGATGAAACCACGACAACCCGAAACAACCAACGGGGGTAGGGGGCGGTGCGCCTTGATCGACCGAAAGGGCACTTCGGCGGCGCGGAACACGCTCATGACGACGAGAAACGTCTGTCAGGCACGCGCTAATGAATAATCCGGGTGAGCGTGTGCCTCTGGGCACCCTCGCTCACGCATCGGGGTCAACGCACCCCCGCTCACGCGTCGGGCTATCGGGCGGACTTCACTTCGTGTCGTGGTACTCGAAGAACCCGATCATCATCTCGTCCCACGTCTGGTTGCCCCACTCCACCGTCTTCTTCGGGTTCGGGTTGAACGGGTTTCGCGCGGAGTTGTCGTACCACGCGGTACACTCAATCTTGCTGCCCGCGGGCACTTGCCGCGGCTTCGCCAGAATGTACGACGCCTGCCAGTTGAAGTCGTACTTTGGCACGTTCAGCAGCACCTCGCGGGTGCCGTCGGGCGTCACCAGTTCGTACTTGAACGCCTTGCCGCGCAGGTGCATGTGCGGGGTGAACGCCATGAGCGTCGCGGGCTTGTCGAACTTGAACGAAGCGGTTACCTCGTGGTTCGCGGCCCCGGCCGGGATCGCCAACTTGCGGTCGAACGCCGCGTCGGTTCTCGCTTCGATCTTCGGCGGCCCCTTCGCCAGCACGAGGCCGATCTGCGAGCGGTCCGCGCCCGGAGTGCCGTTCGGCGTGTAGTGCAGCTCGAACAGCAGCTTGGTGCCCTTCGGCACCTTGCGGGCCATGCCCTCCGGGAACACCACCGGCGCGTCGCCCGGCACGTAGGTGCCGAGCATGTGCCGCGCGAAGTTGTCGTCGCTCAGCGGCTCGGTCGGCAGCAGCATGTACACGATGATGTGGTGAACGACGGCGCGGTACCCGGGGCGCACTTCCACCGCTTGCACCCACGCGTCCTCGTTGAACGGCGTGTCGATCTGCACGTAGTGGTAGTCGACGCCCAAGCCCAGCACCGTGGACGCGGGCACTTGGTACGGCTTGGGCATCGCGATCACCACGTCCGGCTTCTTGGGCAGCCGCCAGCCGTCGAGCCGTTCGGGCACCGGCGGCGCGTCCTTCGGGTCGCCCTCCGGGCACCCGGCGTCGATCCACTCCAGTAGCGTGCGCTTCTGGTCAGCGCTCAGTCGGCGGTCGTTTGCGAAGTGGCCGCGCGGCGCGTCGGCGTGCCACGGCGGCATGATGCCCTCGGCCACCACTTCGCGGATCATGTCGGCCCGGCCCTTCGCGTGCGCGTAGGTGAGCAGCGGGAACGGCCCGGCCTCGCCCTTGCGGTGGCAGTCGGCGCACTTCGCGTGCAACACCGGCGCGACGTGCTTGTGGAACGTGACCGCGGAATCGGCCTTCGGCTTCTTCTCGCGGCTCAGCTTGCACCCGCTCGCCGGCGCGTACGGGGTCCTCACCGCCCGCCCTTCGAGGATCGAATCGATCGCCGAACCGAGTTCGCGCGAGGTCGGCTTGGGCTTGTGAACGCCCACGGCGAACTGGTCGTCGATGCGCCCCGCGTACCGCACCGCGCGGTCGCCGTCCAGTACGACCACCGTCGGCACGCGCTCCACCGAGAGCCGGTCGGCGAGCTTCGTGCCGTCGTCCTTCAGGTAGGGGAACGGCAGTTTGAGTTCCTTCGCGGCGGCGGCCACCTCGTCGGCCGAATCGAGCGCGCCGGAGTTCACCGCGACGAACGCGACGCCCTCTTCGCTGTACCGCTTGTGCATCTCGATCAGCCGCGGCCAGTACGCGGTACACACCGGGCACCCGGAACCGGCGAACACGATCACCGTGGCCTTCGCGCCGCGAGCGTTCTGCGCGAGCGCCCAGTCTTTGCCGGCGCGCGGGTCCGGCAGGGTGAAGTCGGCGACCTTCGAGCCGACCGGGGCCGGCGGGGCGTCGGCGCGCGCCGGGGCTTGCGCGCCCGCGCACAGCGCGAGCGCAATGAGGGACCGCTGGAGCACCTTCGGGCCTCCTGTTGGGGAACCGCGCGAGCGCGGCACTGGGGTCAAAAGCGAGAGAGGGACTAAGGGCGCAAGAACCGCTCGATCACCTGCCGAACGGTGTCTTCGTAACCGGTCGTGTCGGTCTGCGGCTGAAGGAACTTGCGCCACGACAGGCCGTCGGCCAGCGCGACCAGCGCCTCCGACGCGCGCCGCGGGTCCAGCGCCGGGTCAATCTGCCCGGCCGCTTGCCCGCGGCGCACCAGTTCCAACAGCGCCGAAACGATCTCTTCGTCCTCGCGGCGCACCACCTCCGCGACCCGCGGGTTCCGCATGGCTTCCGCCGTGCACTCGAAGTGCAGCGGCGCGCACGCCGGATCGTTGATCTGCCGCAGCACCTGCGAGGCGACGAGGACCAGCGCCTCCAGCGCGTTCGGCAGTGCCAGCGCCTGCGCGAACTGCGCTTGCGTGTTGGCCCGGTGTTCCGACGCCATCGCGACGATGATGTCGTCCTTACTGCGAAAGTACCGGTACACCGAACCGGGGCTGAGTTCGGCCTCTTTGCACACCTCCTGCATCGAGGTCTGGTGGAACCCGTGGCGCGCGAAGCACCGCTCGGCCGCGGCCAGAATCTGCTTGCGACGGTCATCGGCGAGAGCGGTCACGGCGAACCTTTCTCAGCGAGCGAACGTTCATTCGCATGGTATTCTCCTTTGGATTCAAGGTCAATGCGAAAAACCGGGGATTCGCGCCACCTTCACACCTACAACACCCCGGCCCGTTCGCGGAGTGCTCGCATGGCGACCGAACTGCCCGGCTGTCACCGGTACCTGAACCGCGTCGCGCCGACGCCGCTCGTGCCGGTGCGGCTCGCGCACGCGCCCGCGCCGGTTTGGTGCAAACTCGAGTTCCTGAACCCGAGCGGAAGCACGAAGGACCGCATCGCGCGGTTCATCCTCGAAAAGGCGTGGCGGCTCGGCCGCGTGAAGCCCGGCGATCTCGTGGTGGAAGCCAGCAGCGGGAGCACGAGCATCGCGCTCGCACTCGCGTGCGCGCAGATGGGGCTGCGGTTCCTCGCGGTGATGCCGGAGGGCGTGAGCAACGAGCGCGTGTTCATCATCCGCGCCTACGGTGGGAGCGTGAAGTTCACACCCGCGGCCGGCGGCATTCGCGGCGCGATCACCGAGGTGCAACGAATGGGCGAAGAGGCGAACACGTTCCTCCCGCGGCAGTTCGCCAACAGCGACAACGCGGAGGCGCACCGGCTCGGCACCGCGCGCGAGGTGCTCGACCAGATTCCCGGCGGCAAGGTGGACGCGGTCGCGAGCGGGGTGGGCACCGGCGGCACGCTCGTGGGGCTGTTCGAGGGGTTGCGCGAGAACGGGTGCCGCGTGGTGCCGGTCCTCGCGCGCCCGGTAAACCTGATTAGCACGCCCGAAGTGGAGTGTTGCAGCTTCAGCGCGCGCATCCCGGGCGTCGCGGACGCGATCAGCGAAATCTTCCGCCCCGAGCGCGTGCCGGGGCTGATGACCGTGGAAGTGCGCGACGAAGACGCCATCGCGACGACGCGGGAGCTGATCCGCTTGGGGTTCCCGGTGGGGCCGAGTTCCGGCCTGAACTACGCCGCGGCGTGCGAGGCGCTGCACCGCCTGAACGACCCGGCGGCGCAGGTGGTGACGGTGTTCCCCGACCGGATGGAGCGGTACTTCACCACCGAGTTGTTCAAGCCCTTCGTGTGACGATCTTGTCGGTCGCGGTCGAGCGGCGCTTCGCCGCGAGGCCCGACGGCGAATGGCTGAACGTGAAACGCTTGCGCGCTGTGCGCTCGAAATCACGCAAGCGTTTCTCGTGGAGCTTTCTGGCCGTCGGGCCTCGCGGCGAAGCGCCGCTCGACCGCGACCGACAAGATGCTACTTCTTCTTCATCTCTTCGCCCGGTGCGCGCTTCTTCCCGTGAACGATCTTCGGCCAGTACTTGTACAGGTCGAAGTTCGGGTCGTTGTCCGCGTCGTGGCACTTCGAGCACATCCCGGACACTTGGTTGATGAGAATCTGCTCCGCCGGTTTCAGCGGCACTTTGCCGCGTTCGATCACGTCGAGCTTCGCCATTTGCTCGATGAACTTCATGTCCGGCAGGTCGAACACGCCCGCCTCGCGCTGCGCCCACGGGCGCAACAGTTCGTGGAGGTCTTTGGCGCGCGGGTTGTCGGCGTGCCCGCTACCGGGGCCGTGGCAGCTCTCGCAGCCGACGTGCTTCAGCGCCGGCGTGGTCGCGTCGTCCACGTAGCCGGTCTTATGGTCGAAGCCGACCGTGTGGCACCGCACGCACTCGGGGTCGAAGTTGCGGAGCGTGGGGCGCGCCGCGATCTTCTCGAGTGCGTCGAGCGCGTGCCCGTGCGGGGTCTTGTCCCACACCGCGTACTCGGCCTCGTGGCACTTCTTGCACGCCTCCGAGCCGACGTACTTCAGCTTGAGCGCCGGTTGCATCGCCGCGCCCGCGAGCTGCGCCGGGTGGTCCACCTTCGGCCACTCTTTCAGCAGCTTCGCGTCCTTCACCTGCTTCGCGTACTCTTGCAGGATCGGCAGCACCTTGTTCGCTTTGTACGCGTCTGCGTCGGTGCCGGGCGTGAGGAACGCTTCGGTCATCGGCACCAGTTGGTAGTGCAACTCGAACCCGCCGCCGGGCTTCTTGAACGCGCCGACGACGCCGACGTACTGCCCGCGCGTGCCGGTGTGAACGACTAGCGTGTTCCCGACCTTCGCCGGCACCATCGGCGGGTTCGTCTCGTCGGTCGAAGAGACGATCACGTCGAACCCGGTGTCGAACTTCGCCACCAGTTCCGCGTCCGCGCTCGGCCCTTGGAACAGCAGCACCTTCAGTTCCGGCTTCGTCGGGTGATCCGCGAGCGCCTTCAAAATGCCTCGCACGCTCTTCTGCGCGTCCGGGAAGTCGAGGCCGGTGTCCCACTTTCCTTCCTTACTCGCTTCGCTCAGCGCCCTGCCGACCACGCCACCAACACCGACCGGCACCTTGCCGACGGTCGCCACTTCGAGCGCTTCGACCATCGGGCGGCGGTCGCTGTCCACCTTGAAGTGCGTTTCGCGCGGCACCGGCTTTCCGTCGATCACGCCGACCGCGTTCGCGGCGAGCGTGAACGGGCGCTGCTCCTTCTGAAGCCCGTAGCTGGCGAGCGTGGCGAACAGGTCCGATTTGATCTCGCTCTTGCCGAGGCCCACCGCGAGGTAGCCCATCTCGCGCATCGACGCCATCGCCGCGGCGTACTTCATGCGCGCCTGATCCCTCAGTTTCGCACCGTCCGGGAACACGTCGCCCGCATCTACGGCCGCGACCGGCCAGCCCTTCGCCTTGAGGTGCTCGATGAACACGAAGCGGCGCTCGAGGCCGCCGGTCTGCGGGCGGCTGCACCCGCACGGCTGCAAGTAGCCGTAGGTTTGGCCGCTCACCACGAGCACCGCGTCCGGCTTCTGGCCCTTCGGCCATGTGGCGAAGAGGAGTTGCCCGCCGATGGCGACTTCGTCGGGCTTCTGGGGGGGTGCGGAGTACGGCGGCGCGGCGGGGACGACGAGCGCGACGCCCGCGACGAGCGCGAGCGCCGCGGCGAACCGGGGGAGCGTGGGGGGCATCTGTGATCGTCCTCCTCGTCCTGAGCGAGCGCCGGGAACCGTTCCTGTGGTTAGAATCGGCTTGCCGCGCGCCGCACATGGAG
>JALHNS010000055.1 GCA_022843445.1 Gemmata sp.
TCTCGCGCGCCGGGCCGTAGTCGCGCGCGGCGAGCGCGGCTTCGCCCTCGGTGAGAAGGGCCGCGGTGCGCGCGGCGTGCCGGTACTCGGAATACCCGAGCGCGCCGCCCGCGACCGCGACGGCCAGCGCGAGCGCCCACCGGCGGTGGTAGCGGCTGAGCGTCACGGTCGCTTCGGCGCGGGGCGCGCGAGTTCGTGGTACGTGTCGGGAGCGAGGTCCGCGAGCGCCTGTTCGGTGCCGTCGGGCCACGTCACCGTGAGTTTGCCGGTGGTGTCGCCGCCCAGCCCGAACAGCAAGCGGCGGTCGCCGCTGGACGCGAACGAGCCGCCCGCGACCGCGAACCGCGTTTGCGTGCCGCCCTTGGATTCCCATTTCACTTTCGCGCCCGCGACGCACGCCCCGGTGCGGTCGGTGAGTTTCACCCCGATCCAGTGCGCGTCCGGGCCGCCGATCCCGCGCAGCACCGCTACCGGTTCGTTCGCGTGCGCGATTACGACGTCGGTTCGGCCGTCGTTATCGAGGTCGCCGAACGCCGCGCCGCGCGCGACGCGGGGCTTCGCCGCGTACCCCCCGATGCGGGCGCTCGCGGTGCGGAACCGCGCGCCGCCTTGGTTCAGCAGCAGCACCGGGAGTTGCGCGCGGCTCGTCGCCCGCCCGGTGGGGAACCGGATCGCGTGCCCGTTCGCCACGAACAGGTCCTCGTGGCCGTCGCGGTCGGCGTCGAGGAACGCCGTGCCCCAGCCCACGTACTTCTGCCCGATGGCGGCGATGCCGCTCGCGGTGGTGTAGAAGTTGAACTGCGCGCGCCCGGGCTTGCACTCGTTCAGGTACAGGCCGTGCAACTCGTTCTCGTAGTTGGTCACCCACAGCGCGGGCCGCCCGGTGCGCGCCGGGTCGCCGGCCGCGACGCCCATGCTGCCGTTCGGGTTGCCGCGGTCGTCGCGCGCGACGCCGGTCTCGAGGCCGCGCTCGAGGAACTGGATCGCGCCCTTTTCGGATCTGTTCAAGTAGAAGAAGTTGTCGACGGTGTCGTTGGCCGCGTACACGTCCGGCTTGCCGTCGCCGTCGGCGTCGAACACGAGCACGCCCAGCCCCTTGCTCGCGGCCGGCCCGCCCGGCACGAGGCCCGCGGCGGCGCTGGCGTCGGCGAACGCGCCGGTGCCGGTGTTCCGGAACACCTTGTGCGTGAGGCCGCTGAAGTGCCGCGGCGGGCAGATGTCGCGGGTCTTCCCGTCGTAATCGCACGGCGGGTTCTTGTCCCAGTTCCAGTCCACGTACTGCGACACGTACAGGTCCGGGAACCCGTCGCCGTCGAGGTCCGCGAGCGCGGCGCTGGTCGCCCACTCGAAGCCCTTGTCCAGCCCGGCGCTCTTCGTCACGTCCACGAATTTGCGGCCGCCCGCGCCGTCCGGTTCGTTGCGGAACAGCGCGACCGCGCGCCACCCGGTTACGAGCAGATCGGGCCAGCCGTCGCGGTCGTAGTCGGCCACCGCCGCGCCGTGCGAGTAGAACCACGGCGCGCCGCCGGCGAGTGTGTCCAACCCCACTTTCGCCGTCACGTCTTCAAATTGGAACTTGCCCTTGTTGCGGAACAGCTTCCCGGTGTTGCCGACGATCTGCTTCCGGTCCGCGCCCGCGTAGCCGCCGCCGCCGGGCAGGTACACGTCCAACAGCCCGTCGCCGTCGTAGTCGATGAGGCCGACGCCGGTGCCGAGCGATTCGAGGATGCTGAGGTGGTTGGCGTCGGTCTCGCCGGTGCGCGGGGCGAACGCGATGCCGCTGGTGGCGGTCGCGTCTTCGAAGAGCGGCGGGCCTTTGAGTTCGCCCTCGTCCACCGGTGCGGCGGGCGGCGGTGCGGGCGGCGGGGGAACGGGGGGCGCGCCGCACCCGGCGAGTGCGACGAGCAGAACGGCGCGTGCGAGCTTCACGACGACACCCGGAGGGAGCGGGGCGGTACGCGAGTTATCTTACTCGCAGTACGCCGCCCGCGCCGCGCCCGTTCGCGCTACTGGTGGGCCGCGAGGCGCGCGAGCGCGTCGGCGTGAATCGGGCCGTTGGTGGCGAGCAGCCCGCGCGTCTGCTTGAACTCCGGCCCCTGATACGCGATCGGCGCGCCGGCGAGGTCGGTGACGGTGCCGCCGGCCTCGGTCACGAGCAGGTGCCCCGCGGCGATGTCCCAGTCGCAGAAGGCGTCGTACACGTTCGCGTAGGCGTCGGCGTCGCCGCGCGCGACCGCGGCCAGCTTCACGCCGCCGGAGTACGTTTCGAGCACGCGGGCCGGGGCGAGCGCGCGGAACGGGCGCGGCGACATGCCGGTCTTCGCGGGGCTTTGCACCAGCACCAGCTCGCCGAACCCGCGCGCGGACACCGCGCAGCGCGCCGGCTCCGCGCCTTCGAGGTGGGCCCAGCAGCCGCCGCCGAGCGCCGCGAACGTGTACCGGTTCTGCGCCGGTTCCGCGACGACGCCCACCACCGGCGCGCCGTCGATTAGGAGCGCGATCATCACCGAGAACTGCCCGGTCTTTTTGGCGAACCCGCGGGTGCCGTCGATCGGGTCGACCACCCACGCGCGCGGCCCGGACTTGGGCACCGCGTCGAACGCGGGCGTGCTCTCTTCGGCGCACAGCGCGTGACCCGGGTAGCGGTCGCGCAGGAACGCGAGGATCAGCTCTTGCGAGCCTCTGTCGGCGTGCGTGCTGATGGTGACCGGGGCGTCGGCGACGGCCGCGAAGCTCGCGTACTCGCGCCGCAGGTACTCGGACGCGAGCCGCGCGGCCTCGCGCGCGTGAGTCAGTTCGGCTGCGTACTTCATTCGCTCACTTTCAGGGCGGGGTGCTCGTGCGCGGTCGCGTCGGCCACCATCTGGAGCCGGCGGTAGTGGTCGTTGCCGCGCCACAGGTCGTCGTGCGCGCCGTCGGCCGCGAGGGTCCCGTTGCGCAACAGGAACACCCGGTCCGCGCGGCGCAGGGTGGAGAGCCGCTGCGCGAGGAAGACGATGGTGCGCCCGGCGGAGCACCGCGCGAGCGTGTCGTCCAAGAGCGCGAGCGTGTCGTCGTCGATCGGCCCCGCCGGCTCCTCGATCACCAGAATCGACGGGTCGCGGAGCAGCGCGCGGGCGAGCGCGACGCGGTACCGCTGCCCGGGGGTGAGGCTCACGCCGGGGCCGCCGATGAGCGTCTCGTAACCGTAGGGCAGCCGCTCGATGAACTGGTGCGCGTGCGCCAGCTTCGCGGCCTCGATGATCTGCGGCAGGGTGTACTCCGGGCTCCCGCACCCGATGTTGTTCGCCACCGTGTCGGTGAACGTGAGGTCGTCCAGAAACACCGCCGCCACTTGCGCGCGGAGCGATTCGTGCGTCACCCAGCGCACGTTCTTGTCCTCGATGCGCACCTCGCCGGCGGAGGGGTCGAGCAGCCGCGGCACCAGCGACACCAGCGCGCGGCGCTCGTCCGGGTCCGGCCCCACCACCGCCACCCGCGCGCCGGCGGGCACCGCGAACGTCAAGTCGGTGAGCAGCTTGCGCCCGGTCACGGGGTCGGTGAGCGACACCCCGCGGAACTCGATGCGGGTGGTGAGCGGCGGCAGGTACTCGGCGTCCGCCGCCTCCGCCGGTTCGCCCTTGCGCTCCAAGAACTCGTAGATGGCCTCGGCCGCCGCGGCCCCGGTGCGGGCCTTCGCCATGTGGTCGAAGAACGCCGCCAGCGCCAGCGCCAGCGCCACCAGCGCCACGGCCACGGTGAGCAGGCCCGCGACCGTGAACCCGCCGGTCAGGACCGCGCGCCCGCCGAGGTACAGGAGCGCCACTTCGGTGATCAGGGCCACCGACCCCAGCAGCGGCCCGGCCAGCGCGGCCCCGCGGAGCGTGCGCCAGTTCGCGCGCGCCGACTCCGTCAGCTGGCGCTCCACGCGGGTCTGGTTGAACCGGTCCATGAGGTAGCACTTCACCAAGCGGAACAGGCCCACGCTCTCGGCCAGCAGCGCGTTGGCCGCCGCGGCTTGGCGCTCGCCGAGGCGCGTCTCGCGGCGGAAGTGCGCCGCGACCTGCCCGCCCACTACCCACACCAGCCCCGCGAGCGCGAGGAACGCGACCGCGAGCCAGACGTTCGTGAGCACGACGAGCGCCACCAAGAGCGCCGCCGCCACCGGTGCGCCCACCGACGAGCGCAACTGTGCGTTCAGGGAAGCGCCCACCTCGTCGGCACGGCGCGTGAGCAGCTCCGACGCTTCGGACACGCCGCCGGCCTGCATCACCAGCGTCCCGCGCCGCGCGGTGTGCTGGTGGATCGCGCGCCGCAACCGCGTCACCGCGCCGAGCGTGACCGCCGCCGCGAGGTACGCGGTCGCGTTCACCAGCACGCCGCGAACGAGGGCGAGGCCGAACGCGAGCACGAACAGCCCGGTCAGGTAGGTCGCGTTCGTGGGCAGGAACGAACTCGGCTTCCACGTCCAGCCGGCGAGGTCCGCGAAGTTGCCCACCACTCTGCCGGTCCACCGGTTCCGCTCGCGCACCGCAAGGCTCAGCGCGCCGTACTCCGGCTTGGCGAACGGGTCCACCACTTCGACCGGTTCTTTGTCCTTCGGCGCTTCGGCCGGTGCGCCGCGATAGACCGGCACTTCGGGCTTCGGCAGCCACGCGTCGGCCGCGGCTCGGCTCACGCGGTCGCGCAGCGCGAGGTACACGCCGGCGCGCCACCGGTCTTCCCACTCGTCGGCGAACGGGTGCGCGTCGGCCTTCGACTTGGAGTGCGCCTTCAGTTCCTCGTCGTCTTTGGCGAGCAGCCGCTGGAAGCGCGCGTCGGCGAGCGGGTACGCGCGCGCGACGCCCTCTTTGCGGTCCTCTTCGGTGCGGGCGGCCCACTCGTCGGCGAACGCGCGCTTTTGCGCGGCGCTGAGGTCCGCGTAGTGCGGGATCTCGCCGCGGTACGCGAGCAGGTCCACGAACAGGTACAGCAGCAGTAGGAGCGCAACGGTTACGACGGCGTTCAACACGGCGCACACCGCGGCCCCGGTGCGGGCGGCACGGGCCTTCACGAAGTCGGCGCGCAGGCGCTGAAGTGCGGGGGTGTCCACTGTGCCTCCCGGTGCGCGGAACCCGGCGCGCGGCGCGCCCCGGTCCCTTGAGAGTACCAGACGAATGCGGGGGTCGAACAGGCGAAACGCGCCGCCGCGCGGGAAGGTGGTGCCGGATGTGCGGGGTGTAGCGAGGGCGCGGCGCGCCGCGGCGTTTGTCCACGCGGTGCTTCACGCTTCAACGGCCCACGGGGAGAACCCCCGTGGCGCGCTAGGGCTACGCCAAGTCGCGGTCCTCGAACAGCAGCAGGCCGACGAACAGTGCGATCGTCGTGTAAATCAGGGCGTAACCGAACACCGTGACCACGTAGCCCGCGAACTCCCAGAGCGGCAGCGGGCTTTCGCGGATGATGGCCCGGCTCATGTTGAACGATTCGAGCGACGGCAGAAGCACGTTGAACAGTTGCCCCAAGAACCCCACGAGGCCCACGCCGACCCCGCCGCCCTGCGTCTGCTGGGTGGCTTGCACGATCACCGGGGCGAGGTGGCCGAGGAAGTACACCATCAGGCAGACGACGACGTTCACCACGAACGAGAGGCGCGTGGCGAGCGCGGAGGCGATGGCCACGAGAATCGTAACTTGGCCGAAGCCGAGGAGCGTGCCGAGCGAGTGCGCGACCGTGTCGGAGAACCACAGCCCGGCCCCCTGCGCCACCGGGCGCGCCGGCCCCGCGGGCACCAGCTTCTCGAAGATCGGCACCACGGTGCGCTGCGCTTCGAGCGTCATCGGGTCCACCACTTTGTCCGTCGGCACGCCGTAGGGGTCTTGCGGGTCCGCGGTGTTGTTGATCGGGTCGAACTCGCGCATGGCGCGCAGCGCCGGCGTCAGCACCCACGTGAGCAGCAGCGCCATCACGAGGCACGCCATCAGGATGCCGAGGTACTTGCCGATGAGGAACTGCCGGCGGTTCACCGGCTTGCTCATCAGCGTGATCGCGGTGCGGCCCTCGATCTCCTCGCTGATGCTGGTGCTCGCGGCCAGCACGCCGAACAGCACCGGGGCGAGCATCACGAGGTCGAACCCGATCTGCTTCATCATCTTGTAGTCGTCGCCGAACGTGAAGTACGGGATCGACACCGACAGCCAGATGAGCGCCGTCGCGCCGCCCGCGATCAGCCAGAACATGGGCTGGCGGCAGCACTCGCGGAACGCGGCGTAGGCCACCGCGCCGCCCTTCGGCCACACCGCGGTGAGCGCCAGCGGCATCAGCAGGAACAGGTCGATGATGAGCTGGAAGTGCAGCGCGTTGCCGTACAGGTAGCGGCCGAGCACTTGCAGCCCGCTCGGGTCGCCTTTGTACGAGATGAACCACGCGACGCCGGCCCCGGCGAGCAGCAACCCGCCGATCGTGTAGCCCAGCGCGGTGGGGCTTTTCGCGGCGCTTCGGAAGCCCTTCGGGTCGATGGCCGCGAGCCACGGCAGCGCGGCCACGAACTGGAGCGTCGCCAGAACCACGCCCGCGAGCAGCAGCTTCGGGTCGGAAAGCCAGTTGAGCATGCGCGCCGGTAAGGGTGTGCGGTAACGGAGCGAGTGAGATACCCGCGGTACGACGCCCGCGGCCCCGCGGTTCGGTGTAGGGAGCCGCCGGGGGAAAACAACACGCGCACCGTGCCGGTTATTCCGCCGGGCGCACCGGTAGCACACACGCGACGCGGAACCCCACCCATTGGTTCCGTCGCGTCGTCGTCAGGCTGCGGCGGTGGTGGCCCTTCAGAGCTTCGGCGCTGCCGCGCAGGAAGCACGCCCCGCGGACGCTCCCCAACTCCGACGCGCCCGCCTTTGGCAGCTTCAGATCGTTGGGGCCGGGAAGCGCCGTGACCGGCGCTTTCGCGGGCAGCGGGTAGCACCACTCGGACACGTTCCCCATCAGTTCTTCACAGCCGTACGGCGAGCGGACGTGCCCGAACTTGCCCACTTCGCAAGTGCCGCTCGCTTCGACGTGCGCGAACTGCTGGTAGTTCGACACGAACTCGCCCCACGGGTACGTGCGTCCTTCCGGCCCGCGCGCGGCCTTCTCCCACATCCATTCGGTGGGCAGCACGCACCCGGCCCACGCGCAGTACGCGAGCGCGTCGTACAGCGACACGAACGTGACCGGGTGGCGACTGAGGAGGCTCGTTACGTCGTCTTGGTTCCACTGCGACAGGTACAAGTCCGTGCTTTCGCCGTGCAGCGGATTCGGCTCGTAGCGCGTCTTGTCGATGAACGTTTGGAACTGATGGTTCGTGATCGGGTGGCGCGCGAGCGAGAAGCCGGGCAGCGTCGCGGTCTTGCGCTGCGTGCCGTACACGAACGGCCCGCCGGGAATCCACACCATCTCGGTGCCGTCGAGCGGGTTCGTCCACGTCAGGTTCGGGGCGCGCGAATCGGTCTGCTCGCACGGCAGCACGAGTTCCTTGTCGCGCGCGAAGTCCAGCACCGCGTGCGCGTCCGGGTTCCACGCCGCGGTCGTGACGACGCGCCACGCGTCCTTCGCTCGCTCCGCGCTCGGCTCGCGCTTCGCGAGCGCTTCGAGTTCGCCCATCGCCTTCGCAGACGGGTAGCGGTCGGCGTCGCTCATTCCGCACCGCCTTCCGACTCACCAGTGGAAGAACCTGCGTCGGGGTCCGGTGGTCCGCCGCCGAAGACTTCGTTCGCGCGGCGGAGCAGTTCGGCCCCGTGTTCCGGCTGCACCATGTTCAGGTACGCCGCGACCCCGCGAACGTACTGCACGAACGCGCCCACGTTCCCCTTGAACTTCGGGTGCCGCTTAGCCTGCGACTCGACGCCCTTCGTCTCGCAGTTGTGCAGGATCGCGCGAATCTCGCGGCGCAGCTCGCGCGGCACCCGCGGCGCTTCGTTCACCACGAGGCCCGTCACCACCTGCCGCTGCGAACTGCGGATCACGCGGAACTTCGGCTGGTTGACGGTGAACCCTTCCTGCTGGCACACCTGATCCACCCACCAGCGGAACCGGCCGAGGTTCAGCCCCTCCGCAAGTTTGAACGAGAAGGTGAGGTCGTCCGCGTACCGCGTGTAGGTGCCCTTGTTCGCCTTCGCCAAGCCTTCGAGCCGCGCGTCGAGTCGGCGGCACACGAGGTTCGAGATCGCGGGCGAAGTGGGCGCGCCTTGCGGCAGCACCGCGACGCCCCACTTCTTCGGGTCCGGCGTGTAGCAGCACAGCCGAGCGAGTACCGGCGCGATCTGGTTCGATTCGTCGTCGGTGCCGAACATGCAGTTGCCGAGCGCGTAGCCGAGGCTGGCGAAGAAGCCCATCACGCGGAAGTAATGCACGGTGGGGAAGAAGTCTTTCAGGTCGAACTTCACGACCAGTTCCGCGCCCGCGTGCGGGGTCGCGTTAGTCACGGTGGAGCGCCCGTTCACGAACCCGTGCGCCGCCGGGTGCGGGGGCACTTTGCTCACGATGTGTTTGAGAATCTGCTTCTGCACCCACTTCAGTTGCTTCTTCGGCGCGCAGATGAGGCGCTCGCTGCCGTCGCGCTTCGGGATGGTGTGCGTGGTGTACGGACCGCCCTTGTGATCGCTCGCCAGCAGGAAGAACCCGAGTTGGCGGGCACTGCGGACGCCCAACAGTTTGCGCACGTCCGCGAGTGTGGCGAGCGGCGGAACCCCGGTGCGGTCTTGGACGCGCCGCCCGGTTTTGTGCCGCGTGATCTTCGTCTGCTTCTTGTTCAGCACCCACCCGCTCGAATCCCACTCGCCGTCTTTCTTACCCGGCAGCGCGACCTCTTCCACCTTCGCCTTGCGGATGAGCCGGCCCATCGCCGCGCGCACGCTCGTGTCCGGGTCTTTGGCGTACCGGCGCAGCACGCGGGCGAACGCGCGCTCCGGCATGTGCGCTTCGGCGAACTTGGCGAACGCGACGCGGTGGTGCGGTTCCGTGGCGCTCAACAGCGCCTCGAAGTGTTCCCAAATCAGTTCGTTCGCGCGGTTCGCCGCCGGTTCATAACTGGAAAGCGCCCGCACGCGTTCGAGCGCGACGCTGAGCTTCCCGAAGTCGGCCGGCAGTTTCGCGCAGTGCGCTTCGACGGTCGCGAGCACTTTCGGGTCCGCGTTCGCGTTCGCGGGCAGCGGCATCAGCAGCCAATCGGGCGCGGTTCGACCGGCGGACATTCAAGAACCCTCGGCGGGTGCGTATCGTGACTACATCGGGAGACGCGGTTGGTTGGTCCGCGTCGGCCGCACAGGGCTTCCGCCCTGTGCTGCGTCTGGCGACCCGCTCCGCGGGTGCTAAGGCGCTCGGTGGTCTTTCGCCCCGGAGGGGCCGGCTACCGTAGCAGAGGGCGGAAGCCCTGTGCGCGCTACGCGGATCGTGTCTGTAGAACTCCTGAAGAGGTTAGCCCGTCGCCACGCGGTTCTCAAGCTCCGATGCGCGTTCCGAACGATCATCCGCTAGCCCGCGTTTTGGCCCTGCGCGACCCGGAGCGCGCCGCCGGTGCCGCCGCACACTACGCCGACACCGCCGACCCGGTCGCGCTCGAAGCGCTTTGCGAAGTGGTGCTGAACTTAGACGCGCCCGCGAAGGCCGTCTCCGCGGCGCTCCTTTCGTTGCGCCACGATACTTCGCCGCTCACAAGTGACACCGTGGTTCGCGCGCTACACAGCCAGTTTCCGAGCGTCCGTATCCAAGCGTGCGGGGAAACGGAGCGCCGCGAGCTGTTCGCCGCGGCGCGCCCCGGCCTCATACGGTTGCTCGGAACCGACCCGTTTTGGCAGGTGCGCCGCGCGGCAATCTTCGCGCTTGCACGCGGCGGAATGTGGAATGATCTCGCGCCCGCGGCGCACGACCCGCACTGGCGCGCCCGGTACGCGCTCGCTCAAGCGCTCCTGCGGGCCGAACCGCACATCGGGGAACGGCTGTTGGCGAACGAAGATTGCCCGCGAACGCTTCGCCTGCGCGACTTCGTGCGCTTTCGGCGCACCGGCGACGCGCCACCGGAGCGCGCCGGCACCGAACCGCAGACGTGGTGCCCGTTCTGGGATTGGGACGCGGCCGTGCTCGCGCGCAACCTCGAACTGCTGGGGCGCGCCGGGCGGCACGCCCACCTGAAAGTGCTCACGCGACTGGTGAACCACCCGGACGAGCGCGTGCGCGGGTGGGTGATTGCCGCGCTGCGCGACGACGGCAGCGCGGAGCAGTGGGCCGACGCGCTCGCGCGCCTCGGCGACCCGCGCGAAGACGCGGCCCCGGTGCTCGAAGCGCTCACGGTCGGGATCGAACTCGAGCGCATCGAAGAGGTGGCAAAGTTCGTGCTGCGCCTCGATTCACCGCCACTTCCCGCGTTGCGGTGGGCGGCGGCGCAAGCCGGTGTCGCGTTTCCGGTGGAAGGCCCGGTGGCCGATGACCTCGCGCGCCACACGCCGCGCCTGCCCGCCGCGAGTGACAACACGCTGTCACCGTTCCCGGAGTGGCACCCGCACGCGCGGGCCGCTGCGCTCACGCCAGAGCGCGCGAAGGAGTTGCTCGAAGACCCGACGCGGGAAACGTCGTGGTTCGTGCTGGCGCGGGCCGCGAAGTTGTGTCGCGTACCGGTGTGGAAACTGCACCCCGAAAGCGAATGGAGCGTGCCGGCCGAACCGCGCGACGCGGAGCCGTCGCTTTCTCTTCCACAAATCCCCTTCGTGCGGGCGGTGCAGCTCGGCGGCGCGGGCGGGCCGGTGGTGTCGCCGCTCGGCGTGAGCGGGCACTACGGCCTGCCGGTTGAGGGCTACGCGCGGGCGGCCGAGTGCGGCGTGAACCTGTTCTTCTGGGAACCGAACTACGCGACGCTCGCGCGGTTCGTGAACCGGCTCGCGCCGACCGACCGCCGCGGCATTCACCTGCTCGCGGGCACCTTTGAGGCGGACCCGGCGCGGATTCGCAAGGATGTAGAGCGAGCGCTGCGCAACTTGAAGATCGAGCGGTTGAGCGTGTTCCTGATCTTCTGGACGCAGAGTTGGCGGCGCGTGACAACGGACGTGCGCGCGGAACTTGAGCGCCTGAAAGCGGACGGCTTGGTGCAAGTGTTCGGGCTATCGACGCACAACCGCGCCATCGCGCGCGACGCGATTCACGAAGGCTGGAACCCGGTGATGGTGCGTCACAGCGCCGCGCACCGGAAGGCCGAAACTGAAGTGTTCCCGCACGCGGTCGAACGCGGCACATCGATCCTGACGTTCAACAACACGTGCTACGGCCGGTTGCTGCACGACACGTTCCGAGCGAGCGACTGCTTCCGCTACACGCTGAACGCGAGTGGCGTGAGCGCGTGCTTCACGGCCCCGAGCACGCTGGAGCAACTCGAAGAAAACCTCCTCGCCCTCCGCGACCCGCACCTACCCGAAGACCGCCGCGCCGCCCTGCTGGCGCGCGGCGAGTGGATGTACCGCGAAGACACCGTGTTCCGAAAGACGGTACGGGCCGAAGTGTGACCCGGTGCGGTTCGGAACGAAGACGTCAGCCACGGCCAAGGTTCTGGGCGGCCATCTTTCCACTTCTTGCAATAGCGGTCGCGGTGCGCAGAAGGACAACTGCACCCCGACGCGTTACTCCTTGATCTGCCAGTTCGGCAGCAACCGTCGCAGTTCCTTCTGCCGCGCGTCCGTTACCTCGGTACAGCCCTTGAGGTCGAGGTAGGTGAGGTTATTGAGTTGGGCAAGTCCCTTCACGCCCATGTCCGTTACGAGATCACAGTGGCTCAGGTTGAGCGTGGTGAGGTTCGTGAGTGCGACCAGTTCCTTCACACCCGCGTCTGTCACCTCGCGACAGCCGCTCAGGTTGAGTGTGGTAAGGTTCTTGAGGGCGGCCAGTTCCTTCAACCCTGCGTCCGTTACCTCGTTGCAGCCGCCGAGGTTGAGTGCGGTGAGGTTCGTGAGTGCGGCCAGTTCCTTCAGTCCCGCGTCCGTCACCCGATTGCAGCCGCTCAGGTTGAGTGACGTGAGGTTTTTGAGTTGGGTCAGTTCCTTCACCCCCGCGTCGGTCACTCGATTGCAGCCGCTCAGGTCAAGTGTGGTGAGGTTCTTGAGTTGGGTCAGTTCCTTCACCGCCGCGTCCGTCAGCCGATTGCAGCCGCCGACGTTGAGTGCGGTGAGGTTCTTGAGTTGGGTCAGTTCCTTCAGTCCCGTGTTCGTCACCCGATCGCAGCCGCCGAGGTCGAGTACGGTGAGGTTCTTGAGTCGGGTCAGTTCCAGCGCACCCGCGTCCGTCAGCCGATTGCAGCCGCTCAGGTTGAGTGTGGTGAGGTTCTTGAGTGCGGCCAGTTCACTCACTCCCGTGTTCGTCACCCCGTTGCAGCCGCTCAAGTTGAGTGTGGTGAGGCTATTGAATTGGGTCAGTTCTATCGCACCCGCGTCATCAACTTTACAATTGGTCAGGTTGAGGTAGGTGAGGTTCGGGAGGGCGGCCAGTCGCGCCAGCCTCGCGGGGGTCGCGGGCGTCAACCGGTTGTAGTCGGTGAGGTCGAGTGTGGTGAGGTTCTTGAGCGTGGCCAGTTCCGTCAGCTCCGCGTCCTTCAAATCCGCATCGTTCAGCTTGAGAGTGGTGAAGTTCTTGAGTTGGGCCAGTTCCCTCAACACCTCTACCTTCAGTCTCGTGTGGCGCAGGTTCAGTGTGGTGAGGCTCTTGATTTTGCCCAGCGCCTTCAGCCCCTCCTCCGTCTCCTCGTAACAGTGGGTCAGGTCGAGTGTGGTGAAGTTCGGGAGGTCGGCCAGATGCGCTAGCCCCTTGGCCGTCACATGATCGCAGGCACGCAGTACGAGTGCGGTGAGGCTCTTGAGTTGGGCCACCTCCTGCATATGCGGCGAGTCGTAAAGCCATAAGCAGCGGCTCAGGTCGAGGGTGGTGAGGTTGTGAAACGGTGCCAGTTCCCGCAGTGCTCCCACCGGCAGCTTACTATCGGCATGCTTCAGTGCGAACCGAACCCGCGGGCGGGGCAGCTTCCCGATCTCCGGAAACAACTTGCCTACGAACACGGGTACCGGTTTGGTGGTGTCCACGGCGAACCCGGCGGCGTGCCACGCCTTGACCACATCGTCCCACGGCTCGCCCTCCGCGGGCTTGGGCAGCGGCACCGGGGCCTCCGCGGACGCGGGGACCGCCGCGCCGGGGCTGGTCGTCAGTGCCGCCGCGGTCCCGATGACGAATCCGCCGAGCACTAGCACCACCGACACCCACTTCGCCGCCCACGTCGCGCTTTGCGTCGTCATCACGTTCGATACTCCTTCGGCGAGAGTGGCGACCGCCGATGAGACGGTCGCCACGGAACCGTCCACGAACCCGACCGCGGCTTCGACTGTCGAAACCGCCAGTCGCGCTGGCACGGCGGCGGTTGCCACCGGCACCAGCCCCGTGCCCAACCCGCCCGCCGATAGCGTCACGCCGCGCCGCAGCAACCGCTTGCCCAACAGCGCCCGGCCCCGCGCCAGCCGCGTGCCAAGTGTCTTCGCCGGGCACCCGAGTTCCTCCGCCGCGGCGCGCACGGTGCGCCCGCCCAGATCGCACAGCACGATGGGCACGCGGTACTTCTCCGGGAGCGCGCGCAGCTCTTGGTCCAAGATTTCGTGGAACTCGCCCCCGGTACCGTCCGTGCCCGGGGTCGGTTCAACGGGCTGAGGTGGGACCGCCTCCAGCTCCTCGATCAGGCGGCGCTGACGCATGGTTCGGGCCTTCCGCGCGGCGTTGTGGGCGACCGTGTGCAGCCAACTGCCGACCGACTCGGCCCGGCGCAGGGTGGCGGCGTTTCGGGCGAGCACCAGAAAGGTGGCTTGGAACGCATCTTCGGCGTCCTGCGTATGGCCCAGCACGCGGCGACACACGCCGAACACGAGCGGCCCGTGTCGCCGCACGAGGGCCGCGAACGCCTCCTGATCCCGGTGCGACACGAACCGTTCCAGAAGGTCGGCATCGGGTGCGTCGTCGGTAAGGGCGTCGAGCGCCCGCAACGCGGTCGAGAGTGATCGAGCGGCCGGCATCTCAAGCCCTCAGGTCCGATTCCTTAGATAAGAGTCTCGGCCCGGCGCGTTTCCTTCAACAATTTTGTGCCCCTCCGCATAACCGTGGTTCGTGAGCGCGCGGGACGGCACGGCAGAAAGCCGCCGGCCCCTGCGGGCGATGGGTGCAATCCGCTGCGGAAGAAGAAGTTGAGTCGAGCAGTGGAGAACGGTCGCGACTCGCCCGGGTGTTGCCCGCTCGTGAGGCTGGCGGGCCGATTTTCGAGTTGGCGAAAGTGGGACGTAGCCCGCGAGGAGCTTCGGCGAGTGTGCGTCACCGCGGCTTCACGCACGAGAGGCCGCCGTCGATGCTGAGGATTTGGCCCGTTACCCAACTGGTTGCGGGGTCGAGGAGCCACGCGAGCGCCGCGCCCACGTCGGCCGGTTCGCCGATGCGCCCCAACGGGTGCATCGCGGTGCTCGCCTTCAGCGTCGCTTCGCTGCTCGTTAGCCGCTCTGACAGCGGGGTGCGGACGAGGCCCGGTGCCACCGCGTTCACGCGCACCCCACGATTTGCGTAAGTCGCGGCGGCACTCAGCACCAAGCCGTTGATGCCGCCCTTCGCCGCCGCGATGGCTTCGTGATTCGCCAAACCAATCTTCGTTGCGACGGTCGAAACCAGCGCGATCGAGCCGCCGCTTTGCGTCATCGCTTTCGCCGCGCACCGAAGGACGTTGAAGGCGGTCACGAGGTTCGTCGCGATGGTGTCCGCGAACTCCTTGTCGGTGGTGAGGTGCGCTGGCTTCAGCAGAATCGAACCGCACAGGTTCGCCGCACCGGTGACGGGGCCGAGTGTCGACGCTTCAGCGAAGAGCGCTTCGACCGCACCGGAGTCGGTAGCGTCGAGCGCGCGCGCGGTGACTGTTGCGGCGGGCAATTCGGCCGCGAGGCGCGAGAGCTTCGCCGCGTCGCGCCCCGCGACGAACAGGTTGCACGGACCGCGAGCCGCGAGCCGCTGGCACAAGTCGGTTCCGATACCGCCGGCCGCACCGACGATCACATACGTTGGGTTGCCCATCGCATTCTGCCTAAGAATTGTTGGTTGTCGGCGGCGTGCGGCCCTTCCACCCCACCGGCCGACCGGTCAGGGCGCGCCACACCGAATACCACTGAACCGCGAGCAACAGAACAATCGCAACAGGGTGCAGCACCGCGCCGAGCGCCGGCGTGCGGAAGCGCCGTTGGGCGGCGTGCCGCGGTTCGAGCGCGAGCACGAACGCGGCGAGTGCCGGCCAGAGCAAGTGCGCCGTCGGTTCGCCGTTCGCCAGAACGAACACCAGCAGCGCATAAGGCAGGACTTGGCCGAAGACGAGCACGAACGACCAGAACAGAATCTGCCCGGTAGCGGCCATTCCTTCGCGCGCGTTCTTGGCGAGGCCGAACCACACCGCGCTCGCGGAGCGGTACATGCGGCAGGTGGCGAGGTGCGTCGCGTCGCAGAGGTCGGTGCGGAACCCCGCCTTGCGGTACGCGCGCGGCAGCGTTACGCCGTCGTGGAGCGACGCGCGAACGGCGCTGTGGCCGCCCACCTTCTCGTAAGCCGCCCGTGTGCTCACGAACCACTGCCCGCAGCCCGCGCCGAACGCGGACCAGCGGAACTGGCGCATCCCCCACAGTGGCAGGAAACACAACAGCACCCAGTTGATGAGCGGGATGAGGAGCTTCTCGAGCGGCGTGCCGGTTTCCTGTTTCGGGAACCCGCTCACGAGGTCCGCGCCGTTCTCGCGCTGGAACAGCACCATGCGCGCGAGCGCGTGCGGTGCGAGGCGCACGTCGGCGTCGAGGAAAGCGAAGGTGTCGTAGCGGGCGTGTTTCGAGAGCGCGAAGCACGCGTGCTGCTTCCCGCACCAGCCCTCCGGTAGCGGTGGGGCGCTTTCGAGTCGCACCCGCGCGTCTTCGGCCGCGAGCGCGCGAACGATGTCCGCGGTGCGGTCGGTACTGGCGTCGTCCAACACGATCACTTCGAAGTCGAGGTGTGCGGACGCGAGCACGGAGCGCACACACGCTTCGATACCCAGCTCCTCGTTGCGCGCCGGGATCAGCACCGACACCGGGCCGAAGTTCACCGGCAGCGGGTGGCAGACTTCGGGCGGCTCGCGGAACAGGAAACTGTTCAACAGGTAGAGAAGGGCGGGCACCGCGGCGCAGCCGAGCGCGGTCCATGCGAGCGCGTCAATCACGTCGGCTTCTCCGGGGCGTGCGCCGGGTCGAACCGCTCGCCGCGAACGCGGGCCTTCACGCGCCGCCACCAGTCGTACACGCCGCCCACGCCGGTGCGCCCTTCGAGCAGCGTGCGGAACGCGGTCGCGTCGCGGGCCATCGCTTCCGCGTTCAGTGCGTCGAGCGCGCGCGTGAGCGAGCTTTCGATGAGCGCCAGCCACTCTTTGCCGTTCAGGGTTGCGTGTTCGGCGACGGTCAGCGGTTCGCCGAGGCGCACGAGCGCTTCGGGCGTGCGCTCGGTCCAGAACGCGTATTCGAGCGCGACCGGGAGCACGAGGCCGCGCGTCATGCGCGCCGCGAGGTGCCCGACGCCGGGCTCAAGCGCGAGCGGGCGCTCGCGCGCGTCCGCGAACCGGCCCTGCGCGGTCACCCAGAACGCGCGCCGCGGTTCGCTGAGGAGCGCCGTTCCGGTGCGCAGGAACGCGGCCGCGCCGCGCAGCGAGTGCTGATCCACACCCACGAAGCCGAGGCGCTTGAAGAACCGGTACTGCTCCACCGCGGCGGCGTCGATTGCGGCGAACTGGTCGCGCGGGTTCAGCTCGCGGCTGAGCACGATGCCGAGCATCGGGTCCCACCACGACGGGTGGTTCAGCACGACGAGGATCGGTTCGTCGGTAACGGGGAACGGCGCGCCGCCCTTCGAGAGGCGCACCGCGTGGAAGTGCTTGCGCACGAACCGCACCGCGTACCGGCGGAACGCCCAGATGAGCCAGTTCCACCGGCGCGGGAGCTGATCGCGGGGCGTCGGCATGGTCACACGCGAGCCAGTTGGCGCTTCGGCGCGCGCGGTTCGGGTTGTGCGCCCTTCGGGGCCACCTTGTCGGCGTCGAGCGCGTCGGCCGCGATCCACCCGGACATCAGCACCATCGGCATCCCGGGGCCGGGGTGCGCCGCGCCGCCCGCGAGGTACAGCCCGGTCACGTCCGGCGAGCGGTTCGCGGGCTTGAACGCGCCGTTCCACGTGCCGTGACTCGCCAGCCCGTAAATCGCCCCGTTCAGCACGCGGTAGCGGTCGTGGATGTCTTGCGGCGTCAGCGCCGACTCGTACACGATGCGGCTCTCGAGGTCCGGCATTTGGCCCGTCGTCTTCAACTTCTCGATGATGACGCGCCGATACTCCGGCAGCATCTTCTTCCAGTCGTGATGCGGCCGAAGGTACGGCGTGTGAACCAGTACGTACAGAGCGTCGCCCCCGGCCGGCGCGGTCTCGGGTTCGGTTTGCGCGGTCGAAGCGAGGTAGCACGTCGGGTCCGCGGCCGGTTCGCCCTTCGTGTAAATGTCCTCGAATTCCTTGTGCGGATCGGCGGAGAAGACGAACCCGTGGTGCAGCAAATGCTCGTACCGTTTGTTCAGACCGAGATAGAGCACCACGCCCGAACACGCGGGTTCGTAGGCGCGGCGCTTCTCGAACTTCTGAGCCGCGCGGGGCGCGGTTTCGTTCAGGAGCTCGCGGTGCGTGCGGGCGCTGTCGGCGTTGGAAACGACCGCCGCGAGTTCGATCACCTCGCCGCTGTCGGTCTCGATACCGCGCACGCGCTTCCCGCCGTCTTCGGTGAGCACGCGCCGCACGCCGGTCTCGGTGCGGTACTCCACGCCGAGTTCTTCGCCGAGCTTCACCAGCGCCTCGGGCACGGCGCGGGTGCCGCCGCGCGGGTACCAGATGCCCTCTTGCGTCTGCATGTGCGCGATGCCGCACAGCACCGCTGGCGACTGCTCCGGGCACGAGCCGACGTACTGCGTGAAGTGGTCCAGCATCTGCGCGACGCGCGCGTCGGGCACGTACTTGCGCACGGTGCCCGCGACCGAGCGCCCGAGGCGCAGGCTCAGCACGTCGCTCAGCAGCTTCACCGAGAAGCCGGCGCGCCAGTCGATCATGTCCTTCACGCCGCCGACCGACTTCCAGAAGTAGTTGCGCGCGGAAATCTGGTGCAAGCGGTCGGAGAGCGCGAGGAACTTGCGGTACCCCGCGGCGCTGCCGGTGCCGGGCGAATACGCGGCGATGTTCTTCGCCATCGCGTCTTCGTTTTCGACCAAGTCGAGCGCGGTGCCGTCGCTGAAGAAGCAGCGCCACTGCGGGTCCAACCGCACGAGGTCGAGGTAGTCTTCGAGCTTGCGGCCGGCCTCCGCGAAGACGCGGTGCAGCACCGACGGGATGGTGAGGATGGTCGGCCCCATGTCGAAGCGGAACCCGTGCGCTTCGAGGACGGCCGCCTTGCCGCCGAGCCACGCGCTCTTTTCGAACACCGTGACCGCGTACCCGCGGGCCGCGAGCACGCACGCCGCCGACAGCCCCGCCAGTCCGCTGCCGATCACGCCGACGCGAGTCCGTTTCGCCGAGTTGGTCACCGATTGGCTCCGTTCGTGCGCCCGGCGCGCTCCGCCGCGGGCTGCGATTGGTGAAGAAGTTTACTCACGACGCGGGCACGGCGACAGTCGAGTCGTGCTCTTCCGGCGCGCCCGGCGTGCCGAGCCAGTCGGCGCTGCGGCCGAAGTCTTGCAGTAGCAGGCGCGTGGTGATGCGCGCGGATTCGTAGATCACCGGCAGGCCGCTGCCGGGGTGCGTGCCGCCGCCCACGAGGTACATCCCGGGAATCTCGTCGAACCGGTTCCGCGGGCGCAGGTGCAGCATCTGGCCCCACGTGTGCGCGAGGTTGAACGTCGCCCCGCGGTACACGTTGTACTTGTTCTCCCAATCCGCCGGCGTCACCATCTTCTCGAAGCGGACGCGCTTCTCGAGGTCGCGGACGCCGACCTTTTCCAGTTGCTTCAGCAACTTGGCGCGGAACGCCGGCGCTTCGCGGGCCCAATCGACGTTCGGGTGCTGGTGCGTGACCGGCGCGAGCACGTAGAGCGTGCTGTGCCCGTGGGGCGCGAGCGAGTCGTCGGTGATGCAGGCGTTCTGCACGTAGAACGACGGGTCTTCGGAGAGGACGTGCCGCGAGTCGATGTCTTTTAGGTTCTCCGCGTAGGTGCCGGAGCAGTGGATGGTGTGGTGCGGCAGTTCGTCGAAGCGGCCCTCGATGCCGAGGTACAGCATGAACGTGGAGCACGAGAACTTCTTCTTGGCGATCTTCGCGTCGGTCCACTTGCGGCGGCGCGCGTTCGGCACCAGTTTCGTCATCGCGTGCGCGAAGTCGGCGTTCATCACCACCGCGTCGGCGCGGTATGAGCCGCTTTGAGTGCGCACGCCGCACGCGCGGTCACCCTCGAACAGCACTTCCTTCACGTCTTCGCCGAGCGTGAACTTCACGCCCATCTCGCGCGCGATGCGGGCCATGCCTTCGCTCACCGCGGCGCACCCGCCGTAGGGGTGCCACACGCCGTACTCGTACTCGAGGAACGACAGAATGGAGAAAAGACTCGGGCAGTTGAACGGCGACATCCCGAGGTATTTGGACTGGAACGAGAACGCGAGCCGCACCCGCTCGTCGCTGAAGTAGCGCGCGAGTTCGCGGTCGAGCGAGCGCCACGGCTTGAGGGTGGGGAACAGCTTCATCAGCTGCCAGCGGATCACGTCGGACCAGCCGCGGAACGGGCTTTCGAGGGTGGGCCGGAATTTCTCGAGTTTGTCGCGGTTGTCGGTGAGGAACCGGCGCACGTTCTGCGCGTCCGCGGGGCTGAGCTTCGCCACTTCCGCTTCGAGCCGCGCCACATCTGGCGTGCAGTTCAGTTCGCCGCCCGCGCCGAAGGCGACGCGGTACTGCGGGTCCAAGCGCACCATCGGAATCTCGGTGCGCAGGTCGCGCCCCAGCATTCGGAAGATGCGCTCGAGAACGAGCGGATAAAGGAAGAAGGTCGGGCCGAGATCAAATCGAAAGCCCTGTTCGGTGATCGCGGAGCACCGGCCGCCGACGTGAGGCAGGCGCTCGACCACGTGAACGTCCAACCCGGCTTTCGCCAAGAGCAGCGCCGCGGCGAGTCCCCCGGGGCCGGCCCCGACGACGAGAACCGATTGCGGGCGGTGCGAGCGGGAGAGCGGGTGCGCGAGGCCGTGTTCTGAGTGCAAGGCCGACGGGGTCATGTGGGGTCCGTAGCGGGTCCGGCGCGGTCGCGTGTGAAGGCATTCTACCCGCGGCGCGACACTCGCCCAACAAATACCGTCGGGCCGCCCCGCCCATAACATGATTGCGCGCCCGGTACGACGGGAACGGTGGAGGTTCGCATGTCCGATTCGGTCCTTTCGCCCGCCCAAGTGCGGGCCGCCGCGGAACGGTTACCCCGCGTGCGCCTCGCTCACCTGCCGACGCCCCTCGAAGAGCTGCCGCGGTTCTCCGCCGCATTGGGCGGGAAGGTGCGGGTGTTCATCAAGCGCGACGACTGCACCGGGTTCGTACTCGGCGGGAACAAGGCCCGGCACAACGAGTTCCTCTTCGGCGACGCGCTCGCGGACAACTGCGACGTGTTCGTGTGGGGCGCGCTGGTGCAGTCCAACAACTGCCGCACCACCGCCGCCGCGTGCGCGAAACTCGGCATCGAGTGCCGGCTGTACCTGTCCAAAGCGCACCTGAAGACCGAGCCGCAGGGCAACCTGCTGATCGATTACCTCGTCGGCGCGCGCGTCGAATTTCGGAACGAGAAGATCGGGCCGGAGTTGAACGCGGTCATCGCGCAGAAGGCCGACGAGCTGCGCGCCGCGGGGCGCCGGCCTTACTGGTGGCACCCGCCGCGGGTCGTGCCGCTCGCCGCGGTGAGTTATGTGCTGTGCCTCGCGGAGATCAAGGAACAACTCGCGGCGCTGAACGTTTCACCGTCGGCGCTGTACGTGTCATCGGCGGGCGCGACCGGGTCCGGGGTGGCGCTGGGGCGGAAGGTGCTCGGCTTCGAGTGCCCGGCGCGGCTGATTTGCCCGATGCCGTGGCCGTGGGACATCCCGACGCGCACCGCGGACGACGCGAATTCCGCCGCCGAACGCCTCGGCATCCCGCACCGGCTCACCGCGAGTGAGATCGACGCGGACGAATCGTACATCGCACCCGGTTATGGGCTTCCTTCTCCGGCGGGCCAAGAGGCAATGAACCTGCTCGCCCGCACGGAAGCGATTCTAACTGATCACGTGTACACCGCGAAGGCGCTCGGCGCGCTGATCGCCGACGTGCGCGCCGGGAAGTACGCACCGGGGTCGAGCGTGGTGTTCATCCACACCGGCGGCGTGCCCGCGATCTTCGCCGAACCGGAGAAGGTGGTCTCGGGGATGTAGCGCGAAAAGTGTCTTTAGAGTAGTAGTAGGCCAAAGGCCGGCTCCGTGTGCCGTGTGTTCGGGCCGCATCAGCTATCAGACAGTGAGTTCTGCTTTCCGCGCTCTTCAGAACGGCACACGGCGTGTGCCGACTACTTTGAAGACAATTCCCGCGAATCCGGTTTGACTTCGCGGAATCGATCACCCACGATTTGAACGTACGTTCACTTTGTGGAGATCACGTCATGTCTGCCGAACCCGCTCTTCTCCCCAACGAATCGCACTTCACGCCGGAACACGCCGCGTACCGCAAGGCCCGCGGGCGCTCGTGGGAGCTGATCGCCGCGGACCTCAAGCACCCGAACCCGGATCGGTTGCGCCGCACGATGGAGAAAGACGCGACGTATCTCGAAGCGCTCGCGCGCGCCAAGCGCGAGCTGCGCGACGAACTCGAAGCCGACGCGTTCGTCGCGCTGAGCCTGCAACTGAGCAACGACGAACCGGCCGTGGTTCACGCTGCCGCGAAGCTGATCCTCGAACACACCACGAAACAGGCCGAGCGCGAACTGAAAGCGCAACTCGAAGAGTCGCGCGCGAAGGCGCGGCTGGAAGTGGAGGCGAAGCGCGCCGCGTCGAAGGCGACGAAGGCGAAAGGCCCAGAACTTGGCGGAATCCCGCCGGAGATCCTCGAAGCGATCCTCCAACCCGAGGCGCGCGTGGTGCTGTGGGACCAAGAGGAGGATTTCTTCGGCCGCGCCCCGAACGACTTCGAGGTTCCGATGCGCGTGGTGCCGGTGAAAGCCAACGGCAAGGACTACTTCTATGTGGTGCCGCGCTCGCACCTCCAAGCGCCGCCCGGCGGCTGGAAGTTCGGCGCGCAGGCCTGAACCCGCGGAGCGGGTTCGTAGCTCGTAGTAACCGGCTTCAGCCGGTTTCCCGAACACCGCAGCGAACAGCTACTCAACACAAATACGCGACGCGCACTTGCGCGCTGCCATGCGCCTTCGCGCGCATCGCTTTACAGGTCGGTGCTTGGGAAACCGGCTGAAGCCGGTTACTACGAACAACCCGCTGCGCGGTGATCGTGCAAACGTCTCGGCCCGGCGCACGTTGTGCGTGCGGAGGGAGAAGCCATGCGCGTTGCCGTCCCGTTTGTGTTGCTGCTCGCGCTCGCGGCGGGGTGCGAATCGCCAGTCGCCGCGCCCGTGCCGCGCGGCGCGGAGAAGCCGCGCTTGTATCACCCAATCGCCGTCGGCACCAAATGGGAGTACCGACAGAGGAATGGGAACGCGCCGTACCGGAAAGAAGTAACGAGCGTCGAACAGCGCGAAGGCGACTATTTGGTGATGTTGGCGTACACGGACATCGTTCCGAAACCGGGCGACGTGCCAACGCTCGAACAGTACGCAGTGTCCGAGCGGGGCGTGTTCTTCCTCGGCACCGAGTTGCAGTCGCCCGAAACTCGCATCGTTTTCGACGAGCCGTTTTGCGTACTCAAACTGCCCTACAAGCGCGGCGAGAAGTGGGGCGGGCGCGACGAGGAGCCGCACGTTACCGGGGACATTGAGACGATCAAAGTGCCCGCGGGCGAGTTCGAGTGCATCCGCGTCGATTGGCAGGGCGTCCCGTTCTGGTACGCGCCGGGTGTCGGACTTGTGCGCAATGGTGACGATCACAACGCGCTCGAACTGATCTCGTTCAGCGTGCCGAAGCACTGACAACACCAACACAGCGAGCGGCGCGACGTGAGTCCGCCGGTGGCTGCACAACTCCGTTGCGCATTGCGCACTGAGGTTGTGCTGCCACCGGCGGACTCACGTCGCGCCGCTCGCTGTTTTCGTTTCGCGTTACAGTTGCACCAGCGGCAGTTCGCCGCTCGGCGCGCCGCCGGCCACGCGCTCGACCGCCGCGCACAGTTCCATGTACGCTTTCGACACGCCCGCGTCCGGGTGCCGGCGCACGATCGGTTCGCCGGTGTCCACGCACTGCGCCACGCGCGGGTCGATCGGCAGTTCGCCGAGGAACGGCACGTTGCTCTCTTCCGCCAGCTTCAGCCCGCCGCCCACGCCGAAGATCGGCGTCTGCGTGCCGGTCGCGTCCACGAAGTAGCTCATGTTCTCGATCACGCCGAGCACCGGCACGTTCACCTCCGCGAACATCTTCACGCCCTTCCGCGCGTCGATCAGGCTCACCTCGCCCGGCGTCGTCACCACCACCGCGCCCGTGAGCGGCGCGCTTTGGCACAGCGTCAGTTGTGCGTCGCCGGTGCCGGGCGGCAGGTCGATCACGAGGAAGTCGAGCGCGCCCCAATCGATCTGCGCGAGGAACGACTGCACCGCTTGCGCCACCTTCGGCCCGCGCCAGATCACCGCTTGTTCCGGGTTCACGAGGAACCCCATGCTCATCAGCCGGATGCCGTACTTCTCAATGGGGAACGCCGTGGTCTTCGGGTCCACCGTGCCGAGGCCGAACATGAGCGGCACCGACGGCCCGTAGATGTCCGCGTCCATCAGCCCGACGCTGTGGCCGCGCATGTGGAGGCCCATCGCGAGGTTCGCGGCGACCGTGGACTTGCCCACGCCGCCCTTACCGCTGGCGACCGCGATCACTTGCTTCACGCCGGGCAGCGACAGCTTCGGCGGCATCTGCGGGTTCATGGTGTATCTCGTTGTGAGTTCGTGTCGGGAACTGCGGCGCGGTACCTACCGCGCCACTGTTACCGATACGAACTTTCCGCGCTCTACGACACGCCGGCGAACGCGAGCAGGTCGGCGAAGCCGAACCGGAAGGGCGCGGCACCGGGCAGCGTCGGCACCCACTTCGGCGCTTGCGTCGGGTACGCTTGCGTGTCGCCTTCGAGCAACCCCAAAAACACCTCCGCCACGATGGTGCCCCCGACCGGCCCGAGGCGCGCGCCGCCGAGCAGTTCCGCTTCGCGCAGACAGTAGAACCACAGCGGCGTTTGGCCGAGCGCGTAGGTGCCGGCGGGCAGCCCGTTCGCCACCGGCGGTTCGCCCATCGCCAGCGCGACCGTTTCGCCCGACGGCAGCCCCAGCGCTTCGCCGCGCAGCAGGTTGCGCACCGCGAGCGAGCGCCGGTCCGGCGGTGTGCCGGGCGGCAC
>JALHNS010000056.1 GCA_022843445.1 Gemmata sp.
CGGGCGGGCGCGCGGGGAGGCACGGGGGCGGGCCGCGGCGCGAGCGCGTCGGCGCACTCGTGCGGCATGAGCAGCAGCCCGGCGCACTGCGGGCACCGCTGCGTTCCGGCGAACGAGGCTTTGCAGGCCGGGCAGTACAGTTGCATGGCTGTGGGTCCGCGGTTCGGCGTGTGGGGCGCGCCCGCTTGAGCCTAGAGCGCAAATTCGTGCCGTGCCGGTTGTGGTTCGCCCCCCGGCGCGATACCTTGCGCTCCGCTGCCACTACAGGGGTTCGCACATGCGCACACTCGCACTGCTCCTCGCGCTCGGCGTCGGGGCGTCGGCCCGCGCCGGCGAAAAGGAAGAGAAACTCGCCAAGGACGCCATCGGCGCGTTCCTCAAGGCCGTGAAAGAGAAGGACGCCGACAAGGTGATGAAGACGGTCGCGGCCCCGTTCGCTTACAAGGACGGCGGCGCGGTCGAGGTCATCGACGATGAGAAGAAGCTCAAAGAGTGGATCAAGGACCGTCTCGGCGCGATCGACGCCGACAAAGTGCCCACCGAGTTCGAGAACTTCCAGCCGTTCGACAAGGTGAAAGACAACATCAAGGACGAGGGCGACCGGAAGAAGGTGGAAAAGGTCGTGGGCAAAGAGGGCTACGTCGCGGTCGCGTCCGTCGACGGCAAGAACGTCGTGGTCGTCGCGCGGGTGAAGGACGGCAAGGCCGCGGTCGTCGGGGTGGGGCGCTGATGCCGCACGTCGCCGTAGTCGGCGGCGGGCTGAGCGGGCTGACCGTCGCCTATCGCCTCAAACAGTTCGCCCCGGACGCTTCGGTGTCGGTGCTGGAGCCGCGCGAGCGGCCCGGCGGCAACGTCGGCACCGAGGTGCACCGCGGGTTCCGCGTCGAGTGCGGTCCGAACGGCTACTTGGACCGCACGCCCGCGGTCCCGGACCTCGTGCGCGAGTTGGGCCTCGACCCGATTGCCGCGAGCGAGGGCAGCCGCAAGAACCGGTTCGTGTTCCTCGGCGGCAAACTGCGCAAGCTGCCGGGCGGCCCGTTCGGGCTGCTCACCACGTCGCTGCTCTCGCTCCGCGGCAAGTGGCAACTGCTCACCGAACCGTGGCGCAAGACGCCGCCGCCCGGTGGCGACGAATCGGTGCGCGACTTCGTGACGCGCCGCGCCGGCGTCGAAGCGGCCGACGTGTTCGCCGACGCGCTCGTGACCGGCATTCACGGCGGCGACCCGGCGCTTCTGAGTGTGGCGTCGGCGTTCCCGCGACTGCCGGTGATGGAGCGCGAGGCCGGGAGCATCGTGCGCGGGTTCTTTCGCGCCGCGAAAAAGCGCAAGCGCGAGGCCGCGGAGCGCGGCGAACCGCCGCCCGGCCCGATGAAAATGTGGTCGTTCCGCGACGGGCTTCAGGCGCTCACCGACGCGCTCGCGGCTTCGCTGGGCGCCGCCGTGAAGTGCGGGTTCGCCGTGCGCTCGCTGGCGGAATCGGCGAGCGTGTCGCAGTGGGTGCTGTACGGCGACCACGCGAAGGCGCGCTCCGCGGACGCGGTGGTGCTCGCGTGCCCCTCTTACGAACAGGCCGCGATCCTCGAAGAGGTGAACCCCGAACTCGCGGCGGAGGTCGGCGCGATCCCGTACAACCGGATCGCGGTGGTGGCTCTCGGCTACCGCGAACTGGACTGCCCGAACCGACCGGACGGCTTCGGCTACATCGCGCCGCAGAACACACGCCGCGACGTGCTCGGCGTGCAGTGGTGCTCCTCGATCTTCCCGGACCGCGCGCCGCCGGGGTGCGTGCTCTGGCGCGCGCTGGTGGGCGGCGTTCACCGGGCCGAACAGGTCGATTGGGACGACGACAAGTTGGGCCGCGCGGTTCACGCCGAACTCAAGCTGGCGATGGGCGTGAAGGGCGACCCGATCTTCCGCCGCGTCGTGCGGTGGCCGGCGGCGATCCCGCAGTACGTGATCGGGCACGCGGACCGCGTCGCGCGGATCGAGGCGCTGGTGGCGCGGCACAGCGGGCTGTTCCTCGCTGGAAACGCCTACAAGGGCGTGGCGATGGCCGACTGCGTGGAGCAGGGCACCGCGGTCGCGGCGCGGGTGGCGCAGTACCTCCAGAACACCGCGGTGTGAGGGCGCGACCGTGTTCGTTCTGAAGCACCGGAACGCCGGGATCAACTCGGTCGCGTTTTCGCCGTGCGGCACGAAACTCGCGGCCGGCGGCTATTGGGGCTACGTCCAACTCTGGGACTTGAACACGCGCGCGCTGCTCGCCGAACACCGGCCCGGCACGAACAACGTGTCGGCGCTCTCCTTCGCACCAAACAACCGGCTGTTCGCGTTCTTTGGGTTGCTCGCGGCATACGACACCAAGAGGCACGAAGCGCTCCAAGTTCCGAAGTGGCGCGGGCAGTGGCCCGCGGTTCTCGCACCCGCGCCCGGTGGGGAATCGTTCTGCGTCGGATTCAACGGCAAGCGCGGTCTTTCGTGTCGCGCGCTCGCCGACTACAAGCACCTGTGGGCCGCGAGGATGCCGGCCCCGGTCGAGTTCATCTACAGCGGCGCGAACCTGTTCCCGCGCCCGCTTATCACCGCGATGCGGTACAGCGCGAACGGCGCGCGGGTCGCGGTGGGCCTCGGTACCGGGCAAACGCTCGTGCTGCGCGCCGACACGGGCAAGGTCGCGCACACGGTCGGCGAATCGCTGACGCCCGCGGTGCAGGCGGTCGCGCTGTCGCCGCACGGCGACCGACTCGCGGTGTGCGCCGGCGGCGCGCTGCGCCTGTACGCGCTCGACGGCACCGCGGAACTGCTGGCCGAAGTGCGCGGCGGGCGCACGCACTACCTGAGCGCCGCGTGGCACCCCGCAGGCGCGTTCTTCGCCACCACCAACGGCAGCGGCGCGGTCGAATACTGGGACGCACCAACGGGCACGCGGCGCGCCGCGTACAACTGGAAGGTGGCGAAGCCGACCGGCGTGTGCTTCGACGCGACCGGCACGCGCGCCGCGTGCGGCGGCAAGCACGGCGAAGCCGTCGTGTGGGACGTGGACGCTTGACGCGCCGCGCTCACCGTTCGCGCGAAAGGAGCAGTTCCGCGAGCAGCAGGTTCGGTACCCAAGAGAGCCACGCGAGCGGCGGGTAGAACACTTCAAACGCCAGCCCGGAGCCGAAGCCAATTCCTAACCCGATGCGCAGCGTGACGGCGGCCAGTGCGAGCGCGAAGTTGCGCACCATCCACCGCCGGTGCGCGTCGAAGTCGCGTGCCTTCGCCGTTAGCACGGCCCGCGCGCCGGTGTACAGCCACACGACCGCGAGCACCGCGAACCCGCTCGTGCTCACCGCGCCGCCGAACGCGAAGAACGCGACGTACAGCCCTGCGAGTCCGCCCACGAACACACCGAGCGCGAGGTACGCCCAACCCAGCGCCCGGTGCAGGGCAGGGCGCGCCACGCGCAGCCCCTTCAGGAACTGCACCGGGCCGAGAAGCAGCGCGACCGACGCGCCGAAGATGTGCGCGTAGATGGCGACCGGGCGCGCCTCGAATTCGGCACGCATCTGCGGGTGAACGCGCGCGCCGAGCGGTTGCGTGCCGTACATGAACAGCGCGTACCCCGCGACGAGCACCGACAGCACCGCGACGAGTGCGAACCCGACCCGCTTCATGCGCGCTCCGTCGCTACAGAGATTATCGCCCGAACGTGCTGCACGTCGTCACTAACAGCGCGCCCGCGGCAACAATGAGCACGAGCACGCCGCACATCACGAAACCCGCATTGTTCGCGTCCGCCCGCTCGTAACACTTATCGCAACGAAGTTCGTTGCTCGCAATTCCACGAACGAAGATGTTCTTGAGGTGCGTCGCGCAACTGAGCGCGCCGCACTTCGCGCACCGCGTGGTCGCCGGCGCGGCGCAGGCGTAACACGCGGGGCCGGGCGGCGCGGCGGTCGCGGGGTTGGGGAAGCCGCAGTGCGGGCACGCCGATGCGGCGCTGGAGATATCCCGCTTGCACTCCGGGCACGGAATCAGGGCCATCGTGTGCGCACCGTGAGGCGAAAGCCGACGCGCGCATTGTACCGCGCCGCGGCGCGCGTTACACGCCCTCGCCCATGCCCACGTCGGCGATGTAGTTCTCGTAGCGGTTGTATTCCTTCATCCACGTGAGCGTGATTTCGCCCGTGGGGCCGTTGCGCTGCTTGGCGATGATGATTTCGAGGATGTTGTCGGCCTGCGCGCCGTCAAACTTCCCCGGCCGGTGCAACATCATGCACGTGTCCGCGTCTTGCTCGATGCTCCCCGATTCGCGAAGGTCGGAGAGGCGCGGCTTGTGGTCTTGGCGGTCTTCGGAGGCGCGGTTCACCTGCGCCAGCGCGATCACCGGGATCAGCAGTTCGCGCGCGAGGAACTTCAACCGGCGGCTGATTTGTGCCACCTGCTCCTGACGCGGGTCGCGGCGGTTCTCCGGTTCGATGAGCTGCAAATAGTCGATCACGACCAACTTCAGCCCGCCGTCCCGCTCGTGCTTCTTCATCAGCCGCCGCGCGCTCGCCGCGATCTGAATCATGGTCCGGCTCGGCGTGTCGTCAATGTACAGGCGCGCGCGCTTCAGGATGTCGCCGGCGGCCATGAGCTTGTCGATGTCGTCGGAACTGAGGTGCCCTTTGCGCACCTTGTGGCTGTCCACGCGCGACTGGCAGCACAGCAACCGCTCGGCGAGTTCGATGCGCGCCATTTCGAGGCTGAAGAACAGCACCACCGGCATGTTCCCGTGCGGGTCCGACTCGGTGACGATGTTACGCACCATGTTGAGCGCGAACGCGGTTTTGCCCACGCTCGGGCGCGCGGCGATGATGACGAGTTCGGAGTTCTGGAGGCCGGCCGTGATGTTGTCTAAGTCCACGTACCCTGTTGCGAGGCCGCTGATCGAGAGGTTCTCTTTGCCGATGCGCGAATCCAAGCGCGTGAACGCGGCGTTCACCACGTCGGCGAGCACCTGCGTTTCGCCCACCATCCCGGACTTCGCGATCTCCATGATCTTGCGCTCGGCCTGCGAAACCAGTTCGTCGGCCGATTGCGTGCGCTCGTAGCTGTCGCGCAGAATCTCGTTGCTCGCGTGAATCAGCCCGCGCACCATCGCGGTGTCGCGCACCAGTTTCGCGTGGTACTGCGCGTTCGCGCCCGTCGGCACCGCCTCCCAGAGTTCCGTGAGGTACATCACGCCGCCCACGTCTTCGAGCTGCTTGTTCTTGCGCAACTTGTCGTGCAGCAGCACGAGGTCGATGGGTTGCGCTTCGTTAGCGAGGTCGCAGAGGGCTTGGTAAATCTTCTGGTGCGCGTCGAAGTAGAACTGGTCCGCGACCATGAGCTGCTGCACTTCGGGCAGCACGTCCGGGTCGCGCAGGATGCCGCCGAGAACGCCGCGCTCGGCGTCGCGGTTGTGCGGAGGCAGTTGGCTCGGTGCGATCTCGGACATGGCACGGCTCTCACGGTACGGTCGCCGTGTGTGGGTGTACAGTGCGACCGGAACGTGATTGATAGCCCCCGGCGCGCGGAAATGGAAGGCCACCGGCCCGCGGGCGAGCTTCGCGGAAGTGAGGCAAAGCGGAAAGAGCGGTTCAGCCGTTACCCATCTTCTCCACCTTCGCCCACAGCGCATCCGGCACCGGCATTACCGAGAGGCGCGCCTGCTTTACCAGTTCCCACTGCGCGAACGCCTTATCCGCTTTGATCGCCGCAAGTGTTACAGGCACCGCGAGGGCGCGAACGGGTTTCACCGTCACCGCGACGCACTTCCCGCTCTCGTCGGCCGGGTCCGGCACCGGGTCCGCGGTCACGAGCATCACGCCGATCACGGCCTTGACCTTCCCGGTCGCGTAGAAGAACACGCGGTCGCCTTTCTTCACGGCGCGCAAGTGCTTCTGCGCGAGTGCGTTCGCGACACCGCTCCAGAGTGTGGTGCCGTCGCGCTGCAGGTCCGCGAACGAGTACGTTTCGGGTTCTTCTTTGAAGAGCCAAGTTGCCATAGTTCTCGATCCGCGCGTGTGGTGCCCTACCGTAACCGCTGAGCGCGACCGGCGGAACACCAATCGGGAGTGCGGAAGGGGGTGTCACCAGAATGTCGGCGACGGGTCTTGTTTCGGATATGAACTTGTGTATACAATGCACCATCGGCGCGAACCGCGAACCGACAGGGGCGTTCGTTTACCCGCGCGAACTCGGAGCGAGCACCGGGGTGCCCCGAAATTCGTGCCGAAGGTGGGTCAGGGGGTATCGCGCGACGGGTTGGCCAACTCGGTCACCGAGACGCACGATTTGCTGGAATTTCTAGGATTTTATCCGAGTTGGCCAAGTGGCCAACTCGGGTGGCCAACTCGGCCCCAACTTGGCCAACTTCCGCCCCGTGGCCAACACGGGTGCGGCGGCTGGGGTTGCGTTCCGGCGGGGCGCGCGTTTACGATTTCGGCGCTCGCAGGTAACGGAGTACCGCACACATGGCCGAACCGAACGGCCCCGCACGCCCACTTGGGCCGATCGCACGCGCACGCGCCGCCGCCGGGGAGCTGTGGCTCTCCGCGTGGTACGCCTTCTACGCCAAGAACGTGTTCGGGGCCGCGGCCCGCGCCGCGGGCATGGTACTCACCGGGCGGTTCGGCGAACTCAAGAAGCGCATGAAGGCGCGCCGCACGAACACCCGCGCGCTCGCCGACTACGCTCGCCCCGCGGCCGTCGAACGCACCGGTCCGCCGCTGCACCTCGCGGGGAACGTGCACGGGCACGGCGGGTACGACCACCTCGTGCTCAAAACGCTCGTCGGACTCACCGACGCCGGCGTTCACCTGTTCCGCGACGCCCGCTCGTTCATGAACCCCAAGTTCGTGCCGGCGGAGTACGCGCCGTCCGAACGTATGTACGACTGGAAGGGGCCGCGGCTCGCCGTGATCCCCCCGATTCTGCTGCACCGGTACAAGCCGAACGCGCGAACGGCCGCTTGGACCATGTGGGAAACGAACCAACTGCCGCGCGGCTCCGCGAAGTACCTGAACCGCTGCGGCATGCTGATGATTCCCAGCCAATGGGGTGTGGATTCGTTCCGCGACAACGGCGTCACGGTGCCGATGGAAGTGGTGCCGCTCGGCTACGACCCCGCCGTGTTCGCCCCGCGCGAAGCCGGGCCGGTGATGTGTACGTTCGGCACCGCCGGCGCGCTCGACGAAGGCGGCTTGCGCAAGAACGTGCAGCGCGTCATCGACCTGTTCCTCAAAGCGTTTCCCGCGAACTTCGACGTGCGGTTGAAGGTGAAGATCACGCCGTCGTCGCCGATGGTGAACACTTGGGGTGATAAGCGCATCGAGGTGGTGAACACCGGGCTGCCGCCGGCCGCGCTCGCAGAGTGGTACAAGAGCCTGACGTGCTATGTGAACGCGAGCTACGGCGAGGGCTTCGGGTTGCACCTGCTCGAAGCGATGGGCTGCGGCGTCCCGCTCATTAGTACGCGGTTCAGCGCGGTGGGCGAGATGTTCGATTCGCAGATCGGCTACGAGGTGAGTTACAAGCTGATCGAAGCGAAGAACGCCATCTACAGCGGGCAGTGGGGCGACCCGAACGACGACGAACTGATCGCACGAATGCGCGACGTGTACGCGGACCGCGCGACCGCCGAGCGCTTGGGCCGCGCCGCTGCACTGCGGGCACCGGAGTTCAGTTGGGCGGAAAGCATCCGTAAGCTGATCGCGTCCCTCACGAAGCACGGGTATTTGCCGGGGAGCGCCTGAATAACGAGCCGCGAACGCCAGTGAGCGGGACACCTTTTCAGTGCGTGCCACGTCACTTGCGTCGCAATCTCGTGGCACGCTTTGCCGCTCACTGGCGTTCGCGGCTCGTTGAAAACGCGAAGTCAAATCGCTTCCGGGCCGCGCTCGCCGGTGCGGATGCGGATGCAGTCTTCCAGAGGCAGGATGAAGATTTTGCCGTCGCCGATGCGCCCCTCCGGGCCGGTGCGCGCCGCGGCCATGATCGCGTTCACCGTCGGTTCCACGAAGTCCTCGTTCACCGCGATCTGCAACTGCACCTTCCGCAGCATGTTCACCGTTAGCTCGTGCCCGCGATACACCTCGGTGTGGCCCTTCTGCCGCCCGAACCCGAGTACGTCCACGATCGTCAATCGAAAGACTTCGACCTTGTTCAGCGCCTCCTTCACGGCGTCGAGTTTGGAGGGCTGAATGATAGCGAGGATCAGCTTCATGTGAGGCGCTCGTGTGCGGTCGCGTTCGGGAGGCGGTGCGGTTCCAGCACCCAACGGTCGGTGTCCAGCACCGCGAAGTCGCCGCGGAACAGCGGGCCGACGACGACAAGATACCGCGTGTGCGGGTCGAAGTGCAGCGGAACGCTTCCGTCCCACTCGGCGCGGCCCGTGGGCGTGACCGCCAGCCACCGGTGGAAGTGCCCCATGCACGCGACGCGGTGCGGGATGGCCGCGAAACTGCGCGCGTAGCGCTCGTCGTCGTCCGGGCGGCCGTCGAAGCACCACAGGTCTTCGATCCGCTCCGGGTTCAGCCACGGTTCGACGTGCGAGAAGTGCGCGCCGCCGAGTTCGAGCCGCGGCTTCACACCTGCCATGTACGCGAGCGTCTCGGGGGCGAACTTGGCCCGCGCTTCGTCCGGCACGTCGCGGCACAGCCCGAAGTCGTGGTTGCCCCACACGCCCAGCGCGCCGGCGCGAGCAAGTTCCGCGGCCACGCCGTCGGCGTCTTGCCACTTGCCGTGCAGGTCGGTGGTGTCGCCGAGCGAAACGATGTGATCGACGCCTTCAGTGCGCAGCGCTTCGAGGGCACGCGCGAGGAGGGCGGTTTCGTCGTGAATGTCGGTGACGAGGCCGATGCGCACGGGTCACTCCTTGCCGAGCACCCAGTCCAGCGCCCAGCAACCGCGGTAGTGGGGCGCGCCGGTGTCGCGCAGATGGGTCAGCAGGCCGTCGTGGTCGCAGCCGGCGTCTTGCAGCGCGTCGGCCAGAATGGGCAGCGCGGCGAACTCGCGGGTGTCGTAGGCGCGGCGGGCGATGGCAACCGCGGTGTCGGTGCGCCACGCCGGGTCTAGTGGCGCGCGGGCGAACGGGTCGCCGAACAGCTCGCGGACGAGGGCCACTTGGCGCGCGCGCTCGGCCGCTTTGCCGCGCCCGAATTTGCGATCGGTGCTGCGCCGGTTGGGGTTCTTCTCCGGGCCGCGGGCCTGATACCCGTAGGCCGCGGCGGCCCACTCTCCGATGCTTCCGACCGCGCGCTCGTCCGGCTGCTTCAGTGCGTGCCACAGTTCGTACCCGAGGCACTGCTGCATGTCGTCGAGGTCCGAGTCGGCGACCGTGAAGCACCGCTCTTGGGCACCGGCCCGGGCGCGGGCGGTCAGCGGCTTGTCGGCGCACTTTTCGACCGTGGCGAGCAGCCGCGCGAGCCGCGCGTCGGTCACGAAGTGCCACGCCTGCCGGCAGCACGCGGCCGCGAACAGCAGCAGCTTGCGGTCGGTGCCTTTGCGCTTCAGGTGCGCGAGCATCGGGGCGGGGCTTGTCGCGGCGAACCACGCGGCCTTATTCACGATGAACCTCCGGGGGCGCGCGGCGCGCCGCTACGACAATCCTAACACCAGATCGACCGCCCAGCACCCGCGCACGTGCGCCGCGCTGGAGTCGCGCAGGTGCTCCAGCAGCGGCTCGCACTCGCACCCGGCGTCTTGGAGCGCGTCGGCGAGGATCGGGGCCGCGCCGAACTGTTGCGAATCGTACATCTGCCGCGCGAGCGCGCGGGCCGTGTCGGTGCGCCACTTCGGGTCGAAGTCCACCGAGCGGAACGGGTTGCCCACGACCTCGCGCAGGAGCGCGGGCTGCTGCACGCGCTCGGCCCGCTTGCCGGACGTGAACCTGCGGGTGTTGCCGCTGTCGCCCTGCTTGAAGTATCCGAACGCGGCGGCCACGCACTCGCCGAGGTCGTTGTTCTCGCGGTCCAGTTCCTTCTCGAACGCGGTCCACAGGTCGTAGCCGATGCACTGCTGCATGTCGTCCAGTTTGGACGACGCGACCGCGTAACTGCGATCCCGCGCGCGCTCGCGTTCGCGGCTCTTGACGCGCCCGTCTGCGAGATCTTCCAGAACCGCGACCAACTTGGGGATGCGCTTGTCGGTCACGAAGTGCCACGCGCGGCGGACGCACGCCAGCGCGAACAGTCGCAACTGCCGGTCGCTGACGCGCGCGCCGAGGAACTCGATCATCCGCTCAGGGTCTTTGCACGCGAGCCACGTCTTTTCGCGCATCACCGGCTCCCCCTGTTCGCCTGTTACTGTAGGGCAATCGCGCGCCGCGCGATGGAAATACTTGTCGCTCGTGCAGCGGCTCGCGCACCCGGTCGGGGCGAATTTCGTTCCATTAGTGCGCTACGCGCGCTTTCGCGCCCGTTCGTACTCGTCTTTCACGTTGTCTACACGCTCGGTCGGTAGGATGGGACGGACTCCTTCGCGTTTCGGGTCGGTTCGGTACTCGTTGGGAGGCTCGGAGTGGTACCGTCTCGCGCGCGATTCGGATTCACCCTGATCGAATTGTTGGTGGTCGTCGCGATCATCGCGGTGCTCATCGGCCTGTTGCTGCCGGCCGTGCAGAAGGTGCGCGAGGCCGCGGCGCGGATCCAGTGTACGAACAACCTGAAGCAGATCGGGTTGGCGACCCACGCGATCAACGACACGAACGGCGGGTTGCCGCCGCTCTGCGCGCCCGACGGTTGGACCGCGACTCGGGCGGCAAGCTCTGCCTACAACGGCGCGGCGTTCACCCTCTTCAGTTGGCTGCTCCCGTACATCGAACAGGACGCGATTTTCAGAGCACAAGTGCGCGGCGACGTGCCGTTTGGCGACCTGACAAAGTTCTGCGGGGGCCAGTACTTCCGCCCGGTGAAGACCTACGTGTGCCCGTCCGACCCGTCGGTGAGCAACGGCCTCAGCCGAACGACCAACGGCGGTGCGAACGGGTTCGCGGTGGGATGCTACGGAGCGAACGCGCTGGTGTTCGGCAACCCGTCGGCGAACACTGATTTCTTTGCGGTGCAGGGCCGCGCGCGGTTCCCCGCGACCGTGCCCGACGGCCTGTCGAACACGGTGGTCGTGGGCGAGGTGTACGGTTCGTGCAGCCTCTCGGCCGACCCGGCCAGCGGCTTGGCGGCGGCGTCTCTTTGGGCCGATTCGGACAAGCTGTGGCGGCCGGTGATGTGCCACAACTCGCCCGATAAGAGTTACTCCGGGGGCTACGCCCCGTGCCTGCCGTTCCAAGTGCGGCCGGTGCCATTTGGCACCTGCGACCCGAGCCGGGCTCAGTCCGGACACTCCGGCGGCATGGTGACCGGATTGGGCGACGGCAGCGTGCGGTTTCTCGCTCAGAACTTGAGCGCGACAACGTGGGCCGCGGCGTGCGACCCGCGCGACGGCGCGCCGCTCGGGGCCGATTGGTAACGGAGACCCGTATGACCGCGCGACTCGCCCTCGGGGCGCTGGTCCTGTGCTGCACCGGCTGTGCCGGGGGGCGCAGCGACTTGCCACCGACGTACAAAGTAACCGGCACCGTGACCCACAAGGGCGGGCGGCCCGTCGCCGGCGGAGGAGTGCAGTTCGCGCCCGTCGGTGACCCGACGTACACCGCGTTCGGCGACATCCACGCCGACGGGTCGTACGAACTCGAAACCGTGAAGGGGAGCGTCCGGGTACCCGGTGCGCCGGCGGGCGAATACCGGGTGGTGGTGCTGGTGCCCGTCGTTGCCGGTACGAAGAGCGCGCCCGCGGTGAAGGTCCCACACACGGTGCGCGTCGAACCGCGGGACAACACCGTGCCCATCGACCTCGGCGCGGGCCGCGGCTAGCGCCGCTCACATCGTGAGTGCGTCCACGGCCTCGTGTCGCGTCGGGTAGTGCCGCAGGATCGATGTCAGTTTGGTCATGTCGAGAATTTTGAGCACACTCGACCGCACCGCGCACAGGGCTACGCCGCCCTCGCCGCGCACACGGTTGTTCAGTCCGACGAACAGCCGAAGCCCGAGGCTTCCCACGTAGACCAGTTCGCTGAGGTCGAAGACGAACGTCCGAGCTCCGCTGCGGTACGCCTCGTCGAGCGCAGGGGCCAAGTCTTCGGCCGCGACCGGGTCCAACTTTCCGCTCACCGTAACCACGGTCACTCGCGACACCGGGTCCGTTTCTAGCGCGAACGCGCACACCGCTTGAGTAGACATGTCGTCCTCGATTGATGGGCGAGGGCGTCTGAGCCTAGAGCGCGCGGCGCGCGCGGGGCGGATAGATTCCGCGCGAACCGGGCGAATCCCGCCCGGCGTGCGGAACAACCCGACACTTCGGTGCGTCCAACGGCCCGCGCGGCCGGCGGGTCACTTCTTCAGCGGCTTGTACTCGACGCGCTTGAACGTCATGATGCTGCCCGGGTCGTGGCCCTGTAGTGCGAAGTGGCCCTTCGTGTAGGTATTGGCCTTGTCGACGTACTCGATCGTCTGCTTTCCGTTCACGCTGATGGTGATCTTGTTGCCGTCGGCGACCACTTCTTGCACGAAGAACTCGTCCGGCTTGTGTGGGGCGTCGTTCATCACGAGCATCTTCTTGCGGTCCTCTTCGGTCAATTTGCCGAATGACGGGTACAGGCTGCCGGTGCGAATCTTGTCGCCGTGGGTGGCGTTCAATTGGGCCTCGTAACCCTTGGGGAAGCTGGGGCCGAACGCGGTGCGGAAGTATTGCCCGCTGTTGCCCTTGTCGTTGATCTTCGCTTCCACGCGGTAGCGGAAGTTGTCGGCCTCGATCTCGGTGAAGATGTGGCTCGCGGGGCCGCCACCCACGATCAGCCCGTCCTTCACCTGCCAGAGCGTGTGCTCCTTGCCCGGTGTGCCGTCCTTCTTGTCCTTCTCGACGCCCACGAACGCGACCACCTTGCCGGCGTCGTTCTTCACTTCCTTGACGCTCTTGAACTGACCGCTCGGCGGGTTGGGGATCTTCCAACCGGTGAGGTCTTTTCCGTTGAACAGCGGCACCCAACCGTCGTCGTCGGCCGCGGGTGCGGCCGGTGCGGCGGCAAGTGCGAGCGCGACCGCCGCGCTCAGAAGCGCGCCGCGGGAGAGGGAAGTAGCGAACATGATGGCTCCGCAGTTCGGTGGGATCACCGGTCCAACGACCGGTGTGTGTGATCCTACGGCGGTTCGGGGCGCGCCGCCAGCGCCCGCGCGGCGCAACCGCTACCGTGCGCGCGACCCGTGCAGAAAATCCGAACCGGCGCGAAGGAATTTATTGCCTAAGTTCCGCGCGTTCGCTAACTTGTCACGCGAGCAGCAACTTTTGGGCAGTTTGGGTAATGTGCGCTGCCCGCCGGTTGCTGAACGTTTTCGTTTCGGGCCGACTCGCTGTCAGGGATGTAGCGGAAGCCCCACCTGTCCCTGTTCTGCGGAGGCAACGCGATGAAACGGCGTCTGATGGGGTTGGCCGCGCTCGCGGCCGTTCTGGCCCTGACCACGAGCGCGCAGGGCTTCGGCGGCCGGCGCAAGGCGGACTGCGGTACCACCACCGGCGGCTGCGGCAGCAACCCGTGCGGGACCGCCGTAACCTACGAAGACCGCAAGGTAACGGTCAACGAGTGGGTGACGGTGAAGGAAGACTTCAAGTACTGGGAGTCCGTCCCGGTCACGAAAAAGGAGAAAGTGAAGGTCAAGGAGCAAACGTGGAAGGACGAGACCTTCAAGTACACCGTCAACGAACTGAAAGCGGTGAAGGAAAAGGTGAAGGTCAAGGAAGCTGCGTGGAAGGACGAGACCTTCAAGTACACCGTCAACGAACTGAAGGAAGTGAAGGAGAAGGCGAAGGTGGCGGAGTGCAAGGCCGTGACCAAGGAGATGGAAGTCACGACTTACAAGTGCTTGCCCGTGGTCACCAAGCAGAAGCGCACCGTGTGCGAGTGGGTGTGCGTGCCGGTGACCGTGACCTGCACCGTGCCCCCGGCTTCGAGCGGCCACGGTCTGTTCGGCCGCCTTTGCGGGAAGAAGAGCTGCGACGCGCCGTGCGAAACCCCGTGCCCGCAAGTGGTCACCAAGACCGTTATGCAGAAGCAGATGGTGAAGAAAGAAATCGAAGTCGATGTGACCACCTACACCCGCATCGAAGAGAAGAGCAAGAAGCCGGTTACCACCTACGAAACCGTGTGGGTCGAAAAGGAAGTGACCGTTCACAAGTGCGTGCCGGTCGAGAAGACCGGCACCCGCAAGGTGTGCGTGTGGAACGAAGTCGAGAAGGAAGTGACCGTTCACAAGTGCGTTGCGGTTGAGAAGACCGGCACCCGCAAGGTGTGCGAGTGGAAGGACGTCGAGAAAGAAATGGACGTGACCACCTACAACAAGGTGGAGAAGACCGGCACCCGCGAGGTGAAGAAGTGCGTTCCGGTTGAGAAGGTCGTGAAGGTGGCGGTGCACACCGTGGCGGCCCCTCCGTGCGGCGGTTGCGACGCGGCCCCGGCCTGCGGCGGCATGAGCGGCGGCTGCGGCTCGGCCCGTGGCGGCCTGTTCAAGGGCGGCCTCTTCAAAGGCAAGGGCTGCGGCGGCTGCGACTAACCCGCCCCACCCGAAGTGACACCCGGCCCGCGGCACGTTGCCGCGGGCCTTTTCGTTTCCGCTCGCCCGCTCGCTCCGGTATCATCACCTCACCTACCCGCGGAGCCTCCCCATGATTCGCGCACTCGCATCCGCAGCGCTGGCCGTCGCGCTCACGGTCCCCTTCGCCCCGGCCGACGAACCCAAGCCGCTCGTCGTGCCGGCCCGTCGGCAGGTGGTTGAAATGGTACCGGTGACTGCGACCGACCCCGCGACCGGTGTCGCGAGAGTGGTGTACCAGTCGACCAAGCAAGCGGTCGCGGTGAAGGCGACCATCGACCCCGCAAAGACGGCGATCGTGGTGTGCGACATGTGGGACGACCACTGGTGCAAGAGGGCGGCCGAGAGGTGCGCCGAACTCGCCAAGAGCGCCGAACCGGTGCTCAAGGCGTGCCGCGCCGCCGGCATGACGATCGTTCACTGCCCGTCCGACACGATGGCCTTTTACAAAGACAGCCCGGCGAGGAAGCGCGCGCAAGACGCACCGAAAGTGGACCCGCCGAAAGCAAAGGATCTGCCGAACCCGCCGCTGCCCATTGACGACGCTGACGGTGGCTGCGACGACGAGAAGCCCGCCAAGCCGTTCAAGGCGTGGACCCGTCAGCACGCGGCCATCACTATCGACGAGAAACTCGATTACGTCACCGACAGCGGCGCGGAAGTGTACAACGTGCTGAAGCAGAAGGGCATCGACACGCTGATCGTGATGGGCGTTCACACCAACATGTGCGTGCTCAACCGCTCGTTCGCGATCAAGCAGATGGTGAAATGGGGCGTGACAACGTACCTCGTGCGCGACCTGACCGACGCGATGTACAACCCGAAGATGAAGCCGTTCGTGACCCACGCGCGGGGCACCGACTTGGTGATCGAGCACATTGAAGCGCACTGGTGCCCGACCATCGTGAGCAAATCGCTCCCCGGTGGCAAATAGGGACAGGGGCAGGGAACGGTTTGGACAGGACGACAGAATGACGAAGACGCAGTGTGCTGAAACGGCACTCGGTCACTCTGCATCCTGTTCATCCTGTAATCCTGTCGAGAACCCTTCTGTCTCCGGATTCCCAACCTCTGACTGCGAACCACTGCGCTGTAAGCGCGGCTCCGCGCGCGAGTATTCGTTGTCGTTCCCACACCGGACCTGCCAATGCGCCACACGCCGTTCGTCGCTCTGCTGTTCGTCGCACTCGCCGGCCTTGCTGGCTGCGCGCGCAAGCCCCCGGAGCCGGTGAAGACGCTGCCCCCCACGGTCATCGTGGACCGCCCGGTCGCGCAACCGATCAGCGACTACGAGGACTTCGCCGGGCGCACCGAGCCGTTCAAAATGGTGGAACTGAAGTCCCGCGTGACCGGCTACCTGAAGAAGATTCATTTCAAAGACGGCGAAGACATCAAGTCGGGCGCGCCGCTGTTCGAGGTGGACGACCGGCCCTTCCGAGCGGAGCTGGCCCGCGCCAACGCGGCACGCACGAAAGCCGACAAGCACCTGAAGACCGCCTCCGCCGACTACGTGCGCATTAAGGCTCAGTACGACAAGGGCGTGTCCGAACAGGCGCTCATGGACAAGGCCATTGGCGACAAGGCTGAAGCCGAGGCCGACGTGGAGGCCGCGACCGCCGCCGTCGAACTGGCCGCGACCAATTTGGAGTTCTGCCGCATCAACGCCCCGTTCGACGGGCGACTCAGCAAGCGCATGGTCGACGAAGAGAACCTAGTGAAGGCGGACGAGACGATGCTCACGAGCATCGTGCGGTTGGACAAACTGTACGCGACCTTCGACGTGGACGAGCGCACGGTGATTCGCGTGCGGCGGCTCATTCAGGCCGGTGGGGCCACCTCGTCGCGCGAGCAACCGCTCGAAGTGAAACTGGCGCTCGCGGACGACGACGACTTTCCGCTCACCGGCACGATGGTGTTCACCGACAACCAGATTGACGCCGGCACCGGCACGCTTCGCGCTCGGGCCGAGGTGACGAACCCGAAACTGTCGCGCGCGCCGTGGTACCTGCTCTCGCCGGGCCAGTTCGTGCGGGTACGGGTGCCGATCGGCCCGCCCAGAACAGCGGTACTGGTGCCGGAGCGGGCCGTCGGGTCCGATCAGGGGCAGCGGTTCGTGTACGTCGTGAACGAGAAAAATATTGTGGAGCGCCGAAACGTGCGCGCGGGCCAACTGTACGGGGCGCTACGGGTGGTCGAAGACGCCGCGGTCGCCCCCACCGACCGCGTGATCGTGGACGGACTGCTCCGCGTGCGCCCCGGCATCGAGGTGAACCCGAAACCGCCGAAGGGGTAGCGGGTAGAGGGCAGAGTGCAGAACTGAAACACAGAGGCACAGAGGCACAGAGATAAAAACCAACACCGAGAATACAACAGGCTGTGTTGGTCTGAACTCGACTGTTTTACTTGCTCTGCGTTTGTCTGCCTCTGTATTCCCTGTGCTACTGTGGTTCATTTTTCTTCGCGCCCTCTGACTGCTACTCCATGATCCCGCGCTTCTTCATCGACCGGCCCATCTTCGCCACCGTACTGTCGGTACTGGTGACCCTTGCGGGCGCGCTGGCGGTCACGAAGCTGCCCATCTCGCAGTACCCGCAGGTCACTCCGCCCACCATTCAGATCGACTGCAACTACCCCGGTGCGAGCGCGCTGGTGGTGTCCGAGACGCTCGCCGCGCCCATCGAGCAGCAGGTGAACGGCGTCGAGGACATGCTGTACATGACCTCGCAGAGCACGAGCGAAGGCTCTTACACGCTCACGGTCACGTTCCAGCCCGGCACCGACCTCAACATGGCGCAGGTGCGGGTGCAGAACCGCGTGAACCTCGCGCTGCCACAACTGCCGGACGTGGTGCGCGCCACCGGCATCACCACGCGGAAGCGGTCGCCCGAACTGCTGATGACGATCGGTATCACCTCGCCGCCGGAAGCCGGGTTCCCCACCGGGCGCTACGACCAACTGCACCTGAGCAACTACGCGGTGCTGAAGATGAAGGAGGAGCTCCAGCGGCTCCCCGGCATCAGCGACGTGACCATCTTCGGCCAGCGCGATTACTCGATGCGCCTGTGGCTGGACCCGGAGAAGCTCTCGAAGTTGGGCCTCACGCCCGCGGACGTGGTGAGCGCGGTGCGGCAACAGAACCAGTCGTTCGCGGCCGGGCAGATCGGGCAGCCGCCGGCGGGCAGCGATCAGGCGTACCAGTTCACGCTCTCCGCGCTCGGTCGGCTCGTAGAGGTCGAAGAGTTCGAGGGCATCGTGCTGAAGCGCGGCCCGCAGGGGCAGCTGGTGCGCGTGAGGGACGTGGGCCGCGTCAAACTCGACGCGAAGGCCCAAGACGTGAGCAATCGGTTCGACACGAAGCCGACTGTGGGCCTCGCGATTTTCATTCTGCCGGAAGCGAACGCCCTCGAGACCGCGGACGCGGTGAAAGCGGCCGTAGCGGAGATGAGCAAGGAGTTCCCGCCGGGCATCACGCACGAAGTGGGTTACGACACCAGCCCGTTCATCAAAGAGTCCGTGCAGGAAGTGTTCAAGTCGCTCCGCGACGCGATTGTTTTGGTCGCCATCGTGGTGCTGCTGTTCCTACAGACGTGGCGGGCCGCGCTCATCCCGCTGGCGGCGGTGCCGGTGGCGATCGTCGGCACGTTCGCCGCGATGGCGCTGGCCGGCTTCACGATCAACAACCTCACGCTGTTCGGCCTCGTGCTCGCGGTCGGCATCGTCGTGGACGACGCCATCGTCGTAGTCGAAGCCGTGCAGCACCAGTTGGAGCAAGGGCTGTCGCCGCGCGAGGCCACCGTGCGCGCGATGAACGACGTGGCCGGGCCCATCATCGCGGTCGGCGTGGTGCTATGCGCGGTGTTCGTGCCGTGCGCGTTCCTGCCGGGCATCGTGGGCGCGTTCTTCCGGCAGTTCGCGCTCACCATCGCCGTCAGCACGTTCATCTCCACCTTCAACTCCCTCACGCTCAGCCCGGCCCTCTGCGCACTGCTGTTGAAGGGGCCGCGGCCCGCGGGCTACACTCCGAACCGGTTCGCGCGCGCCGTTGCCTGTCTGGTGCTGCCGTTCGCGCTGATCGGGCGCGCGTTCGCGTGGTGCTTCGCTCGCGTCGGGGTCGTGTATGTAAAGAGCGTGAGCCTCGCGCTGCGCGTGCCGCTGCTGGTGCTGGTGGGGTACTTCGGCATCGTGGGCGCGGGCGTGGCGGGCATTCAGACGCTGCCCACGGGGTTCATCCCGCAGCAAGACAAAGGCTACATGATCGCCAGCATCCAACTGCCGGATTCCGCGAGCGCCGAGCGCACGCAAGAACTGGTGGTGAAGGCCAGCCGCGTCGCACTTGAGACGGAACTGGACGACGGGAACGGGAACAAGGTGCGGCCCGTGGCGCACGTTAACGCCATCGCGGGCAACTCGTTCGTGCTCAGCGCGTACGGCTCGAATTACGGCTCGATGTTTATCATCCTGAAAGGGTTCGACGAGCGCCGGCCGAAAGAACTCGGTGCGGACGCGGTCGCGGCCGAACTGCGCAAGCGGTTCGCGCAATACTGCCCGGAAGCGCAGTTGCTGGTGTTCGGCGCGCCCGCGGTGTCCGGCCTCGGGCGTGCGGGCGGGTTCCGCATGATGGTCGAGGACCGCGGCTCAGTCGGCCCGGCCATGCTGCAGGGCCAAACCGACGCGTTCATCGAGCGCGCGAACCAGCAGAAACAGGTGGTGGGGCTGTTCACCGCGTTCAAGACGAACGCGCCGCAACTCGTGTTGCGCGTGAACCCGAACGCCTGCTTGGAGCGCCAAGTCGAAGTGGGCGACGTGTACGCGACGCTGCAAGGCTCGATGGGCAGCCGCTACGCGAACGACTTCAACCGGTTCGGCCGCACGTGGCAGGTGAGTGTGCAGGCCGACGACCGGTTCCGCAACCAAGTGTCGGACATTCAGCGCATCAAGGTGCGCAACAAGCTCGGCGACATGGTGCCGCTCGGGACACTACTCGATGTGAAAGAGACCGGCGGGCCGCAGGTGATCACGCGGTACAACATGTACCCGGCCGCCGCGGTGAACGGGAACGTCGCACCCGGCACCAGCACCGGCGACGGCCTCGCGCTGCTCGAAGAGTTGGCGAACCGGCAGCTCCCGGACCGCATGGCGTTCGAGTGGACCGAACTCGCGTTCATGGAGAAACAGTCGCGCAACACCGGACCGCTGGTGTTCGGGCTGTCGGTCGCGTTCGTGTTCCTGATTCTCGCGGCGCTGTACGAAAGCTGGGCGTTCCCGCTCGCGGTGATTCTGGTGGTGCCGGTGTGCGTGGCGTGCTCGCTCGGCGCGGTGTGGCTCACCGACCCCAGCTCGTTCGAGTATTCGCTCGCGCGGTGGGTCGCGGACCCGGACGTTCCCGGTTGGCTCAAGCCGGGGGTGTGGTCCGCCGGGGTCGCGCGCTTCACCGACACACAAGTGCTCGAGCGCGCGAGCCGCAACGTGCTGAGTGCCGGCATCGGCCGGCAAGACGTGAACATTTTCACGCAGGTCGGGTTCGTGGTACTGGTGGGCCTTGCGTGCAAGAACGCGATCCTCATCGTCGAGTTCGCCAAACTCGCGCGCGACCGCGGCGAAGACCTGAACACCTCGATTCTGGACGCCTGCAAGTTGCGGTTTCGCCCGATCATGATGACCTCGATCGCGTTCATGTTGGGCGTGCTGCCGCTGGCGATCGCGCGCGGCGCGGGCGCGGAGATGCGCCAAGCGCTGGGCGTGGCGGTGCTGGGCGGGATGCTCGGCGTGACGGTGTTCGGTGTGATCCTGACGCCCGTGTTCTTCGCACTGGTGGACCGCGCGACGAAGGGCCGCGCGGCGCGCTCAAAGTGGGCGCTGGCGATTCACGGCGCGAGCATGTACGTGCTGCGGCTGAAGTTCCTCGGTCCGCTCGCGCGCACCGTGCGGACTCTCACGAAATCGAAGTTGCGGAAGGACCCGCCCGCGAGCTGACTCGCGCGGACGGGTTCGCCGACTGACAACCGCCCACTTCCCACCGACGGTCACGCGCCATGTTTTCCAGCCGCTTCATCGACCGGCCGATTCTGGCGAGCGTGATGTCCATCATCGTCACGCTCGCCGGAGTGGTCGGGCTGTACTCGCGCCCGGTGTCGCAGTACCCGGACATCGCGCCGCCCACCATCGAGGTGTTCGCGGTGTACCCGGGGGCGAACGCGCGCACCGTCGCCGACACCGTCGCCGCGCCGATCGAGCAGCAGGTGAACGGCGTCGAGGACATGATGTACATGTCGTCGACGTGCGGGAACGACGGCTCGTACACGCTCACGGTCACGTTCAAGCAGGGTATCGACCTGAACATCGCGCAGGTGCTGGTGCAGAACCGCGTGAACCTCGCGGAACCGGTGCTACCGGACCTCGTGAAGCGCCGCGGCGTGACCGTCAAAAAGAAGTCGCCGAGCCAGTTGATGATTATCAACCTGCGGGGCACGTCCGGACCGCCCGCGGCCGACGCGGCGCGCCAGCAGTTGCTCTTGGACATGAGTAACTACGCCACCATCCAACTGCGCGACGAGCTCGCGCGGCTCAGCGGCGTGGGCGACATTACGTACCTCGGTCAGCGCGACTACTCGATGCGGCTGTGGCTCGACCCGGACAAGATGGCCGTGAAGAAACTGGCCCCCGCAGACATCCTGCGCGCTATCGAACAGCAGAACGCGCAGGTCGCGGCCGGGCAGGTGGGGCAACCGCCCGCGCCGCGCGGACAGGCGTTCCAGTACCCGCTGAACACGCTCGGTCGGCTCACGGAGGTGTCGCAGTTCGCCGAGATGATCGTGAAGGCCGACGCGGACAGCCGCCCGGTGCGCGTGAAAGACGTGGCCCGCGTCGAACTCGGGGCACTCTCTTACGACCAGACCTGCACGCTCGACGGCGAGCCGTCGGTGGCGCTCTCGGTGTACCAACTCCCCGGCAGCAACGCCATCGCCACAGCGAAGCGCGTGCGCGACAAGATGGCCGAACTCGCCCCGCGGTTCCCGCCGAATGTGACCTACGAAATCGTGTACGACACCACGCCGTTCATCGAGGAATCGAAGAACGAGGTGTTCAAGACGCTGCTCGACGCGGTGATCCTCGTTGCCCTTGTGATGTTGGTGTTCTTGCAAAGCTGGCGGGCCGCCATCATCCCGCTGGCCGCGGTGCCGGTCGCCATCGTGGGCGCGTTCGCGGCGATGGCCGTACTCGGTTACACCGTGAACAGTCTCACGCTGTTCGGGCTCGTGCTCGCGGTCGGTATTGTCGTAGACGACGCGATCGTCGTTGTCGAAGCGGTGCAGCATCACATCGAGCACGGCCTGTCGCCGCGCGACGCGACCGTCGCCGCGATGGATCAGGTGGCCGGCCCCATCGTCGCCATCGGGCTGGTGCTCGCCGCGGTGTTCGTGCCGTGCGTGTTCATCACGGGCATCGTCGGCGAGTTCTACCGGCAGTTCGCCGTCACCATCGCGGTGGGCACGCTGATTTCGGCGTTCAACTCGCTCACACTCAGCCCGGCGCTGTGCGCGCTCTTGCTGAAATCGAAGGCCGAAGCGACCGGGGCCGAACCGCTGCCGCGGCTCGCGTTCCCGCTGCTCGGTGCCGCCGCCGCGTACTACTTCCTGCGCGGGCCGCTCGCGGGGTGGGCCGCCGGGGTGCCGCAACTGGCCGCCGCGCCGTGGTGGGCCGTGCCGGTTGCCGCGGCGCTGGTGGGCGGCCTCGCGGGGTTGTTCGTCGCGAAGGTGCTGAACAAGGTGCTCGGCTTCTGCTTCAAGCTGTTCAACCGCGGCTTCGACGCCGCGACCACGGTCTACGCGCGCGGCGTGTCCGTGTCGCTGCGCGGATCGCTCCTCGTACTCGCGGGCTACGGCGCGCTGTTGTGGCTCACCTACGACACGATGAACCGAGCGCCGGCGGGGTTCATTCCGCAGCAAGACAAAGGCTACTTGCTCGTGAACGTGGTACTCCCGGACGCGGCCTCGCTGGGCCGCACCGAGCGCGAGGTGGCGAAGCTCGAAGCGGTCGCGCGGGCCGCGCCCGGCGTGAAGCACACGGTGAGTGTGTCCGGGCAGTCGGTGATGATCGGCACCAACGCGCCGAATTTCGCCACGCTGTACCTGTTGCTGGACGACTTCGGGAACCGGCGCGGCGAACGGCTGACCGCCGACGCCATAGCTGAGAAGGTCCAGCGCGAGCTGAGCGAAGCTGTGCCGGGCGCGAAGGTGACGGTCTTCGGCGCGCCCGCGATCGACGGCCTCGGCACGACCGCCGGGTTCAAGTTGATCGTGGAGGACCGCGGAGACACCGGCCCGGCCGAACTGGAGGCCGCGGCGCGCGCGATCGTGGACGCGACCAACGACCGCGCCGAAACGGTTGCCGGGGCCGAGGTGCGCGACGCCTTCACCGGCTACCGCGCCGACGCGCCGTGGCTCCGCCTGCACATCGACCGCGACGCGGCCCAAACGATGGGCGTCGCGGTCGGCGACATCGTGAACGCGCTTCAGGTGTTCTACGGCTCGCTCTACGTGAACGACTTCAACCTCTACGGCCGCACGTGGCAGGTGAACGTGCAGGCCGAAGAGAAGTTCCGCCGCCGCGCCCCGGACCTCAAGAAATTGAAGGTGCGGAACGTCGAGGGCGAGATGGTGCCGCTCGCGGGGTTCGTCTCCGTGCGCGACGCGACCGGGCCGGTGATGGTGCAGCGGTACAACCTGTACCCGGCCGCCGCGCTCACCGCGAACCCGGCTCCGGGCGCCAGTTCCGGCGACACCATTCGCGCGCTCGACGCGACCGCCCGCGACCACCTGCCACCCACGATGAAGGCCGAGTGGACCGAATTGGCCCTGCTGCAACAGCAGACCGGCGACACCGCGGTGCGGGCGTTCGTGCTCAGCGTGGTGCTGGTGTTCCTCGTGCTCGCGGCGCAGTACGAGAGCTGGGCGCTCCCGCTCGCGGTGATCCTCGTGGTGCCGATGTGCCTGCTGAGCGCGGTCGCGGGCGTGCTGTGGGCCGGGCACGACGTGAACATCTTCACGCAGGTCGGGTTCGTGGTGCTGGTGGGCCTCGCGTGCAAGAACGCGATCCTCATCGTCGAGTTCGCCAAACAGCGCGCCGAAGCCGGCGCGCCGCGGTGGGAGGCCGCCGTGGAAGCGTGCCGGCTGCGCCTGCGGCCGATCATCATGACCTCGGTCGCGTTCGTCATCGGCGTGGTGCCGCTGGTGCTCTCCGAAGGCGCGGGCGCGGAGATGCGCCGCACGCTGGGCACCGCGGTGTTCGCGGGCATGCTCGGCGTCACCGTGTTCGGGCTGTTCCTCACGCCGGTGTTCTTCGTGCTCGTGCAGCGCGCCACCGGCTGGTGGGCGCGCGCCGTGAGCGGCGCGCCCCGCGCCTAGCACTACAGCGCGGCTTTAGATGACGGATCTATGCCGCCGTTTCTTGTGCGACTTCGTGGCCTGTTCGTTCCGCCGTTGGTGGTAGCGGATCACGCTTCCGACATGGAGTAGTTCCG
>JALHNS010000057.1 GCA_022843445.1 Gemmata sp.
AGCACGCGGGCGGCGGTCGCGGTACACTCTCTTCAACCACCGATCGCCGCACACGGTTAGCGAAAACTGCGGTGCTACGCCGCGGGCGGTTCCCAGCGCCCGACAGTTCAATTAACGCCGTGCGAGCCACACGTGTGGCCTCACGCCGTTTGTGGCACGGCCTCGAAAGTAGCCGCGGCCGGTCGGTGCTCCGCATTGGGTTCGCCCGACACGCTCCGCTTCCCCTCCGTTTCGTTACGCAGAGTGCCGCACCCGTTTCTGGGAGCGCGGCGTCCGATGTTCACGAGAGTTGAGTTCCCGAATGTCCGAACCACACGGCCGCGCGCAAGGGGTGCTGGAAATGCACCCCAAGGGTTACGGGTTCTTGCGCAACCCCGCGAAACACCTCGCGCCCACACAAGCCGACGCCTACGTGCCGGCGCAGTTCATCGGCAAGTTCAAACTCGCCGAGGGCGTCAGCCTCGCCGGGCCGCTCGAACCGCCGCGCAAGGGCACCGGGCCGCGGCTCGCGTCGGTCGAGCTCATCGAAGGCAAGCCGCCCGCGGAGTACAAGCGCCGCGCGTGGGACGAACTCACGCCCGTCGATCCCACGAAGTGGATCCGCCTCGAAACCGGGCCCGAACCGCTCACCACGCGGGTCATGGACCTGTTCACGCCCATCGGCATGGGGCAGCGCGGGCTCATCGTCGCCCCGCCGCGCAGCGGCAAAACCGTGCTGCTGCAACACATCGCGCAATCGGTCATCACCAACTACCCGGACATGCACCTCATGGTGCTGCTCGTGGACGAGCGGCCCGAAGAAGTGACCGAGATGAAACGCGGGCTCCCGAAAGGGGACGTGATCGCCAGCAGTTCCGACCGCGACACCGCGAGCCACATCCGCATCGCCGAACTGGTGGTGGAGCGCGCGAAGCGCCTCACCGAACAGGGCCGCGACGTGTTCGTGCTGCTCGACAGCCTGACGCGCCTCGCGCGCGCGTACAACAAGACCGCCGGTAGCGGCCGCACCATGAGCGGCGGGATCGACTCCAAGGCGCTGGACGTACCCAAGCGCCTGTTCGGGGCGGCCCGCGCGTTCGAGGAGGGCGGCACGCTCACCATTCTCGGCACCGCGCTCATCGAGACCGGCTCGCGGATGGACGAAGTCATCTTCCAAGAGTTCAAGGGCACCGGGAACATGGAACTGGTGCTGAACCGCGCGCTGGCGGAGCGCCGCATCTTCCCGGCCATCGACCTCGGCGCGAGTGGCACCCGCAAAGAAGAGCGGTTGCTTCCCAAAGAGATGCTCGAACAGATCACGCTGCTGCGCCGCAGCCTCATGTCGCTGAAGCCGGTCGAGGCGATGGAGGGCATGGTGAAGCAGCTCACGAAAACCAAGTCGAACGCGGAGTTCCTCGCGACGGTGAGCAAGTTCGTGAAGTAAGGGGCCGCACGAACCCGACACGCGTCGGGTTCGGCTGTCGGAGTTTCGGCCACTCGCGCGGCGCGATTTCGGTTCCGAGCGAAACGGCGCACCTCAACTAACCGCTTTTCCCGGCATCTTCCGCCGAGCCGGTTGCACCGGCACAGAATGTAAACTTTCCTTTAAGCGTGGAAGCGCGGGCGGTGCCGAACCGTATCACTCGTACGCCGCGCGCCCGACTTCGCCGGAGCTTCGCGCTTATGGTCCCGTCGCGCCGCCTCGTCATCGCCGCGCAAGACGCCCGCCTCGCAGCCACCGTTCAGAGCCACCTGCACCGGGCCGTGCAGGTGAGCGCCCCGGTCGTGCGGTTCGAAGACGTGCCGCACCTGCTCTCCCCGGACACCGACGGCGACCTGCTGCTCGTCGCCGCGGACCCGTCCGACGCGCTGGCGATCGAAACCGTGGTGCGCGAGTGCCGCGTGCAGCACCTGCCGCCGGCGCTCACCGTGCTCGAATCCGAAAGCGCGCGGGCCAGCGGCCGACTGGACCCCGCGACCCCGTACCTCACCAACCGGTTCGTGTGGCCGCACCACGCGCGCGAGCTGACGGCGCGGGCGCGGCGCGCGCTCGCGCCCGGCGCGCCGTTCGCCGACCCCGCCACCGAGACCGTGCCCGAAACGATCCGCCGCCGGCTGGTGAACCACACGCCCGCGCTCACCGCGCTGGTCGAGCAACTGTGCATCGCCGCGGCGCACGACGTGACGGTGCTGGTGGAGGGCGAAACCGGCACCGGCAAGACGTTCTTGGCGAAGCTGATCCACGACACCTCGATGCGCCGCGCGAACCGGTTCATGGTGGTCGCGTGCGGCACGCTGGCCGGAAACCTGATCGCCAGCGAGTTCTTCGGGCACGCGAAGGGCGCGTTCACCAGCGCCGACGGCGCGAAGGTGGGCAAGTTCGCCGCCGCCGGCGAGGGCACCATTCTGCTAGACGAAATCGACACGCTCGGCCTCGAGCACCAAGCGAACCTGCTGCGCGTGATCGAGACCGGCGAGTTCGAGCCGGTGGGCAGCAACGAGACGCACATCTGCAAGGCGCGCATCGTGGCCGCGACGAACTGGAACCTCGCCGAAGCGGTCGAGCGCGGCACGTTCCGCCGCGACCTGTACTACCGCCTGCACGTCATCAGCTTCCACCTGCCGCCGTTGCGCCAGCGCCCCGAAGACATCGGCCCGCTCGTGCGCGGCATGGTCGCGCGGTACGGCACGAAGTACGGCAAGCGCCTGTTCGCGGTGTGCCCGGAGGCGCTGCGGGTACTCGAAGCGTTCCCGTGGCCCGGCAACATTCGCCAACTGGAGAACGTGATTCAGCAGGCCGTGCTCACCAGCAGCGGCACCGAACTGAAGCTGCACCACCTGCCGCCGCAAGTGCTCGCGCCGGTGGACACGCCGCCCCCGCTGCTGACCATGACGCCCGCGGGGTTCGACGGCACCCTGAAGCAGACCCGCGAGGCGACGGAGCGCGCGAACATCTTGCGCGCCCTCGAGAAGGCCGGGCAGAGCCGGACGCGGGCGGCGCAGTTGCTCGGCGTGAGCCGCGTGACGCTGTACAAGAAGATGAAGGCGTACAAATTGCTGCGCGCCAAAGAAGCCCCGCCGGTGGCGCTGCCGTTCGGCGAGTTCGGCACGCGCGCCGGCAACGGGTGAGCGTTCGCGGGGCGTGCCGCGCGCCCCGGTGCTTCGGATACACCCCCTTCGGAGTACAGGCAGAAGGCGGCCTCGAACCCCGAACGGGTTCGGGCTCACGCGCAAGGGCGCGCGGCGCCCGCTGTGCTCTTCGCTTCCGCTTCCCGCGACCGGTACAATACGCCGGAAACTGCGCTTGCGTCGCCAGCGGCGGGAGGCTATGCGTGCCCCAACACCCGGACTCACCCGAACCCGAACGCGCGCTACCCGTGGCGCGCCCCGTGCGCCGCACCGGCGACCCGGTGCGCACGCGCCGCCTCGTGCGGTTCGTGCTCGGCGCGGTGGCGCTGGCGCTAACGGCGGTGTTCGTCGCGGCGTTCCGCATCCACCCGTACGACGCGGACGGCGCGCCGCTCACGCAGGGCACGCACACGCAGTTGGGGATGCCGCCGTGCAACTTCGCGGAGCTGACCGGGAAGCCGTGCCCGAACTGTGGCATGAGCACCAGCTTTGCGCTCTTGGTGCGCGGCGACGTGCGGGCCGCGGTGCGGGCGAACTGGGCCGGCGCGCTGATCTGCGTGCTGTGGGCCGGGCTGCTGGTGTGGGCGCTGGTGGGGGCGCTCAAGGGGCGAATCGTGCTGATCCCGCCGCACCGCGTCGAAGTGGCGTTCACGATCGGCGTGGGCGCGGTGCTCGCGCTGACGCTGGCGCGGTGGGTGGCCGTGCTTTGGGACTAGTGGGGAGCGGATAGTGAGCAGTGGGCCGTACAAGAACGGACCACTGCTCACTATCCGCTGACAACTACTGTGGGGGCAAGGATGACCCGTTTCACGTTGGGCCGGTGGGCGCGGCGCGCCGTGTGGGGCGCGCTGGTCGCGCTGATGTGCATCGGGTGCAACCCGCTCCAGATCGCCGCGTTCATGTTCGCGCGCGAAGACAAGCGCCCGGCCCCGTACCCGCTCGCCTTCGAGAAGGACGGCCCGAAAAAGGACAAGGACGAAGTGGTGGTGCTGCTCCTCACGCACCAGACCGCGAGCACCGGCACGACCTTCGTGACCGCCGACCGCGAACTGGCCGACCGACTCGCCCGCGTGCTTCCGGAGATGGCGAAAGAGAACAAGGACAAGCGCAAGGTGCGCGTCATTTCGTCCACGCAGTTCGACAAGTTCAAAATGGCCCACCCGCGGTGGCGCGACCTGAGCGCCAGCGAGATCGGCCAGAAGCTCGGGGCCGACTTCGTGCTCGACATCTTCTTGGACAAGATGCGCCTGTACCAGCCGAACAGCGCGAACACCATTTACGAGGGCCGCGCCGAAGTGCAGGTCGCGATCCACGAGGTGAGCGCGACCGGCGGCGAGCTCAAGGACTCGTACCCCATCACGTTCTCGTACCCGCGGGGCGGCGTCTCGACGCGCGACGCCTCGTCGGTGTCCGAGGGCGAGTTCAAGAAGCTGTTCCTCGACAACATGGCGACCGAGATCGCGCGCATGCACTGCGACCACAAGCCCAGCAGCGGCATCGCCGAGGGGAGATAGGCGGGAGCGGTTCGTGGTTCGTGAGCAGTGCGAAGACCGCGAGCAAAGACAAGAGTGTTAGCGGAGGCCCCTGAGGGCCGTGCCCACAGTGGTACGGTCCCTGCGGAACCTCCGCTAACCGCGTTATTGCTCTCTCCTTCTGGCCACTCCCTACCGCTCACTCCTCACTACGTCCGCACGCCCGCGCGGCGGCGCAGTTTGCGCGCGACCGGCGGCGGGAGCGCGTTGCCTTCCAGCGAGCACGCGGCCAACCGCGGGAACGCGGTGCGGTCCGCCAGCACCTCCGCGCCCGCGCCCAACGCGTTGTTGTCCAACTTCAACTCGATCAGCTCGCCAAACGGCGCGCGCGCGAGGGCCGCGAGCGCGCGGTCGTTCACGTTGCACTCGCGCAGGTCGAGGCGCGCGAGGCCCGCGAACTTCGGGTCGGCCAGCTTGCGCGCCGCCCGCGGGCCGATGCGCCGGCCGTGCAGGTCCAAGTGGCGCAGGTCCGGCAGGTCGAGTTTCGTGAGCAGCGCCTCGACGTGCGAGGGCGTCAGTTCCGCGCGCCGGTGGAAGGTGCCGAGGTGAAGCGAGCGCAACCCGCGCAGTGCGGGGTTCGCGGCGAGCGCCGTTAGCCCGCTGGGGCCGATGTCGTTGGTGTTCAGGTTCAGGTGCCGCAGCGCGCCGAACGCGCGGCAGTTCAGCAGCGCGTGCGCGCCGCGCGGTTCGAGGCCGCACCAGTCGAGAGTAAGCCGCCGCAACTTCCCGGCCCACGGGCTGGCGGCGAGCGCCGGCCCGATGCGGTTCTCGGTCGCACAGCGGAGCAGCGCGAGGTCGCGCAGCGCGAACCCGCGGGCCGCGACGAGGTGCAGCACGCCGGGGCCGAGGTCGCCGCCTTCGATCTTCAGCGCCGCGAGCGCGGGAAGGGACTTCGTGCGGCCGAAGGTTTCCCACACCTCCGCCGGGAACCACGGGTACTCCACGGTGAGCGCGTGCAGGCGCTCGAGGGGCGAAGCGCGCGCCAGCGCGTCGAACGTTTCCCCGGTGAGGCCGTTGAACAGCGTCAGCGCGCCGACGCGGTTGAACCAGTCGGTCGCGGCGAGCGCCCGCAGGCCGTCCGGGGTGAGGCCGCCGCAATCGAGGCTGAGCCAATCCAGTTCGCCCCAGTGCGCCGCCGCGAGCGCCCCGCAGCCCTCGTCCCCGACGGGTAGCGAAAGGGCGAGGCCGCTCAGGTTGCGCAGGTGCCGGCACTTCGCCAACAGGCGCGCGGCTTCGGTGGCCTCGGCGTCGGTCGGGGTCGTCAGGTGAACTGTGAACTGGTCCAGCGCGCTCAGCACCGGTTGCTTCAGCAGCGCCGCGAGCTGCGCGAGCGTGATGTCGATGACGACGAGGTGCCGCGCCGGCACCACCTCGAACCCGCGCTTCAGCGCCGCCGCGAGCGCGCGCACGGCCCGCGCGCCGGGCCGCTCGGTGCCGTCGAACGACAGGTACCGGGGGAACCCGCGGCGCGCGTACCACCACCAGTGGGAGCCGCCGTCGATGGACAGGCCCGCGGGGAACGCGAGCCGCGGCCCGGGCACGTGCGCGGTGAGCCACAGGCGCAGCTCCTCGTCGCGGTCGAGCAGTTCCGGATAGGCGGGGTCGGTGGCGTCGGTAGCGGCGAGCCGGCACTGCACGCGGAGGAACTCGGCCTCTTCGGGCCGGTCGTTCTCTTCGAGCCAGTCGGCGTACACGAGGCGCGGCGTGTCTTCCCGCGGGTGGCGGACGATGGTGCGGAGCAGCGCGTCGGCGTCGGGGTCGGTCATCGGTTCGGTGGTCGCGGGTGGATGTGCTACCTTACCCGCGCGCGCGGCCCGCGCGCAACCCGAAGTGCGAAAAGTGGCGCGCCGTCACGTCGCCACTTCGTCCACCAGCGGTTCGAGGCGCGTGATGTGCCGGTTCGCCACGATCACCGGCTCGTCGAAGAACTCGCTGGCCGAATCGCGCCGGTTCAAACCAATGCAGGTCACCGTTCGGCACAACAGGACGCGCGCCGGGTCGGTCACGTCGTACTGCGCTACGTCCGCAACGTGAACGCGAAACGGCACAAAGGGTACTCGTACCAGCATCGCGAATTGCTTCGGGTGGCACGGCTCGTCTCCACGGCGTTCCGAACCGCGCGCATCATACCACACCGCGCGGCCCTTCGCACCACCTTCGCGCCCGCGGCGCGCGCCGCGGGTATACTGCCGGAATGAACCCCATCGTCTTCGCGATGCGCCACCCGTACGCCGTCATGGTGTGCGTGGTCGCGGTCCTGATCGGTAGCGCGCTCGCGGTCACGCGGATCCGCGCCGACATCTTCCCGTCGCTGAACCAGCCGGTCATTTACATCTGCCAACCCTACGGCGGCATGAGTCCGGCCCAGATGGAAGGGCTGCTCACCAACTACTACGAGTTCCACCTGCTCTACGTGAACGGCGTGAAGCACGTCGAGAGCCGCAACATCACCGGCATGGCGCTCGTGAAGGTCCACTTCCACCCGGGCACGGACATGGCGCAGGCGATGGCCGAAACGGTCGCCGCGGTGAACCGGTCGCGGTTCATGATGCCGCCGGGCACGGTGCCGCCGTTCGTCGCGCGCACCGACACCGGCACCGCGCCCATCGGGTTCCTCGTGCTGTCCAGCGACACGAAGAGCATCAAAGACATTCAGGACGTCGCAACACTACGCGTGCGCCCGCAGTTCGCGAGCATTCCCGGCGTGAGCAGCCCGCCCGCATTCGGCGGCAACCAGCGGGCCGTGGTGGTGAGCGTGAACCCGGAAGCGGTTCACAAGCAGGGCATCACGCTCTGGCACATCAGCGAGGCGCTCAACGCCGGCAACCCGACCACGCCCAGCGGCACCCTCAAAGAGGGCGACCGGCAGTACCTCGTCACATCGAACGTGATGGCCGGCGCGAACCCGGTGCAAGAACTCGGCACGATCCCGGTGAAACTCGGCGAACACCCGGTGCTCTTGCGCGACGTCGCCACCATCGAAGACGCTTCGGACCTCACCGCGGGCTACGCGCTCGTGAACGGCCGGCGCTCGGTGTACATGCTGCTCACCAAGCGCGCCGACGCCAGCACCCTCGAAGTGGTGAACAACCTGAAGGAGGCGCTGCCGCGGATGCGCGAGGCCGCGCCGGAAGACATCGGCATCGAGTTCACCTTCGACCAATCGCCCATCGTGAAGGAAGCGATGTGGGGCGTCGCCATCGAGGGGCTGATCGGGGCCGTGCTCACCGGCGTCATGGTACTCGTGTTCCTCCGCGACTGGCGCTCGGTTGTGGTGGTGGTTCTGAACATCCCGATCGCGCTCGCGGCAGCGGTGTTCGCGCTGTGGGCCAGCGGGCAGACGCTGAACCTCATGACGCTCGGCGGGCTGGCGCTCGCGGTCGGCATTCTGGTGGATGAAGCGACGGTGGAAGTGGAAAACATCCACACGCAACTGCTGAAGTTCGACAACGTGGCGCGGGCCGTGCGACAGGGCAACCGCGAGACCGCCGTGCCGCGCCTGCTCGCGCTTTTGTGCATCCTCGCGGTGTTCGTGCCGTCGTTCTTCATGGAAGGCGCGGCCCGCGAGCTGTTCGTGCCGCTCTCGCTCGCGGTCGGCTACGCGATGATCGCGTCGTACCTCCTCAGCAGCACGTTCGTGCCGGTGCTCAGCGTGTGGCTGCTGAAGCACGGGCACCACACCGACGACACGCAGGGTTTGTTCGGGAAGTTGCTCCGCGCGTACGAAGTCTTGGTCGCGCGGGTGGTCGCGTTGCGGTACTTGGTGGTGCCCGCGTACGTCGGCGGCGCGCTCGCGCTCGCCGGCCTGCTGTACCTCGCGCTCGGCACGGCCATCTTCCCGCCCACGGACAAGGGGCAGTTCCTGTTGCGCTTGAAAGCGCCCACCGGGACGCGCATCGAGCGCACCGAAGAACTCGCGCAGGAAGCGACGCGCCTCATTAAGGAAGCGGTCGGCGCGGGGAACGTCGAAGCGACCGTCGGCTACATCGGCATGTTCCCGACGAACTACCCGATTCAGGCGATTCACCAGTGGACGAGCGGCCCGGGCGAGTGCCTGCTGAAGGTGGCGCTCCGCGAAGGGGCCGTTCACCTCGAAGACGAGAAGGAGAAGCTGCGCGCCGCGCTCGACACCGGCCTCAAGGCGTGGCTCCGCGCGCGGTGGAAAGAAGACGGCCTGCCGGAAATCGAAATCGAGAAGCGGTTGCCGGGGCTGCGCCTCTCGTTCGAACCGGGCGACATCGTGAGCGACGTGATGAGCTTCGGCGCGCCCACCCCGGTCGAAATTCAGGTGAGCAGCGCGCAGATGGCGACCAACGTGCGGTTCGCCACCGCGATCCGCGAGAAACTTCGGGGGGTGCCGGAACTCCGCGACGTGCAACTGAACCCGGCCCAAGACTACCCGACGATCGACCTGAACATCGACCGCGCGCGGGCCGCGACAATGGGCCTCACGGCGCGCGACATCGGCATGTCACTGATCCCGGCGACCGCGTCGAGCCGGTACATCTCGCCGATCTACTGGCGCGACCCGAACGGGCAGGCGTACATCGTGCAGGTGCAGGTGCCGCCGCCGGCGGTGGGCGGCGTGAGCGCGCTCGCGAACATGCCCGTGGGCCTGAAGCCGCAGGCGAACGGCCAAACCGGGACCGGGACCGGTTCCACCGGCGCGCCGGGCACGATCGTGCTGAACGACGCGCTCGCGCCGAGCGGCGGCATCCTGCACACCACCACGGCCGAAGAGGTGTTCCGCTACAACATGCGCCGCGCGGTCAGCATCACCGCGAACGTCTCGACGCAGGACCTCGGCACCGTGCGCAAGAAGGTGCTCGCGGCCATCGCGGAAGCCGGCGCGCCACCGCGGGGCGTACAGGTGGACGTTCGCGGCCAACTCAACACTCTGGCAGTGGTGCAAGCGAGTCTCGGCCGCGGGTTGCTGCTCGCGGTGCTCGCCATCGCGCTGTTGCTCACGGCCTACTTCCAGTCGATTCGCCTCGCGCTGGTGAGTGTGGCATCGGTGCCCGCGACGCTGTGCGGTGTGGGCCTCGTGCTGTGGGTCACCGGCACGACGCTGAACCTGCAATCGTTCATGGGGGCGATCATGGCGCTGGGCGTGAGTGTGGCGAACGCGATTCTGCTCGTCACCTTCGCGGAGCGCGCGCGGCAGGCGCACGGCGGCGCGGTGCGGGCGGCCGTGGAAGGCGGCCGGTCGCGCCTGCGCCCCATCCTGATGACGAGTTGCGCGATGATCGCCGGGATGCTGCCGATGGCGCTGGGCGTCTCCGAGGGCGGCGACCAAACCGCGCCGCTGGGGCGCGCGGTGGTCGGCGGCTTGGCCGCGAGCACACTGGCGACGTTGGTGCTGCTACCGGCGGTGTTCGCAGTAGCGCAACGGAAAGCCGGTGTGGGCGGCGCGTCGCTAGACCCCGACGACCCGAACAGCGGCCGGTACGACGAGAACAAGGTGACGCTGTTCGAGGGGCAGTGAGCGGCGCGCCCTTGCCGCGCGGGCGGGTTGGGCGCGTAGAATGCGCGTCTCCGAACCCACCCTCTCCGGGAGCGGCCGTGCCCTACCTGCCCATCGAACACTACGGGATCATCGGGAACCTGCGCACGGCCGCACTCGTGGGCCGCAACGGCTCGATCGACTGGCTGTGCCTGCCGCGGTTCGATTCGCCCAGCGTGTTCGCCGCCATTCTGGACGACCGCATCGGCGGGCACTTCCGCATCGCGCCCACCGCGGGCGGCGCGCGGCACAAGCAGTTCTACTGGCCCGACACGAACGTACTGGTAACGCGGTTCCTGCACCCGGACGGCATCGCCGAAGTGATCGACTTCATGCCGGTGCCGCGGCCCGGCGACGACGCCGAGCACCAACTCGTGCGCCGCGTGCACGTGATTACGGGCGAACTGGCGATCCGCGTGACGTGCCGCCCGGCGTTCGACTACGCGCGGGCCGAGCACACCGCCGCGTTCGACGACTCCGGCGTCCGGTTCGACGGCCCCGGCCTGTCGCTGGCGCTCGCCACCCCGGTAGAACTGACCCTCGACGCGGCCGGCGGCGCGACCGGCGAGTTCGTGCTCCGCGCCGGCGAGGAGCGCACGTTCGTACTGCGCGCCGTCGAACCGGGCGCGCGGTCCGGCGGGTGCCCCACCCCGGCCGGAACCAGCGCGCTGTTCCAGCGCACCGTCGATTACTGGCAGAACTGGATCGGCCGCTGCACCTACAAGGGCCGCTGGCAGGACCAAGTAACGCGCTCCGCGCTCGCGCTGAAGCTGATGACCTACGAGCCGACCGGGGCGATCGTCGCCGCACCCACCACCAGCCTGCCGGAAGGGATCGGCGGCGTGCGCAACTGGGACTACCGGTACACGTGGATCCGCGACGCCGCGTTCACCGTGTACGCGCTGCTCCGCATCGGGTTCACCGAGGAGGCGATCCGGTTCCAAGACTGGCTCCGCGACCGGTGGCGCGGCCCGGAGGGCGCGGGCGAAGGGCCGCTGCAGCTCATGTACGGCATCGACGGGCGCACCGAACTCGAAGAGTTCGACCTGCCGCACTTGGACGGCTACAAGGGGTCCAAACCGGTGCGCGTGGGCAACGGCGCGCACGGCCAGTTGCAGTTGGACATTTACGGCGAACTGATGGACGCCGTGTACCTGTACAACAAGCACGCGATGCCCGTGAGTTACGACGACTGGTGCCGCCTGCGGCACATGCTCGACTGGGTGAGCGACAACTGGCAGCGCCCGGACGAGGGCATCTGGGAGGTGCGCGGGGGCCGCCGCGACTTCGTGTACTCACGGGTGCTGTGCTGGGTGGCACTGGACCGCGGGCTGCGCCTCGCCGACAAGCGGTCGTTCCCCGCGAACCGCCCCAAGTGGCTCGCGGCCCGCGACGCGATCCTCGAAGAGGTGATGGCGAAGGGCTGGAACCGCGACCGCCGCTCGTTCGTGCAGAGCTACGGCTCCGACGCGCTGGACGCCTCGGTGCTGCTCATGCCGCTGGTGTTCTTCAGCGCGCCGAACGACCCGCGGATGCTCAGCACGCTGGACGCGATCCGCGCGCCGTTGAGCAAGGGCGGCCTCGCGGCCGACGGGCTGGTGTACCGGTACGACCCGAAGCAGGCCCCGGACGGCTTGCCCGGCGAAGAGGGCACCTTCAACATGTGCTCGTTCTGGCTCATCGAGGCGCTGACGCGGGCCGGCCGCACCGACCCGAAGTTGCTCGCGGAAGCCCGGCTGCGGTTCGAGCAGATGCTGGGCTACGCGAACGATCTGGGGCTGTACGCGGAGCAGACCGGGCCGAGCGGCGAAGCGCTGGGGAACTTCCCGCAGGCGTTCACGCACTTGGGCCTGATCTCGGCCGCGGTGAACCTCGACCGCGCCCTCAACGGCGGGTGAGGGCGTACAATGCCCGCAGGCATCTCCTCTTCCGGTGCGCCACATGGATCGCGTGCGAATCGGCAACGGGTGCGGGTTCTGGGGCGACAATCTCGACGCCCCGGCGCGGCTCGCGCGAACCGGCCACCTGCACTACCTCACCCTCGAATACCTCGCCGAACTCACCATGTCGATCCTCGCCTTAATCAAGGCGAAGGACGCGAGCGCCGGCTACGCCACCGACTTCATCGACGTGCTCCAGTCGCTCGCGCCCACGTTGCGCGAACAACCGAACCTGAAGATCGTCACGAACGCAGGCGGAATGAACCCGCACGCCTGCGCGCGGGCCGCGCAAGCCGCGCTCGCGAAAGCCGGCATCACGAAGCGCGTCGCGGTGGTCAGCGGCGACGACCTCTACCCGCGACTCGACGAACTGTTCGCCACCGGGCACGAACTCCGGCACTTGGACGACGGCGCGCCGCTTTCTACCATCCGCGACAAAGTGGTGAGCGCGAACGCCTACCTCGGCGCGGAGCCGATCGCGCGCGCGCTGAAACTCGGCGCGGAGATCGTGATTACCGGGCGCGTCGCGGACGCATCGCTGACGGTCGGACCCGCGGCGCACGAGTTCGGGTGGGGCTTCGGCGAAAGCGACTCGGACCGCCTCGCGGCCGGTACCGTCGCCGGTCACTTGATCGAGTGCGGCGCGCAAGCGACCGGCGGGCTGTGGGTGAACGCGGACGCAACCACGCGCCTCGAAGACGTCGGCTATCCCATCGCGGAGATTGCGGCCGACGGCACGTTCACGATCAGCAAGCCCGCGAACACCGGCGGCGCGGTGAACGTCGAAACGGTGGCCGAGCAACTGCTGTACGAAGTCGCGGACCCGGCGCGCTACTTCACGCCGGATGTGGTCGCGGACTTCACCACCGTAAAACTGTCGCAACTCGCGCCGAACGTGGTGGGCGTGACCGGCGGCACCGCGAACGGCACCACCGACACCTACAAGGTTTCCATCTCCTACCGCGACGGCTTCGCCTCCGCGGGCACGCTCGTGATTACCGGGCCGAACGCGGTCGCGAAGGCCCGCGCCTCCGGTGCGATCATCCTCGAAAAGCTGAAGGCCGCGGGGTTCACGTTCGCGCACAGTTACGTGGAAGTGATCGGCGCGGGCGATGTGGTGCCCGGCGTTCTGCCGAAAGGCGCTCCGCCAGAGGTGGTAATGAGAGTAGCGGTGCGCGACCCGCGCAAGGCGGCGGTGGAACGCTTTACGAAAGAGTTCGCGCCGCTGGTGACGAGCGGGTTCGCGGGCACGACCGGCTACACGGTGGGCCGCCCGCCGGTGCGCGAGGTGTTCGCGTACTGGCCCGCGCTGATCGCGAAGAGCGCGGTCGCGCCGAAAGTCGAGGTGCTGTGATGGCGAAGGTTCCGCTCTCGCGAATCGCGCACGGGCGCAGCGGCGACAAGGGCAACCACGCGAACGTCGCGGCGATCGCCTACACCGACGCCGGGTTCGCGTGGCTCAAGGCGCACCTCACCGCAGAAGTGGTCGCGGCGTACTTCGCGCCGCTGGGCGCAACCCGCGTGGAGCGGTTCGAGGCCGCGAACGTGCGCGGGCTGAACTTCGTGCTGTACGACGCGCTCGCCGGCGGCGCGAGCCGTTCGCTGCGCACCGACACGCAGGGCAAAACGCTCGCGCTGGCGCTGCTGCAACTGGAGATCGACGAAGCGAGCGGCGCGACGTAAGTCCGCCGGTAACGCAGCACATTCCGCATCCGCGAATCGTGTCCGAGTTGCTTTGCTCTACCGGCGGACTTACGTCGCGCCGCTCGCAAGGGTGGGTGAAATGTCCGACCTCGTTCGTTATGAACTGCGCGCGCCCGCGGCCGTGATTACCATCACGCGGCCGGACAAGCGCAACGCGCTCTCCCGCGCGCTGATCTCAGACCTCACTTCGGCGTTTCTTCGCGCCTCCACAGACGACGCGGCGCGGTGCGTGATCCTCACCGGAACCGGGCCGGCGTTCTGCGCGGGTATGGACCTCGACGAGTTGCGCGCCACGCTCGGCCCCGATTCGGACAAAGTGTGGGACGACGCGCACCGTCTCTCCGCGCTCTACGAACTGATCTACACGCTGCCGAAGCCGACCATCGCCGCGGTGAACGGGGCGGCCGTAGCGGGCGGCGCGGGATTGTGTACCGTGTGCGACCTCGCGGTGAGCGTGCCGGACGCGAAGTTCGGCTACCCCGAAGTGCGCCGCGGGCTGGTGGCCGCGATGGTGATGCCGCACCTGCTGCGGCACGTCGGCGAGCGCGCGGCCCGCTGGCTGCTGCTCACCGGCGAACTGATCGACGGCGTGACCGCGCTGCGCATGGGCCTCGTGAACCACGTCGTCGGTGCGGACCACTTAATGGACACGGCGCACACTTGGGCGCGGTCGCTGGCCGAGGGCGGCCCCAAGGCGCTGGCGACCACGAAAGACCTGCTGAACCGGTGTTCGCCGCGCGGCGTCGCGGGCGCGGATCTGGCGCGCGCGAGCGCCGAACCGCGCCTCACCGACGAGTGCCGCGGCGGGCTGGCGGCGTTCTTCGACAAGCGCCCGGCCCCGTGGATGCCAAAAGAGGGTTGATCCGCAAATCCGTGTGTATCGTCGAACCGCCGGCGTAAGCCGGTGGGTTGTCTTGAGCGCACCCGTCGGCTCACGCCGACGGTTCGACCGGACTCTCTGCGGATCAACATTATCCATGAACCCAATAGTCGGGATCGGCGAAGTGCTGTGGGACGTGTACCCGGACGGCCGGAAGGTCGCGGGGGGCGCGCCGTTCAACTTCGCGTTCCACTGCCACCAACTCGGGCACCCCGCGGCCATCGTCTCGCGGGTGGGCGACGACGACTTGGGCCGCGAACTGCGCGACCGCGTGCTTGCGCTCGGCCTTTCCGACGAGCACATCCAAACCGACCGCGACCACCCCACCGGCACCGTACAGGTGAAGCTCGACGCGCACGCGGTGCCGACGTACACGATCACCGAAAACGTGGCGTGGGATCACCTCGCGTGGGACGACGCGCTTGCGGGGTTGGCGCACCGCGCGCGCGGCGTGTGTTTCGGAACGCTCGGCCAGCGCGCCGATTCGTCAGACGCCATCGTGCGGTTCGTTCAGAGCGCCGCAAACGGCGGGGCCGGTGCGTATCGCGTGCTCGATGTGAACTTGCGCCAGCACTACTATTCCCCGGACCTGTTGCGCGCGAGCTTGTGGCGCGCACCGGTCGTAAAGGTGAGCGACGAGGAATTGGAAACGGTGTGTACCGCGCTCGGCATTCCGGGCGAAACTGTCGAAACGCGCGTGCGCGGCGTGTTCCGGTTCAGTTCCGCCGAAACGCGCTTCGTGTACGTCACGCGCGGCGCTGAAGGCGCGGAAGCGTACTACGAGCGCGACCCCGAACCCGTGCGCGTGCCGGGCGTGCCGGTGCGCGTCGCGGACACCGTCGGCGCGGGCGATTCGTTCACGGCCGCGGTATTGTGCCTCACCGCCGAAGGGCGCTCGATGCGCGACAGCTTGCGGTTCGCGGTTCACTACGCCGCCCGCGTGTGCGAGCACCCCGGTGGCACGCCGCGCATCGACCGGGCCGAAGTGGAGCGCGCCGCGGGGTTCGCGCCATGATGCCACCCGACTGGCGACCGCCGACGCTCACCACGCCGCGCCTCGTGCTGCGCCCCTTCTGCGCGGCCGACGCCGAACCGCTCTTCGAGCACGCGAAGAACCCGCACGTGACGCGGTTCACGCTCTGGGACGCGCACAAGACGGTCGCGGAAACGATGGTGTTCGTTCACGACTACGCGCTCGCGCGCTACCGCGAGGGCGTGCCGGAACCGTTCGCCATCACAGTTCCGCCGGACCCGCGCCCGATCGGCTCGGTCGGCTGCTTCTGGGTGTCGAAACCGCACGCGACGATGGAACTGGGCTACTGGCTCGCCGAACCGTTCTGGGGCCGCGGGTACACCGCCGAAGCGTGCCGCGCGGTGCTGAGCCACACGTTCGAGGAGTGCCTGCCGGAGCGCATTCAGGCCCGCGTGATCGACGGCAACACCGCAAGCGCCCGCGTGCTGGCGAAACTCGGCTTCACGTTCGAAGGGACGCTGCGCCGGTCGCTGCTGCGCCGCGGGCAGTTCGACGACGTGTGCTATTTCTCGGTGCTGCGCGACGAGTGGCCCGGTCTGATAAACTGACTTCACCATGAATCGCATTCAGCCGCACGAGTTCGCGAAGTTCCTGAAGGCGTACCGCTTCGTCGGCGGCAAGCTGAGCGCCGCGCGCGTGCGCCACCGCGGGGCGCGCGAAGTGACCGTCGAGTTCCGCGTAATGGTACGCGCCGCGATCACCGATTTAGGCGCAAAACCGCGCGCGGTCCGCCTGCGGGTGGTGCTGGAAGGCGTGACCGAGTTCCGGTTGCAGATGCGCCCGTCGCAACCGAAGGTGAAGCTCACCGACGCGCGGTTGGGATTCCTGAACGGTCAGTTCTTCGTGTCGTTCGACTCGGTGGGTTTGGAGCCGAACGAGAAGGCGGAAGTGTTCGACTTCCGCGCGAGCGAGGTCTACGCCGCCGGCCGCGAACTGCTGTGGGAAGAGGTGAAGGCGAAAGGCAACGGAGAGGCGAATGGCAACGCCGCGAACGCCTGAGCAACCGGAACCTCCAAGCGACGAACTGGCGCTGCTCGCGGCCATTCTCGCCGAACCGGACGATGACACGCCGCGACTCGTTTACGCGGACTGGCTCGACGATCACGCCGATTCGCTCCCGCACCGAAAGCCGGCGGAAGTTCGCGCGCGGGCCGCATTCATACGCGCTCAAATCGAGTACTCTCGCCTCACGGCCGCACACCCGGACGCTGAAGCCCTTCGCGACCACATCGAAAAGCTGGCATTGCACCACCTCCCAACGTGGCGCGAAGACGGTATCTGGGGCTTTGTCCGTGGTTTTGCAGCCGGCGCGTACCTGCATGACCTCAACTATATTTGCACGGAGCAAGGGCAATTCATCTCGCGGCACCCCATTCGCGTGCTTGAAGCGGACGAATTTTGGGGCCACTCCGGTGTCGCTCAAGATGTGCTGAACTGCACCGTTCTCGCGCGTCTGACGGGCCTCGCGAGCCGCTCCCGCGGTTGGGACGGGCCGCGCGTGGCACTCGCGCTGACCAGCCCGTACCTCGCAAATCTGCGAATGCTGAGCTTTGTTTCTGGGTGCTACAACCGCACGGCAGGCGCGCGGGGGATCGCGAATGCGACACACCTTACCAACTTGCAGGTACTCGACCTTTCAGGGAACGAAATCCGCGACGAAGGCCTTGAAGCGCTGGCGGGCGCACAACACCTGCGGTCACTCCGAGCACTTCGCTTAGGGCGCGCGTTCAGTGACGGCGCGAACGACTTGACGGAAGCTGGCATTACCGCATTGAGTCGCTCCCGTTGCTTCCACTCGCTTGTCCAACTCGTCCTCGACGGCAACGAAGTGGGCGCAAACGGGATCGATTCTTTACTCGGGGCCGATTGGATTCACAACCTTACGGAACTCAATGTGGCAGACGCTTGGATCGGCGAACCCGGGTTGCTCGCGCTCGCCTCTTCGCAAAGTCTCGTCAACCTTCGCCGCTTGGACGTATCGGGTAACGGCATCACGGAGACAATTGCAAGAGCGTTTCTACATTCCGACGCGCTACCGAACCTCACCGATTTGCACCTGAGCAACGGTGGGCAGTTGGAAGAAGTGCTAAGTGAAGACACGCGAAACGCGATTGTGAATCGATTCGGCGCGGCGGCGATTGGTCGCGGGTGGCAGACACCCAATGCGCTGTGCATTGAAGACAAAATCTGTCTTCGACGCGACGAAGACAGTCGATGGGACCCAACCATTGACGGCGAGGTACTGTAGTTCGAGTGGGACACCGGAAGATACCGCACCCGAACTACAGAAGTTAACGCGTTACTTCGCCACGCTGAACTGGTACACGGTGGTTTGCTTGTAGGTCTCGCCGGGCTTCAGGATCACGTTGGACTTGTCCTTCCAGTCCGGCTTGTTCACCGAGTCCGGGAACTTCTGCGGCTCCAAGCAGAACCCGTTGTACTGCGCGTACTTCGCGCCGCCCTTGCCCACGTTCGTGCCGTCCAAGAAGTTGCCCGTGTAGAACTGCAAACCCGGTTCCGTGCTGAACACTTCCAGCACGCGCCCGCTCTTCGGTTCCACCACGCGCGCCGCGAGTTCCGGCTTCTGCGTGTTGCCCTTGTCCAGCACATAGTTCAGGTCGTAGCCCACCGGCTTACCGCCGGCCTTCTCCAAGTCCTTGCCGATGGCCTTCGCCTTCGTGAAGTCGAACGCCGTCCCCGCGACCGGTTCGATCTTGCCCGTGGGGATCAGCGTCGCGTCGCCCGGGGTGTAGTTCTTCGCCGTGAACATCGCCTCGTGGCCCTTGATGTCGCCGCTGTTGTGCCCGCCGAGGTTGAAGTAGCTGTGGTGCGCGAGGTTGCAGATGGTCGTCTTGTCGGTCGTCGCGCGGTAGTCGATCACGATCTCGTTGTTGTCGGTGAGGGTGTAGCTCAGCGTCACGCTGAGCCGGCCGGGGTAGCCCTCTTCGCCGTCGGCGCTGGTGTAGGTGAACTTCACGCTCGGCCCGGTGGTGGTGAGGCTCGCTTCGCCGCGCCAGTACTTCTTGTCGAACCCTTCCTTGCCGCCGTGCAGCGTGTGCGGGGCGTTATTGGCTTCGAGTTTGTATTCCTTGCCGTCGAGCGTGAACTTCGCGTTGGCGATGCGGTTCGCGCACCGGCCGGCGTTCGTGCCGAAGTACGGGTGGCCCTTCAGGTAGTCTTCGAGCTTGTCGAACCCGAGCGCGACGTCGGCCTTCTTCCCGTTCTTGTCGGGAACGTGAATCTCGGTGATGATCGCCCCGTACTCGATGCACTTAACCACCACGCCGTTCTTGTTCACGAGCGTGAACTTCGTGACCGGCTGCGCGGGCGCTTTGCCCTTCGCGGGCAGTTTGCCGTAGGGTTCTTGCTCGAACGACGGGCCTTGCGGCTGCGCGGCGGCGAGGGCCGGCGCGAGCGCGAGCGCGAGGGCGGAGAGGGTGCGACGCATTGCGAACTCCGTAAGTGGGGGAACGCGAACATGGTATCCGGTCACCAAATGCACGCCAGAGAACGGCCACAAAGAAGCACAAAAAGCACATAATGACCCTGCTTTCCTTTTGTGGCTTTTGTGCCCCTTTGTGGCCGTTGCCGGCTTTGGAGTCGTCATGCCGACGGACCTTCTCGACACGCCCGAATCCGCGTACCAACTCGTGAGCACCGTTCCCGGGCCGCGCGGCGCGCTCCCGCTCACGGATGAGTTGCTGCGGCACGCGCCCAGCGGCGACCTGTTCGGATGGACGCAGAACGTCGGCATGGGCTGGAACCCGGCGCTGCTCGGCGGCAAAGAGTTCACCATCCTCAGCACGCACGGCGGCCTGCGCGCCGAAGACGGCACACCCATCGCTCTCGGCTTCCACAGCGGGCACTGGGAAGTCGGGTTGCTCGTGAAGGCCGCGGCGGAAGAGTTCGCGCGGTTGCGGTGCATCCCGTTCGCGGGCGCTGTTACCGACCCGTGCGACGGCCGCACGCAGGGCACCACGGGCATGTACGACAGCCTGCCGTACCGCAACGATTCCGCGCAAGTCATGCGCCGGCTGATGCGCTCGCACCCCACCCGCGCCGGCGTGATGGGCATTGCGACGTGTGACAAAGGGCTGCCCGCGATGATGATGGCGCTGGCGAGCCAGCACCACCACCCCACGATCCTCGTGCCCGGCGGCGTGATGCTCGCGGGCGGTGCGGGCGAAGAAGACACCGGGAAGGTGCAGACCATCGGCGCGCGGTACGCGCACGGCGAAATCACGCTCGAACAGGCCGCGGAAGCCGGGTGCCACGCGTGCGCTTCGCCCGGCGGCGGCTGTCAGTTCCTCGGCACCGCCGCGACTTCGCAAGTGGTGGGCGAAGCGCTGGGCCTCACGCTCCCGCACGCGGCGCTCGCGCCGAGCGGTCAACCGATTTGGCTGGACATGGCGCGCCGGTCGGCCCGCGCGCTGGTCGAGATGTCCAACCGCGGTATCCGCACGCCGGACATCCTGACAGAAGCCGCGTTCCAGAACGCGCTCGCGGTGTTCGCGGCGTTCGGCGGCAGCACGAACCTGCTGCTGCACACGCCGGCGGTCGCGTTCCACGCGGGCGTGAAGCGGCCCACCATCGAAGACTGGACGCGCTTCAACCGCAGCGTGCCGCGCCTCGTGGACGCGCTCCCGAACGGCCCCATCGGGCACCCCACGATTCGCGTGTTCCTCGCGGGCGGCGTGCCGGAAGTAATGCTGCACCTGCGCGAACTCGGGCTGCTCAAACTCGACGCGCTCACCGCGAGCGGCGAAACGCTCGGCGCGGTGCTGGAGTGGTGGGAGAAGAGCGAGCGCCGCACGCGCCTGCGCGAGCTGCTTCGCACGCGCGACGGCGTGGACCCGGACACGGTGATCATGTCGCCGGAGGCGGCGCGGAAGCGCGGCCTCACCAGCACCATCACGTTCCCGCGCGGGAACCTCGCCCCGGACGGCTGCGTCATCAAATCGACCGCGATCGACCCCACGGTGGTCGATTCGGACGGCGTGTACCGCAAGACCGGCCCGGCGAAGGTGTTCACCACGGAGCGGGCCGCCATCAAAGCGATTAAGGGGGAGGGCGAACGAAAAGTGATGCCGGGCGACGTGCTGGTGCTGTGCTGTCGCGGGCCGCTCGGCAGCGGGATGGAAGAGACCTACCAAGTGACGAGCGCTCTCAAGCACTTGAAGTGGGGCAAGCAGGTCGCGGTGATTACCGACGCGCGGTTCAGCGGGGTGAGCACCGGGGCGTGCATCGGTCACGTTTCGCCGGAAGCGCTAGCCGGTGGGCCGCTCGGCAAACTGCGCGACGGCGACCTGATCCGCATCGTAATCGACCGCGCGAAACTGGAAGGCACCATCGACCTCGTGGGCGACAGCACGGGCGAGTACAGCGCGGAGTGGGGCAACGCGGAGTTGGCGCAGCGCGCGCCGCGCCCCGACCTCGCCCCGGACGCGGCGCTTCCCGCCGACACGCGCCTGTGGGCCGCGCTGCAACACACCAGCGGCGGCGTCTGGGGCGGCTGCGTCTACGACCCGGACGCCGTGTTTGCGAAACTGATGGGGAAGTAAGCGATGAACATCACCGAGCGCCAGTGGCAAACGGCGAAATCGTGGAGCCGGATTTTCTACGCGGTTGAATCGCGTCGGAACGCCCGCAAAATGAGGCTCTTCGGTTGCGCTTGCTGTAGGCGGATATGGGACTTGCTGATCGAACCGAGGAGCCGCGCGGCGGTTGAACGAGCCGAGGCGTTTGCCGACGGTGTGATTGGGAAAGCGGAGTTAACCGCAGCGCGGAAGGGCGCGAACGAAGTGGTCCGCCGTTATCGGCCGGAAGTCTGGACAGAAGCGCACGAGTGGGCGGCCAGCACTGCCGAAATGGTCACCCACGCCACCTATCAGGATGCATTCAGTACAGCCGCAGCGCGCGCCGCCCATGCCATTAGTCTCACTCACCTCCGAAATCGCACCACCGAGGAACGATCTCAGGTCGAACTACTTCGAGACATCTTCGGGAACCCGTTCCGCCCGGTGGCGTTCGATCCCGCGTGGCGCACCGACACCGCCGTTGCGCTCGCGCGCACGATGTACGAGTCGCGCGAGTTCGGCGCGATGCCGATTCTGGCAGACGCGCTCCAAGACGCCGGGTGCGAAGACGAACAGGTATTGAGCCACTGCCGCGACGCGAACCAGACGCACGTTCGCGGGTGCTGGGTGTGCGACTTGGTACTGGGCAGGCGGTAGCACGCGTCTGGCCGTTCGCGGCGCTCCGCCCGCGGGCACTTGGGATGGAGCGCCCCGCGCCGACGCGGTACAGTTGCGGCACATTCGACCCCGGAGGCCGATCATGCGACCCGCGCTCGCTGCGGTATTGGTGCTGTCCACGTTCGCGCTCGCTGCGGCGCAACCGCCCAAACCGGTGGAACCGCGGTACGGCGTGAAGCACCGCGACAAGGCCTACCCGCAAGCCACACCAAAGGCCGCGCTGAAATCGGCGCTCGACGCGATCGACGACGCGGACTTCGCGTACCTCGTCGCGCACCTCATGGACCCGAAGTTCGTGGACGGTGCCGTGGCCGACCGGCAGAAGCAACTGGTTCCCACCGTGGAGGGCGAACTCGCGCAACTGCGCGACTTCCAGCGCGCGAACCCGGACAAAGTGAGCGCGGAGAACCGCGTGCCGCTGGACCCGGCGCTGTTCCGCGCGGCGGCGGCGGAAAAGGCCCGCGAGCGCGCGTTCAAGCAACTCGTGCGCGAGGTGACGGCGAAGCTCGTCGAAGACCCGGAAACGCTGAAGGCGCTGCGCCGGTTGTACCGCGAGGGCACCTTCACCGACGGCGACCCCGCGAGCGCGACACACCCGGACATCAAGAACCGCACGCTGTTCTTCAAGAAACTCGGCGAGCGCTGGGTGCTCGAAAACCGCCTCGCCGAGGAACCGAAGAAGGAACCGTAGGAGCTGTCAGTTGTCAGTCGTCAGTTGTCAGTCGATGGCTATCAGTGTCTAGAAGCGCCGCGGCGCGCCCGGTGCTTCCTAACACCTGACAACGAACAACAGACAACTACTCCCATGATCGACCTGCGCAGCGACACGGTGACGAAGCCCACGCCGGGCATGGTGGCGGCCATGAGCGCCGCGGCCGTCGGTGACGACGTGTTCGGCGAGGACCCGACGGTGAACGCGCTAGAAGAGCGCGTCGCGGCGCTGTTCGGGCACGAGGCCGGGCTGTTCGTGCCCACGGGCACGATGGCGAACCAGATCGCGGTGCGCGTCCACTGCCGCCCGCAAGACGAAATCCTGATCGAAACCACAAGCCACATCTGCCTGTGGGAGGCCGGCGGCGCGGCGGCGCTCAGCGGCGTGACGTGCCGCACCGTCGACAGCCGCACGCACAACGGGCTGCTCTCCGCGACCGACCTCGAAGGCAAAATCCGCCCGGACGACATGCACTCGGTTCGCACGCGGCTGGTGTGCTTGGAGAACACGCACAACCGCGGCGGCGGGAGCTGCTACACACTGGAAGCCGCCCGCGCCATCTCGGCGTGGGCACGCGCGCACAAGCTCGGTGTTCACCTCGACGGCGCGCGCGTCTGGAACGCGCTGGTGAAAACGAACGCGACCGCGGCGCAGTGGGGCGCGCCGTTCGACACGGTCGCGGTGTGCTTCAGCAAAGGGCTCGGCGCGCCGGTCGGCTCGGTGCTGGTGGGGCCGCGCGACCTGATCGCGCACGGCCGCCGCGTGCGCAAGCTGTTCGGCGGGGCGATGCGCCAAGTGGGCTACCTCGCCGCCGCGTGCCACTACGCGCTCGACCACAACATTTCGCGCCTCGCCGACGACCACGCGCACGCGGCACTTCTGGCCGACGCGGTGCGCGCCGTGCCCGGCTTCACACTGGTGCCGCCGGAAGTGGAAACGAACTTGGTGTGGTTCGAGGTGAGCGGGCGGCACGGCACCGCGAAGGACGTTGCCGCCAAGCTCAAGGGCGCGGGCGTGCTGGTCGCACCGCTGGGGGACACGGTGGTGCGGGCGGTCACTCACTTGGGCGTGACGCGCGCCGAGTGCGAGGCCGCCGCGACCGCGATTCGCGCACTCGCGTAGCGGGCCCGCCGCTCTCATCTGGTTGCGGTTCGGCGCGAATCGCGCGCCGCGGGCGGTTCCGGCGCTTCGCGCGGGCCGAACCGTGTTGTAGGTTGAAGGTGCGCACGCCGGCCGCTTCGCCGGTTGGCACCCGGTTCGCACCCATGAACGCCGACCAACTGACCGACGCCCCGCACGGCCTGCGCGAGTCGCTGCTCGCGCTCGAGGGGCTTATCGACACGCTCACCGGCGCGCCCGGGTCGCCGGAGGCGCTCGCCGCGGTGGTGAGCGCGGCCCGCGAGGGTGTGAGCGCCGACCTCGGCTTCTGGTACTCGCGCGGCGCGCGGGCCACCGCGCTCGTTGGGCGCTCCGCGC
>JALHNS010000058.1 GCA_022843445.1 Gemmata sp.
CCCCGGTGCTACCCTATGAAGGTGGCACCGGGGTCACAGACCCCGGCTACAGAACGAAGACTCGACGTTTGTCAGTTCCGCGGAATCGGGGCCGCCGGCGCAACCGGGGCCGCGCCCACGTTCGCCCCGCCCGCGCGCCGGGCCGCGCCTTCCGGGTCTTCCATGCTCGCCAGCTCGCGCGGCAGCGGGAACGCGGGGTCCGGGGCGAAGTACTGCGGGTAGTGCTCCAAGTACCGCGGGCTGGGCAGCGTCATGCCGCCGTATTGCGTCTGGCACCCGGCCGAAAGGGACAGGCCGAGCACGGCCGCCGCACACGCCAGCCAACGTTGGGTCCGCATCTCGCACCTCGTTCCCGATTCGACTACGACTTCCGCAAGCGGTCGCGCCCCCCAGCGCGAGCGCCCGGTGTTACCGCGTGTATCGGTTCGCACGGCGGCGCGGCTTGAGCGGAATTTGTGGCGCGTGCGAACCGGCGCGCGCGCCGCCCACAAGGTTGTTGACCGCGCGCCCGTTCGCGCCTAGCATGGCACCTCATCGCGCCACCACCCACGGACGCACACCGGGATGCCCGACGCACGGAACCGCTCGCGCGCTCTGCCGCTCGAACTGCACTGGACCGCGGACAGCCCCCTGCCCGCCCGCTGGGTGCTCCCGGACGGCGCGCGGCCCCGCGCCGACGAACCGCCACACACCGCGTTCGACTTTACCGCGAGCATCGCCGCCCTCTGCGCCGACGTGACCGCCCGGTGCGAAGCGCTCCGGCACGTTCACATGCCCCGCGTGCTGGTCACGTTCACGCCCAGCCGCAACCGCAGCCGCTACGGGTTACAGGCCCGCGTCACGCCCCTGCGGTTCCGCGACGGCGCGCTGGTGCGCCGCCACGGGCGCACAGAGTATCAGGTGCAGCGGTACTTCGTGAACGGGCGCGAGATGCTCTACGTGCTCACCTTCTGCCTGCCCCGGTTCCTCGACCAGCCGTTCCGCGAAAAGCTCGTCACCGTCTTTCACGAGCTGTACCACGTCAGCCCGAACTTCGACGGCGACCTGCGCCGGCACGCGGGCCGCTGCGAGGTGCACTCGCACAGCAAGCGCGAGTACGACGCGCAGATGGGCGAACTGGTGGACGACTACCTCGCCGACCACCCGGAGCCGGGCGCGTTCGAGTTCCTGCGGCGCACCTACCGCGACCTCGCGGGCGCGCACGGCGGGGTGAAGGGCGCGGTGGTGCCGCGCCCGAAACTGCTGCCGGTGGGCCTCGAACCGGCCCGCGCCGCCGCCCGCAAGCGGGACGAGTAGTTACCCCTTCGCCACCGCGCACGCCTCGGGCTTGCGGCGGTTCCACGGCATGCGCGCGAGCAGCATTCCCATACCGCAGGTGTCCGTAACGCCCGCGAACACCAGCCCGGCACCGACGAACGCCGCGATCCCCACGAACGCCGGGTGAACGAAGCTCAGCGCCGTGCCCAGAAGCACCAGCGAACCGGCCGCGATGCGCACTTGCCGCTCCAGCGAAATCGCCTTCCGCCCGCGCACCACCGGCACCCCGGCTTCGACGCACGCGAGCGTTCCGCCCTCGACGTTCGTGACGTTCGCGAACCCCGCGGCGAGCAACTTCTCGCACGCCTTCGCCCCGCGGCCGCCCTTCTGACACACCACGAACACCGGCGCGCCCGGATCGACGCCCAGCGCCTTCGGGTCCAGTTCGTCTAGCGGCACGTTCCGCGCGAACGTCACATGGACTTCTTCAAATTCGGCCGGCGTGCGCACGTCGATGAGCACCGCGCCGCCGGCTTGTGCCAACTCCGACAGCCGCGCCGCGGTGATTGTGGGAACGGACATCGTTCGCCCTCCAGAGAGAAGTTAGGTGTTTCCGTTCTGTAGCCGGGGTCTTATCGTGGTGCGACGCTCCGCGTCGCATTCGGAATCTGGTTCTCAGGTCGCTCGTCGCGGTTCAAGTTGGGCCGCGAAGAACGACGCGGAGCGTCGTGCCACGATCAGGCACTCCCTAATGCGAGGCCGTCGGTGGCGGCCTTCCACGTCTTGTAACTGCCGACCAAGTTCCGGCACGTGAAGCCGTGCTGCGTCAGCACCCGGCACGCCGCGTAGGAGCGCTGCCCGCTCGCGCAGTGGGCCACGATTTCACGATCGCGCGGCAGTTCGTTCAGCCGCCCGCGCAGTTCCGGCAGCGGGATGTGAACCGTGTTCGGGATCGCGCCCGCGGCCCGCTCCTTCGCGTCGCGCACGTCCAGAATCAGCGCGTTCGGAAGCGCTTCGAGTTCGTGCCACTGAATCGGCGTCACGCGCCCGCGGAGCACGTTCTGCGCCGCCATGCCCGCGAGGTTCACCGCGTCCTTCGCCGAACCGAACGGCGGGGCGTAGCACAGTTCGAGATCCGCGACGTCGTCCACGGTCATCCCGGCGCGGAGCGCCGTTGCGAGCACGTCGATGCGCTTGTCGATGCCGTCCGCACCGACCGCTTGCGCGCCGAGCAACCGGCCCGAATCCGGGGCGAACAGCAACTTCAGCGCGACCGGCTGCGCACCGGGGTAATAGCCCGCGTGCGAGTTCGGGTGAACGTGAACGGCGCGGAAGTCGATGCCCGCGTCTTTCAACTGCGCCTCGTTCGCACCGGTCACGGCCGCGGTCCGGTCGAACACGCGCACGATCGCGGTACCGAGCGTGCCCGGGTACTTCGTGGGGATGCCGAAGATGTTGTCGGCCGCGGTGCGCCCCTGCCGGTTCGCCGGCCCGCCGAGCGGGATCGCCGCCGGCTTCCCGGTCACGGCGTGCGTCACTTCGATGGTGTCGCCCACCGCATAAATGTTCGGGTCACTCGTGCGCAGGTGCTCGTCCACGTGGATGCCGCCCGTGACGCCGATGGCAAGTCCCGCGTCGCGCGCGAGTTTCGATTCGGGCCGCACGCCGAGGCCCAGAATCACCACGTCGGCCGGGAGGCGCGTGCCGTCTGCCAGCACCACCACCGACGCCGCCGCGCACTCGGCATCGGTCGGCGCGTCGAACCGCGCGAGGCCGTTGTTCAGGTGCAGCGCGACGCCGTGCGTGCGCAGTTCGAGGTGCAGGTGCGCGGCCATTTCGGGGTCGAACGGCTTGAGCACTTGCGGGTTGCGTTCCACCACGGTCGCGCTCAGCCCGCGGCGATGGAACTGCTCGGCCACTTCCAACCCGATGAACCCGCCGCCGACCACGACCGCGGTTTTCGCGCCCCGCTCTTTGATCCACGCGTCGATGCCGTCCATCTCTTCGAGCGTGCGCAGGACGAAGTGCCCGGCCCTGTGCGCACCGTCCACCTTCGGCACGATCGGCGCGGCCCCGGTGGAGAGCACGAGTGCGTCGTACCCTTCGGCGTACTCGCGCCCGGTGGCGCGGTCGCGCACGCGCACCTCCTTCCGCTCGCGGTCGATGCCCACCACTTCGGCGCGCGTGCGCACGTCCAAGTTGAAGGCGGCCCGCAGGCGCTCCGGCGTTTGCACGAGCAGTTTCGCGCGGTCGGCGATTTCGCCGCCGAGAAAGTACGGCAGCCCGCAGTTGGCGAACGAGACGTGCGGCCCGCGCTCGAACACCACGATTTCGGCGTCTTCGGCGAGCCGCCGCGCCCGCGTCGCGGCGCTCATGCCGCCGGCCACGCCCCCCACGATCAGCACCCGCTTGCCCATCGCCGCGCCCTCCCGCTAGATTTCGGTCGCCGTCTGCGCTAGAATACCGGCACCGAACGTCGCAATTACACAATATCGCCATTTAGCAATATTGCAAGAGGTACTTTGTGGCACTGGACCGCGATTCGCTCGAAGCCGTGGCGCGCCTGTTCGGCGCGCTCGCCGAACCCACGCGCCTCGCGCTGTTACAGGAGTTGAAAGGCGGACCGCTCGCGGTCGGGGAACTGGTCGAACGGATCGGCGCGAAGCAGGCGAACGTGTCCAAGCAGCTCGGCGCGCTGCACGTGGCCGGGCTGGTGGCCCGCGCGCGCGACGGGAACCTCGTGCGGTACTCGATCGCGGAGCCGATGATCTTCGAGTTGTGCGAACTGGTGTGCGGCAAGCTGCGCCGCGACGCGGAGAAGCAACTCGCGGCGCTCGGCGGGACCGCCAAGCGCCGCCGCTGAGCCGTTAGGCCGGGGCGCATTCCAGAAGTGTGACCTCTTCGCCCGGCACCACCACGCACGCGCCGCACTCCGCGGGCACGAGGTACACGTCGCCGGTGCGGAACGGGAACCGCGCGCCGCGGTTCTCGATTTCGCCGCTCCCCTTCACGCACACGTACGCGCGGCACGCGCCGCCGGCCCCGACGCGGAACGGCACGCTCGCGGTCAGGCGCTCCAGTGTGAAGTAGCGGCAGCTCACTAAGCCTTCGCGGCGCACGCCGTTGCTCACAACGACGGCCGGGGCCACGGGCCAGCACGGGCCGCGGCTAAAGTCCGCACACGCCAGCGCCTGTTCGACGTGCAACTCGCGCGGCAACTGCGTCTTCGCGTCCACTCGGTCCCAGTCGTACAACCGGTAGGTGATGTCGCTGGTTTGCTGCACTTCGAACAGCAGCAGGTTGCGACCGATGGCGTGAACGGTGCCGGCTTCGAGGTGGACGCAGTCGCCGACCTTCGGTGCGAAGCTGTGAAGTATGTTCGGTGTGGTCTTGGTGGCGAGCGCCTTGCGGAAGCCGTCCGCGGTCACGCCCTCGGCGAACCCGGCGTACAGGCGGCTCGTGTCCGGGCACGCTTCCAGAACGACCCACGATTCGGTTTTGCCGAACTTGTTCGGGCCGAGCTTCGCCGCCTGTTCGTCGTTCGGGTGTACCTGAACGGACAACTCTTGGCGCGCGTCGAGGAACTTGAGCAGTAGCGGGAACCGGCCCTGCGGGGCCGCGGCGCGGCCGACAATGCGCTCAGCGTCCGCGGCCATGAGGTCGCGGAGCGTGGTGCCGGCGAGTGGGCCGTCGGCCACGCGGCTCTCGCTGCCGGGCACGTCGCTGAGGACCCACGCTTCGCCGATGGGGTCGGCGTGCGGCGCGGGCCGGTTCAGAAGCTTCGGCAGCCGGTCGCCGCCCCAAATGTTCGCGGTGAAGAGCGGGTCGAAGCGGAGCGGGTACAGCGGTCGCCGGGCCATTCGTAAGCCTTTGCCGGGCGCGGGGAGCGGCGTGACGGAGAGGTCGGTGGTTGTCGGCACGCCGAACGTCTCGGCGACCGGGTCCGCGTTCGCGCCGGGCATTCCGTTACCCCCTAATTTACGCAACCGACCGGCAACTGTAGCTCACGCGCACTCATCGGCATTCCCGGCGCGAAACTTGAGCCTCCCAAATCGACCCGTGCAAACGCCTTGAAAATGTGCGAAATCAGCCGAAACGCGAGCGAATCCGAGTTCGGGCCGTTGAAACGCCGCTACCGCGATTCGGCGCGTGGCCGTCGCGGTTGGTGCGAAGTTCGGACTCTCGGACTGCTTCGGGGTGCCACTCACTCGCGTTCGCGGCTCGTCGCTCGTTCGCACACGCGCACGAAAGCCCCCTTCGGCACGCGCGACTTCGCGCCGCCGAATGAATAGTATACGTATGATCAAAACGTGTCAACCGTAGAAATGGCCCGCGACGTCGGCAGCCGCCCGGCCTTCATGGTAGTAGGCACGCTCCGCGTGCCGTGTGTTCGGGCCACGTCAGTTGCACCACACTCCGCACAGCCACCCACGCGCTTCAGCGACGGCACGCGGAGCGTGCCTGCTACCTTGAAAGCACCAAATCCACGACCCAGCAGCCGCGGGCGTGCGCGCGGGTTGTGTCGCGGCAGTGGTTCAGGATCGCGTCGCAATCGCACCCGGCGTCTTGGAGCGCGTCGGCGAGGATCGGCATCGCGCCGAACTCGCGCGAATCGTACATCTGGCGCGCGAGCGCGACCGCGGTGTCGGTGGCCCACGCGTGCTCGAAGTGGAACTCGTTTAGTTCGTGGCCGAACACGTCGCTCGCGCAGGCGACCCACGCCCGCTCCCAACCTTTGATCTCGCGCTCCTCAAGAAGGTCGAACTCGCGGAGCGCCGCGTCGTCGACCTCGGTTTGTGGTTCGAGGTGCGGAAGCCGGCCGGCACCCACCGCGGGGCCGGCCGCGCCGAGCAGCCACACCGAATACACCGCCGGTTCAAACCGGATCGCGTTCCAGCACCGTTTCAGGGTGGGCAGGGGTAGTTGTCCGTCGGCGAACGCTTCGCTCGCTTCGATCGCGGCCCGGTTGCACTCCAACTCCGCGAGGTGCCACGTCACGCGACAGCACGCACAGAACGCGAGTTGCTTCTTGCGCGCGTCGGCCCGCCGCGTCACGAAATCGATCGCCCCGTCCCAGCCTTCGCTCGCCAGTTCCTGTTCGGTCACGGGTGGTCTCCGTTCGCGCGGAAAGTGGTAGCATGGTAGCGCGCCCGCGGCGCGCGCCTCAAGCCAGTTCGGAGAGTTTCCCTTGCAACCCGGTCACGCGCTCAAGCCACCCGCCGCCGACGCGCTTCTGTTGGAATGGCTGTTGGCCGCGCTCGCGCCGATGAACCGCACGCGGGTGAAGCAGCTCTTGCGCAGCGGGCGCGTGATGGTGAACGGCGCGAGCGCCACGCGACACGACCACCCGCTGCGCGCCGGCGACACCGTCTTCGTCGCGCGCGACGCGCCGCCCCCGCCGCGCGCCACCGACCCGCTCATCGTGTACGAAGACGCGGCGCTCGTCGCGATCGACAAGCCCACCGGGTTGCTCACCGTCGCAACCGAGAAGGAGAAGCAGGACACCGCGTTCGTGCGGCTGAACGATTACCTCGCGGCGCGCGCCGCCGGGCGCGCATTCGTGGTTCACCGGCTCGACCGCGAAACGAGCGGACTGCTCCTGTTCGCGCGCGACGAGGAAACGCGCGACGCGCTGCAAGCGGCTTGGGAGACGACCGAGAAAACCTACCTCGCCGTGGTGGAAGGCGCGCCACGAGTGGCGGAAGGAAGGGTCGAGAACTTGCTTACCGAAGGGAGCGACCTGCGCGTGCGCGCCGGCACGCGCCCCGGCCCGGACGCGAAGCGCGCGGTTTCCACCTACCGCGTGCTGGCGTCGCGCGATTCGTATTCGCTGGTGGAAGTGCGCATCGACACGGGCCGCAAACATCAGATTCGCGTGCACATGGCCGGGCTCGGTTGCCCGATCGCCGGTGATCGCATGTACGGCGCGAAGACCGACCCGGCGCGCCGCGTGTGCTTGCACGCGTGGCAGCTCGCGTTCGACCACCCGAACACCGGCGCGCGGGTAGAACTGGAGTCGGCGTTCCCGAAGGAACTGGCGCGCGTCGCGGGCAATCCCGCGTGACAATTCCCCTGCTGGATGGTACTTTTGAGTGACTGTTCAACGGAGGGGCGGGCATGTTTCGCGTGTTCGGCGGTACGGCTGCGGATCGCACCCACCTGACCCGGCGCTCGTTCCTGCAAGCGGGCGCGCTCGGGGTCGGTGGTCTGTCGCTCGGCGGGTACCTGCGCGCGAAGGAACAACACGACTGGCAGGTGCCGCACGTTCCCGGCGCGAGCGTGATTCTGTTCTGGATGAGCGGCGGACCGGGGCACCACGAAACGTGGGACCCGAAGCCGGACGCGGTCGCGCAGTTTCGCGGGCCGTTCGGCGCGACCAAGACCGCGGTTCCCGGGGTGCAATACTCCGAACTGCTACCCGAACAGGCGAAGATCGCGGACAAACTCGCGGTGCTCCGCGGCGTGAATCACGGCTCCGGCGACCACACCAAAGCGAACCACTGGATGCTCACCGGGTTCGAGGGACCGGCGTTCAACGTGCCGGACTTCATGGTGCAGCGGCGGCCGAGCATGGGGTCGGCGTCCGCGAAGTTGGTGGGCGCGCACCGGCCCGGGCTGCCCGGCTACGCCGCGGTGCCGCACCTGCGCGGCGGCACGGACAACTTCTTCCACTACGCCGCGTACCTCGGCCGCGGGTACAACCCGTTCAACACCGAATCGGACCCGAACAAGCCCGGGTTCAAAGTGCGGAACCTGTCGCTCGCTCCCGGCCACACTTTTGATCGACTCGAAGACCGCAAGCACCTGCTCGACGCGCTCGGCACTGCCCGACGCGCGGCCGACGCGCGCACCGCGGCCGACGACCCGCACGCGCGGCAGGCGTTCGAGTTGCTCACCAGCCGCGAGGCGGCGACCGCGTTCGACATCGCCGCGGAACCGGACAAGGTGCGCGACGCCTACGGCCGGCACACCTTCGGCCAAAGTGCGCTGCTGGCCCGGCGGTTGGTGGAAGCGGGCGTCCCGTTCGTGACGGTGAACTGCGAACCGTGGGACCACCACGGCACCGCGAACCGGCTCGCGACGAAGCCCGGCGCGGAACTGCTGATCCCGCCGTTCGACCGCGCGCTCGCGGCTCTGGTGCGAGACCTCATCGACCGCGGGCTGTACCAGCGCACGCTCGTGGTGGCGATGGGCGAGTTCGGCCGCACGCCGCGCATGAACCCCGAAGGCGGGCGCGACCACTGGGGGAACGTGTTCAGCGTGCTGATGGGTTGCGGGTCGATGAAGATGGGACAAACGGTCGGGCGCAGCACGTCGAAGGGCGAGTACGTCGCCGACCGCCCGGTCACGCCACAAGACGTAACCGCGACCGTGTTCCGGCACCTCGGCATCGACGCGCGCAAGGTCCACTTCCCGGACACGCAAGACCGCCCCACCGCACTCGTGGAGACCGGCGAACCGGTCCACGAGCTGTTCCGCTGACCGCGCTTCCGTTCTTACGTTCGCGCCGCGTGTGAACCTCGCGCGAATTCGGCCCGGTGGGGCGCGCACGGGCCTTCGCGCGCTCGTACAATCACATTTTCCTTCCGCCAGAGTACCCGCGACACATGGGCGTGCTGTTTCAGATCACCAACGCGCACAAGAGCTACGGCGACCAAGTGCTCCTCGACGGCGCGACCGCAACCATCAGCGATAACACCAAAGTCGGATTCGTCGGCCGCAACGGAGCCGGCAAGAGCACGCTGCTGCGCATCCTGCTCGGCGAAGAGGAACTCGACAGCGGTGAAGTGGCGCGGCACCCGAGCCTGCGCCTCGGCTACCTGCGCCAGCACGACCCGTTTCTGCCGGGCGAAACCGGTCTCGACTACCTCATGCGCGACAGCGGCCAACCGGACTGGCGGTGCGGCGAGATCGCGGGGCAGTTCGAAATTAAGGGCGCGTACCTGAACGGCCCGGTGAAGGAACTGTCCGGTGGGTGGCAGACGCGCCTCAAGCTCGCCGCGCTACTGCTGCACGAACCGAACCTGCTGATGCTGGACGAGCCGACCAACTTCCTCGACCTGCGCACGCAGATTCTGCTCGAACACTTCCTGCGCGACTACCGCGGCGCGTGCCTCATCGTGTCGCACGACCGTTCGTTCCTGAACGCCACCTGCACGCACACGCTGGGGCTATCTCGCGGCAAGCTCACGTCGTTCCCCGGTAAGGTGGACGGCTACCTCGAGTTCATCCGCGAGAACCGCGAGCGGGACGAGCGCGCGAACGCCGCGGTGATGGCGAAGCGCAAGCACCTCGAAGACTTCATCGCGCGCAACAAGGCGCGCGCCGCGACCGCCGGCCTCGCGCAATCAAAGGCGAAGGCGCTGGAGAAACTGGAGACGGTGGAGATCATCGGCGACGAGCCGACGCCGCACATTCGCCCGCCGCAGGTGGAACCGCGCAAGGGCGTCGCGCTGCGCTGCCGCGACCTCGAAATCGGCTACCCGGACCGCAAGGTCGCCCGAGACGTGCAACTCGAACTCGACCACGGTGTGCGCGCGGCGGTGGTCGGCGACAACGGGCAGGGCAAAACGACGTTCCTGCGCACGCTGGTGGAATCGCTGAAGCCGCTGAGCGGCGAAGTGAAGTGGGGCCACGGGTGCAAGATCGGCACCTACGCGCAGCACGTGTACACCACGCTGCCCGAAGAATTCACGGTGCTCGAATACCTGCAATCCAAAGGCAAGGGCCGCAAGATTCAGGAAGTGCTGGAAGTCGCCGGCGCGCTGCTGTTCCGCGGTTCGCACGTGGACAAGCAGATCAAAGTTCTCAGCGGGGGCGAGCGGGCGCGCGTGGTGCTCGCGGGCTTGCTGCTCAGCGATTACAACGTGCTGATCCTCGACGAACCGGGCAACCACTTGGACGTGGACACGGTGGAAGCGCTCGTGGAGGCGATCCAAGGGTACGCGGGCACGGTGATCTTCACGAGCCACGACCGGCACTTCACCGGCGCGGTAGCGAACTGCATCGTGGAGGTGCGCGAGGGCCGCGTGGCGCTCTACCCGGGCAAGTACGACGATTACGTGTACCGCGTGAACAAGGAAGTGGAAGCGGGCGAGCGCGAGGCCGCCAGCGAGCGCGCGAAACTGCCCGCCGATGTACTGAAGGCCCGCGCGAAGCGCGCCGCCCGCGGCGCGGACGAGATCCGTGCCGACCTCGAGCGCGTGGAGGCGAGCATCAGCGAACTGGAAGCGACTCGCGGCGAGTTGGAAGTGAAGTTGGGCGAACCGGCGAGCGACGCAGAGTTGCAGCGCATCTGCGACAAGCTGGCCGAAACCGCCGACGCGCTCGACGCCGCCGAACAGAAGTACGCGGCGCTGCAAGCGGAGTTGGAAGCGAGCGCGTAAAACGAACTTACGAGCCGCGAACGCCAGTGAGCGGCAAAGCCTGACGCGCGAAATCGCTTCGGCGCACTCGCCGCGCGTTGCCGCTCACTGGCGTTCGCGGCTCGTTCAGAAGTCGATCAATTCAGCAGCGCCTTCACCTCGCGCGCGGTCACTTCGAGGACCGTTTCCAGCGCGCCGGGCGCGACCGCCGAAATCACTTCCTGATAGATGCCGTAGCCGTAGCTGCTCGCGGGCGGCAGGTAGCCCGGTTGCCAGTCGTTCGTGACGGTACTCACCACAATGGGCACGCCGGGGAAGCGCGCGCGCAGCTCGCGCTGAAACACCTGATACAGTTCGCCGGGGCACAGCACGCACACCGCGCCGCCCCACCGTAGCGCCGCGACGCGGAACGGGTACGCCGGGCCGGGAGGTAGCACCGCCAGCCGCGCGAGTTGCCGCGTCATCTGCTCCGCCCGCGCGCGGCAGTCCGAGGCGCGCGCCGCGTCGCCGTCGGCGCGAGCGGCCTTCTCTTCGGCTTCCCACTTCGCCAGTTCGTTGCGGGTAGCGTCCACCTTCGGCAGGTCGAGCCGGTACGGGAGCGGCACCACGAACCGGCGCGCACAGAACTGAGCGCAACGCGCGCGCTCGGGATCACTCAATCCGCGGTGCGCCCACGAACCGAGGATCGCCCCGGACACCACCGGGCCGGTGTACTCGAAGTGCGTGCCCGGTTGCGGCAGCGCTTCGAGCGCCGCCAGCGCCGCGAACCCGAGTTCGCGCCCGTTGCGGTCGGCGACACGCGTGTCGCCCACGTAGCCCTCGCGCGGCCCCAAATCGCCGGACGCGCCTTGAAGAAAGAGGCACGGCCCGCCGGTCACGCCCTCCACCACTTCGCGCGTCGCGCCCACGTAATCCGGGCTGATCAGCGTGTTCTGCCACGCGAGCGTCGTGGGGTGGCACGCGTAGTTGAGGATCGTGCCGAGCGTCTCGCCGGTGTCGTCGGCCACGGCCTTCGCCACCAGCACGGTGTCGTCCGCGGGGCCGTCCGCGTGGAACCCGCACACGAACTGGTTGCTCACTTCGTCGTAGAAGTCGCGGTGCGCCGCGAGCGCGCAGCGGCCCGCGCCGAACACCAGCGTGGACGGCGAAGCGCTCGCGGTGGCGCGCTTCACCGCGAGCGCGCACGCGCCCTTCAGCATCTCAAGGTACGGGCCGATCTTGTCACCGCCGGGCAGGTGCGCGCGACTGCGCGAGAGCCACGCCGAACCGTGCGTGTGCGACAGGCACACGAACACGTCGTCCGGGTACAGTGGGTTGCACGCGCTGCGAATCGCGTCGATTTCGTTCGCGTCGATGATGCAGTGGTCGAGGCCGAGCAGCGTCTGCTTGTGCGTGCCGCACGGCGACTCGATGTGAACCGCGGTCGCGGTGAGCGGCTTGTGAACGCCGGTCGCGCGGTCGTGCGTCGCCGCGCCCCACATGCGGTGGTAGATGCCGACCGGCGGGGTGACGTCGGCGCGCGCGAAGCCGATCTTGCACCGCGCTTGCGGGGTGTGAACGCGCGTCGTGGTCATGTGGGGTCCTCCAAGAGAGCGCCTTTGGGGTTGAGCAACAACCAGCACACCGCGGAGCACCCGAACAGGGCCGCGAACAGGACCATCGCGAGGTTCCAATCGCCGGTGGTGTCGGCGATCTTGCCGAGCGCGAACGGGAACACGCCCGCGCCCACGTTCCCGGCCATGTTCATGGTGGCGAAGACCGCTGCGACGCGGGTGCCTCCCATTCTCATTGAAATGGCATAGGCGTTCCCGCCGGCCGCGTACGCGCAGAACGCCGCGGCGCTCACGAGCACCACGACGGCGCTCGCGGTATCCACAAAGTACGCGCCCACCGACACGCCGGTGCAAAGTGCCATCGCGACGAACGCCGTGCCCTGCCGCGCGAGGCGCTCGTTGCGCGTGCGCGACAGGATGACATCGGAGATCGCGCCGCCGAGCAGCCCGCCGAACATGCCGACGATGAGCGGGATCGCGGAGAGGGTGCCGGATTCGGCCGCGCTCACGCCTTTTGTTTCCTGCAAGTAGCGCGGGAACCACGTGAAGAACAGCGCCGTGGCCGCGGCCCGCGCGAACTGCTGCACGCACAGCAGCACCATGTGCGGGTTCGTGAACAACCGGCCCCACGGGGTCGGCGCGCGCGGCACGTCCGCGGGCGGCGCGGCAGGGAGCGCGCCGCGCTCCGGGTTCGGCACGACGAGCGCGAACGCCAGCGCCCACGCGAACCCCGGCAGCGTGTACGCGAACAGCACCTGCTGCCACGTCAGCGGCCCGAACAGTTCGCCCGTGAGCCACTGCGAGAGCGCCGCCCCGCCCGCCATACTGCACGCGAGCGCGCCCGATGCGAACGCGCGCTCCGTGTTCGGGAACACCGCCGCGACGGCTTTCGTCGCGCACACGAAGATACCGGCCTGCGCCACGCCCATGGCGCACCACAGCGAAAGCAGCCCGGTGAACCCGGTCGCGCACCCGGTGAGGCCGGTAAGCGCCGACCACATCACCGCGAACCCCACCAGCGCCGGCTTACTGCCGAACCGCTCCGCGAGCGCCCCGGACGGCAATTGAAACACCGCGTACCCGATGTACCACGCGAGCCACACGAGGCCCATGTCCCCGGACGTGAGTTCCAACTCGCGCTCGATGGCTTTCGACGGCACCCCGAGCGCCGAGCGCTGAAGGTACGCGACGACCGTCGCGGCGCACAGGAAGGAGAGGAGGTTGGTTTTCATCACTTCTCTTGCAGCACAGTCGAAGCGACCACGAGCCGCGAACGCCAGTGAGCGGCAACGCGCCGTGTGAAAGCGCTCTTCAGGCGCTGCCGCTCACTGGCGTTCGCGGCTCGTTTCGAGACACCACGCGCAGCGTCGCGCCTATGTGGTTGTGCCGAGCGCCGTTTGTAGCAGCGCGAACAGGCGGTCGATTTCGGCCGCGGTTTCGGCGTCCAGTTCCCAACCGTAGGGTTTGCGCCGGCGCGCGTTGGCGAACAGCCCGCGCTTTACCATCAGGTACTTTTCCACCGCGAGGAAGCCGTCCAGCCCGGCTTGCAGTTGCAGCGCCACCAGCGCGCACACCGGGAAGTACGCACGGTAAGCGGCGGCTTCGTCGCCGCGCTGGAGCGCCTTCCAAATCGCAACGATGCCGTCGAGCTGTTCCATACCGGGCATCGTGCCGGCAATCCCGCGACGGTAGCTGTCGATCAAGAAGATGCCGCCGCTGCCCTCGAACATCACCGCGCGGCCGTTGGTCGCGTCGCGGAGTGCGGAAAGCGTCGGGCCGTTCGGTGCGGCTTCCGGTTTGAAGAGAATCTTTTCGGGGCCGTAGCGGTCCAGCAGCTTCACGCACACCGGAATCGGGATCGACTGGCCCACGTAGCCCGAAGCGTCTTGCACGATCACCGGGATTTCGATCCCGTCCGCGAGCGCGCTGAAGTGTTCGAGCATGTGCGCTTCGCTGAGCCGCCCGGTGAGCGGCGGAACGGCCATCACCGCGTCGCACCCGTCGCGCTCGGCCGCGCGCGCGAACGCGAGCGCTTGGCGCGTACTCTCCGCGCCGACCGCGACGAACACCGGCCCGCGCCCGGTCGCGGCTTCGACCAGCAGTTTCGGCAGCCCCAAGCGCTCGGTGTGCGTGAGCTTGAACGTCTCCGTCACCATCCCGGTGCCGACGCCGTCCGCGCCGACCGCGAACGCCCAATCCACCGCGCGCTTCAGCGCGGGCGAATCGATCTCGTCGGCATCGGTGAACGGCGTGTGCGCGATAGCGAGCACGCCCCGCAGTGGCTTGGGCATTTGGCTTTCTCCCGGGACCGCGGGCGTCCCGCCCGCCGCTTCGCAACTCAGGTTGGTTTCGACTCACACCGCACAGCAACTGCACCCGCACAGCGGCGGGCGGGACGCCCGCGGTCCCGGGGTTACCAATCCCCGACGCTGCCATCCGAGTAGAACACTCGCTGCGGCAGTTCTTGTTCGAACGGGTGCTTCTTCACTTCCGCTTCGTTAATCACGATGCCGAGGCCGGGGCGCGCGTTCGGCCGCACGATGCGGCCCTTCGGCTCCACCGCGAAGCCCTCTTGTACCACATCGGCGCGCCACGGTACGTCCGCGTGAACGGTTTCGCAAATCACATAGCTCGGCTGCGAGAAGCCGAATTCGAGGCTCGCCGCGGTGCTCACCGGGCCTTGCGGGTTGTGCGGCGCGAGCGCGATTCGGTGCGCCTCCGCCAGCGCCGCGATCCGCCGCGCTTCGCTCAGGCCGCCGCAGTGCGTGATGTCCACTTGGCACACGTCGCACGCGCCGGCCGCGAACAGGTCTTTGAACGCCGCGAGGTTCGTGACGCGCTCCCCGGTGGCAATCGGCGTGCTCACGGCCGCGTTGATGCGCGCGAGGCCGTCCACGCTCTCCGGCCAGCACGGTTCTTCGAGGAAGTACAGTCCGAACGGTTCGAGCGCCTTGGCGAACTGCAACCCCATCGCCGGCGACGGCCGCGCGTGACAGTCCACCATAATGTCGATGCTCTCACCGACGGCGTCGCGCATCGCGGCCACGCATTGCGCCGCGGTGCGAATCGGCATAAGTCCTTCGAGCGGCAGCGTCGGGGGTACAGCCATGCACTTGAACGCGGTGAACCCGTTCGCGACCGCTTCGCGCGCGAGGTCGGCGAACCGCTTGGCGTCTTCGGCCGCGGTCTCGTAGAAGTCTTCCATTTTGCCGCCGCCGAGGTGGCAGTAGGTGCGCACGTGATCGCGCACCGGGCCGCCCCACAGCTTGCTGCACGGCACGCCGCACACCTTGCCGAGAATGTCCCACAGCGCGAGGTCGATGCCCGCGATGGCGGTGGCGCGAACGATGCCGTGCCCGTGCCAGAAGTGCTGGCGGTACATCATCTGCCACAGGTGTTCGACGCGCGTGGGGTCTTCGCCGACGATCAGTTCGGCGCAGTCCTGCACGGCCCCGACGACGGCCCGCGTGTGCCATTCGAGCGTGGCCTCGCCCCACCCGAACAGCCCGTCTTGGTCGGTGATTACCTTGACGAACACCCAGTTGCGCATGCGCGCGTGGCACACGTGCGTCTCGACCCGCGTGATCTTCATAGGCCGCAATTGTGCGCGCGAGTGCGCGCGAAAGCCAGAAGCGAGTTGACCACTCGGCGGGTAATTTGCCGGGTGACTACCGGGACCGTAAGACAGGTCGGGCAATGAAAACCTGTGGCAAACTCGTTCGATTCTTCGTGCTCGCCGCGGTGCTATGTGCCGTCGCGTGGATAGTGTCGGGCGAGCTGGATTTCTGGCCGATAACCGATGCTTCACGAGAGGCAGAACGGCACGCGGCAGAACACGGCCTTCGGATGGAGGGCTACCTTGGCGACTTCGTACAAGAACCCGACCGCATCGGGAGTTGCGAAGTCCGCATCGCGTTTGTCGATCTCGCTTCAACGCGACTTGTGAAGCTCAACTTGCGGCGCTCGTGGCGCTGGGGCGGTTGGAACGTCACCGAAATGGCCGTTGAAGACAAACAAGCAAAACGCAACTGAGTGCGGCTCGAATACCAGAAGCAAACTGACGTAATTCGTCCAGTCAACCGAACGGTGCGACATGCGGATTGCACTCAAGGACAGGCAGTTCGATGTCACGGCAGCGACTCTCACGGCCGCGATTCCCGATCCCTACTGGTCCGCGAAGTACAACCCCACAGGTAGCACGCGGCTGACGTGGCACTTGGAGTTTGCTGCCGCACCCGCCCCGGGCAACGACATGTGGGATGTGCGGGTGTACAAGAACAATCTAAACTTCCCGATCCGCGATTGGAAGGACGTTGCAGGCCGCACGGTCGAGTGGACCGAATACGTGGACGAATTCGGAGAGCGGAACGGGAGCTTCTATCTCCTCCAGCATGTGGACATTCCGCGTGCGCGATTGCGCTTCCTCGAGCGCGATGGCATTCGCTTCCGCATCGAGTGGGACGGAATATGCGCGGTGTACTGGAGTGAAGAATACGAAAGCGACTTGCCGTTCTCGCTCACCGGTTGGGCGACGTTCAGCGGAGTGCGGGTGTTAGGAAGTGAAACTGACACGGAACACTCTTTGTGCCAACGGCTGGCACAACACCTCGACGTATCCGGCTTCCAACAAGGGCCGGTCTGCCGCGACGGACAATACAACTCTGGAGTCGGAATGGCTCACGCGGTGTTTACTCCGATTGAGTAGCTGAAGACAAATTCCCGCCGGTACGCGACACATCCGAGGTACGACATGCAGCGCATCACCCGCGAGCAGGCCAAGAAGTACGCGTTCGACTTCCGCGACGAGCCGCTGTTGCGCGTGCGGCCGGGCGAGGCGTTCGAGATCGAGACCTACGACGCCAGCACCGGCTACTTCAAGACGCCCGAAGACAAAGCCATTCCCGGCAAGCGCCCCGGCTTCGACCGCACGCCGCCGACCGCGAACCCCATCGGCGGGCCGGTGTTCGTCGAAGGCGCGGACCGCGGCGATACCCTCGTCGTGACGCTCGAAAGCGTCACCGTGGACGACTACTCGTGGGTCGCCATCGGGCCGCGGCGCGGGCCGCTCGGCGAATCGACGCGGTGGCCCGAATTGAGCGGCGATTACACCACGAAAATCTTCAAGCACACGCCCGGCCCCAGCGGCACCACGCGCGACGGCACGCTCCACTTTTCCGACAAGATTCAGTGGCCCATCACGCCGTTCGTCGGCACGCTCGGCGTGTGCCCGGACCGCGAAGTGGTGACGAGTTTAGACGGGCAAGGGCCGTGGGGCGGCAACCTCGACGTCCGCGACTGCGCCCCGGGCAACCGCATCTCGCTGCCGGTGTATCACCCCGGCGCGCTGTTCTACCTCGGCGACGTTCACGCGAGCCAAGGCGACACCGAGTTCACCGGCACAGCCGCAGAAACGAAAGCCACGGTGCGCGTGAAGCTCGATGTGGTAAAGCAGAAGCGCACCCCGTGGATGCGCATTGAGAAGCCGGACAGCATCGTGTCGGTGTTCGCGGACAAGCCGCTGGAGGTCGCGGTGGAGACCGCGACGTTCAACCTGATGGACTGGCTCATCACGGAGTACAACTTCACGCCCACCGACGCGTACTGCCTCGTGAGCACCTGCCCGGACTTCCGCATCAACGTGTACCAGATGTGCAAAATCGCGAAGCTGATGTACGTCGCGGGCGCGGAGATCCCCAAGAAGTACCTCGGGTGATTAACCCGCGTCCACGTCCCAGATCACCACCTTCGACTTTTCGCCGACTACGGCGATGGTCAGGCCGTCCGGGGCGAACGCGACGTTGCGCAGCTTCCCCAGCCCCCAATCGAACGCCCCGCGCTCGGTGAGGGCGTCGGCGTCCCACAGCCGCACGGTGCCGTCCTGACTCGCGGTGGCGAGCAACTGGCCGTTCGGCGAATACGCGACCGCCGCGACCTGATTCTCGTGCGCGCGGATCGTGCTGCGCGGCACCCGATCCCGCACGTTGAAGGTGAACACGTCCGTTCCGCCCGCGACTGCGAGCTTCGTGCCGTCCGGTGAGAACGAGATACTTTGCACCATCGTGCGCAGGTGCGAGAGCGGAATCTTCGGGAGCCGGAGTTTGCCCTGAGCCGTCTTGTCGGTCAGGCTCCACAACCGCACGGCGGACTCGTCGGCGTCCGCAAGCAGATTGGCACTGACCGACAGCGCCAGCGCGCTCGGGGTGTCGGCCGACTCGACGAACGGCCCTTCGATTGCGCCCGTCTTGCGGTTCCAAGCCAAGACGCCACTGGCGAAGCGTTTCGGCCGGCCGTAGTGCCCGCGACCGTGCCTGAGAATGAGGCGCGTGTCGTCGGGCGCGAACACCATCGGCGCGGCGCTTTCGCCCAGTTCGTCCGGGAACGGCACCTCGCGCGCCGTCTCCACTTCCCAAATGCGCACGCGGCCGTTGCCCCACCCGCCGCCGGTGCCGGTCGCGATCAACTTGCTGTCGTGTGAGAACGCCAAATGGCTGACGCGCTTTTCGTCCGCGTCGATGCGCTCGCCTGTTTCCGGCGCGCTGAAGCGCGACAGCTCGCGGCCGGTGCTCGCGTCCCACAGGATCGTGACGCCCGCGTCGCCGGCGGTCGCGAGCTTCGCGCCGTCCGGCGAGTACGCCACCGCCCGCAGCTTCCCGGTGTGCCCCTTCAACACGCGCATCGTGTTGCCCTCATCGTTTCTAGCCCGACGCGTGAGCGAGGGTTTCAGTCGTGGTTTGACGACCGACCCTCGCTCACGCGTCGGGCTACCAGACACCCTCACTTCCGCGCAAAGGCCACTTTGCCGCCGACCACAGTCAGCAGCACTTTCGTGTCGGCGATCTTGTCGCGCTCACTTTCGGCGAAGATGTCACGCGACAGCAGCGCGAAATCCGCGAGTTTCCCGGCCGCGATGGTGCCGCGGTCGGACTCTTGGAACGCCGCGAACGCGCTGCCGTGCGTGTAGGCGCGCACCGCTTCGGCGACGGTGATGCGCTGCTCCGGGAACCAGCCCTTCGGGTGTTTGCCGTCCAGCGTGCGCCGGTTCACGGCCGCGTCGATGCCCACCAGCGGGTCGAGTGGCGCGACCGGCCAGTCGGAGCCAAACGCCAGCGCCGCGCCCGCGTCCAACAGCGCCCGGTACGCGTAGGAACTCGCGCACCGCTTCGCGCCGATGCGCCCCTCGGCCCAGCGCCCGTCGTCGGCGACGTGGAACGGTTGCATGGACGCGATCACCCCGAGTTGCTTGAACCGCGGGATGTCGGCCGGGCGCAGGTGCTGCGCGTGTTCGACGCGGAACCGCCGGTCGCGCGGGCCGTTCTGCTTCGCCACCGTCTCGAAGATGTCCAGCAGTTCCGCGTTCGCGCGGTCGCCGATGGCGTGAACGCACACGTTCAGCCCGGCGGTGTCGGCGGCGCGCACCAGCGCGCGCATGTCGCCCGGTTCGGTCACGAACACGCCGGTCGTCTTCGCGTCACTCGCGTAAGCGTCGAACATCTTCGCGGTGCTGCTGCCGAGCGAGCCGTCCATGTAGCCCTTCAGCCCGCCGATCCGCACGAAGTCCGAACCGAAGTCCGAGTTCACGCCCGCGTTCGCCAACTCGCGATACTGCGCGATGGGCCAGCGCAGGTCGAGCCGGCACGTCAGCTTCCCGTCGCGCGCGAGCTGTTGGTAAATGCGGAACAACTTGCGCCGCGTTTCCGGGGCGCTACCGTCGAGGTCTTGCGCGCTCGTCACACCCACTTCGGCCGCGGCCTTCAGCGCAGCACGGACGCCCTCGCGAATCTCTTCCTCGTCCGGTTCCGGCACCAGCCGCTCCACAAGTGACATCGCGTTGTCTTTGAGTACGCCGGTAGGCGCGCCGGCGTTGTCGCGCTCGATCACGCCGCCGGCCGGGTCTTTGGTGTCCTTTGTGACGCCCGCGAGCTTCAGCGCCGCGGAGTTGGCGACGCCCATGTGCCCGTCGTAGCGGCGGATGAACACCGGGCGCTCTTTCACGTACTTGTCGAGCAGCGCCGCGGTGGGCAGCGCGCCGGCGAAGGTCTTTTCGTGGTCCCACAGCCCGCCGAGCACCCACCGGCCGCGCGAGGTGGTTTCGTCGAACGCCTTGAGGCGCTTCCCGAACTCGGCTTCGTCTTGGGCGTCTTTGAGGTACACGGCCGCGACCGAGCGCCCCCCGCCGAGGAAGTGCAGGTGGCTGTCGTAGAACCCGGGCACGAGTCGCGCGCCCTTCAGGTCGATGCGCTTCGTGTGCGCGCCGGCGAGCGCGAGCACCTCGGCGTCGGTGCCGACTTTGATGATGCGATCGCGCCACACCGCGACGGCTTGCGCGTCGGGCTTCGCGACGTCGCCGGTCCACACCTTCCCGTTGTGAACGACGAGATCGGCCGCAACAACCGGCTCCGCGCACGGCGCGCAGAGGGCGAAGACGAGAAGAGAAGACATGGTTCACCGCTGAGAACGCAGAGGACGCGGAGAAAGACACAGAAGAATGTAGTGAGAACTCACTGCACTCTGTCTTCCTCTGCGGTCTCTGCGGTCTCTGCGGTAAAACCTCTTTGGCTACACCTTGTCGGGCACGGCGAAGCCCTTGCGGTAGGCGCGCGTCAGCAGCGCGTTGGCTTCCTTGTCTTGGAACGCTTCCGCCTTCGCGTCGAAGTCCAGTTTGCGCCCGACGCGCAGGTTCTTCCCGTCGAACTTGATGCCGCTGTCCTTCAGGTGCTCGGCCATGCGCTCCAGCGCCTCGGTGCCGTGCTCGCTGCCGCTCAACTTGCCGAGCTTCGGGTCGTAGGCCGCGTCGGTGCCGAGTTTGTGGCTGATGTGCCCGAGGTGGCACAGCCCGCTGCTGATGTGGCCCACTTCGATGTCCGCGTGCAGCTTCGAGCCGTCGCGCGAGCGCACGCACTGAATGAAGTTCGCGAAGTGGTCGCCGCCGATCTTCTCCTTCGCCGCCACCTTCGGCACCGGTTCGCCGTCGCCCTTCCCCTTGGGGTAGAACTTGCCGCCCGCGACCACACCTTCCTCGAAGTGCAGGATGTTGCCGACGTCTTGACCGCGGTACTTCGCCGACTTCAGCCCGCGCGTCTCGAAGATCAGTTGCGTTTCGCCGAAGTCCATCACCGTGACTTGCGTGTTCGGCGTCTCGCCCTGATCGTTGTTGGCGTACCGGCCGCCGAAGCTGATGACGCTCTTCGGCCACGTCGCACCGGGAATGAGCCAGCGGGCGATGTCCATCTGGTGAACGCCCTGATTGCCCATGTCGCCGTTGCCGAAATCCCAGAACCAGTGCCAGCGGTAGTGAACGAGGTTCTCGTGATACGGCTGCTCCTTCGCCGGCCCGAGCCAGATGTTGAAGTCGAGTTCCGACGGCGCGGCCTTCGCGGGCTTGTGCCCGATGTCGCCGCGGGTGCTGCCGCCGGTGCCGCCGTCCTTGTAGCAGAGGCCGCGCGACACCAGCAGCTTGCCGAGCTTCCCGCTCGCCGCGAGCGCCGCGAGGTCGGCCCACTGTTGCGAACTGCGGTTCTGCGTGCCGTGTTGAACGATGCGCTTGTTCTTGCGCGCCGCCTGCACCGCGACGCGGCCCTCGTGGACGTTGTGCGAACACGGCTTCTCGACGTACACGTCTTTGCCCGCTTCGCACGCCCAGATCGTCATGAGCGCGTGCCAGTGGTTCGGCGTCGCGATGCTGACCGCGTTCAGTTCCTTGTCTTCGAGCGCCTTGCGAATGTCCGCGAGCGGCTTCGCGGCGTGGGTGTTCTTGTCCAGCTTCGCGTACTTCTTGAAGACGCGCGAATCGGGGTCCACGAGGTACGCGATCTCGACACCGGGAATCTTCTCGTACGCGCCGGTGTGCGCGCTGCCGCGCCCGTTCAGCCCGGCGACCGCGACGCGCACGCGCTCGTTCGCGCCCCGCACGCGGGCGTAGGAGTGTGGCGCGAGCGCCGCGACGCCAACGGCGGCGGTCGCGGAGAGGAACTTGCGGCGGTTCAGGGACATGGCAGCGACCCTTTGGGGAGTGAAAGGGGAACCGCTGCACGATACCCGCGCACCGCGCAGCGGGCAACCGGTTTCGCCGACGCGCACCTTTCCCCGAACCTTCACGCCGCTTTCGCGGGGCGCGCGCGACAATAGACGATTCCCACACCTACCGGATTGTTTCCGATGCGCACCCGCTGCCGGTTCGCGTTCGCCCTGCTGCTCGCCGCGCTGACCGCCGCGGGCGCGACACTCACCGCCCAAGAGCCACCGGAAAAGAAGTTCAGCGAACTGACCGCCGACGAGAAGGCGCAGTTGGCGAAAGAGAAACAGGCCGCCGCGACCGCGCAGAAGAAACTCGAAGCGACGTGGAAGACGATCTACCGGCCCACGCACGTCCCGGATCGCGTCATTCTCACGTGGAACGGCGACCCCGCGACCACGCAGGCCGTGACGTGGCGCACCGACACCACCGGCGCGAAAGCGGTCGGGCAGGTCGCGCTCTCCGAGGGCGGCACCGGGCACGACTCGCTCGGCGCGAAGGTGCGCCCGAACCCGGAGAAGACCAAGACCGTTGAAGGCAAAACCGAGTTCGTGAAGAGCGACCTGTTCGAGGCCCACTACCACAGCGTGACGTTCGCGGAACTGAAGCCCGCGACCAAGTACGTGTACCGCGTCGGCGACGGCGCGACGTGGAGCGAGTGGTACGAGTTCCGCACCGCCAGCGACAAGCCCGAGCCGCTCAGCTTCATGTACTTCGGCGACGCGCAGAACGAAATCCGCTCGCACTGGTCGCGGGTGGTGCGCGGCGCGTACTCGGACATGCCCAAGGCGCAGTTCATGATCCACGCGGGCGACCTGATCAACCGCGGCACCGCGGACGGCGAGTGGGGCGAGTGGCACCACGCGGCCGGGTGGATCAACGGCAGCATCCCCAGCGTGCCCACACCGGGCAACCACGAGTACAGCGGGTTTACGCTCCCGAAGTTCGGCCCCAAGGACGCGCCGAAGGGCGAAGAGAAGGGCGAACCGAAGGACGAAGCGAAGGGCGAACCGAAGGCCGACGAGCCGAAGGACGGCAAGAAGGCAGCGCCGAAGAGCCGCCTCAGCCCGCTGTGGAAGCCGCAGTTCACGCTTCACGAGAACGGCCCGCCGGGCCTCGAGGAGACCGCGTACTACTTCGACATTCAAGGCGTGCGGGTCGTCAGCCTGAACTCGAACGAGAAGCAAGACGAGCAGGTGCCGTGGCTGGGTAAGGTGCTCTCGAACAACCCCAACAAGTGGACGGTGATAACCTTCCACCACCCCATCTATTCGACCGCAAAGGGCCGCGACAACAAGAAGCTGCGCGAGGCGTGGCGCCCGGTGTTCGACAAGTACGCCCCGGACCTCGTGCTCACCGGGCACGACCACACCTACGGGCGCAGCGGCGTGATGCGCGAAGACAACCTGCTCACCGGCGCGCGGGTCCACGAGCGCGGCACGGTGTACGTCGTCTCGGTGAGCGGGCCGAAGTTCTACAAGCTCGAAAAGGAAGACTGGATGGTGGCGAGCGCCGCGGACACGCAACTGTACCAACTGATCCGCATCGACGGCGACGCGCTGCACTACGAGGCCCGCACCGCGAACGGCACCATCTTCGATTCGTTCGACCTGAACAAGGGCGCGAAGGGCGAGCGCGCGCCCGCGCCCGAGTCCGGCGGCGCGGTGCCGGCGTGGATCGCGCTGGGCGCGTTCGCGCTGGTCGCGCTGGTGGTGCTGTGCCGCCGGTTCGTGTTCCGGGCTGCGGCGTGAGCGGCGCTCACGCGCGGCCGCGGGCGACGGCCGCGTGCGCCATTTCCGCCACCAGCCACTCGTAGCTCTTCCCGATCGCCTTCAGCCCGTCCACGAGTGTGATGCTGTTCAGGTACGGGTTCGGATTCATCTCCAGTACGAAC